>NZ_JBGQOI010000013.1:0-191948 GCF_052113765.1 Pseudomonas sp. W22_MBD1_FP4 | reverse complement strand
CTCGGTGAAGCTCAAAATTATTGGATTCATGGCTTTGAAGGTAACGCCCGTAGAGGCGTTACCAGAAACGGTCGTTTTTGCATAGATTGTGGAGGCGCCAGCTACTTTGCTTGATATCGACGCAAAGGCTACCCCGCTTGAGTTGGTGATGGATCTGGTGGTGGTTAGAGTGCCTAAAGTCGCGGACCACAAGACTTCAATGCCTGCTGGCGCCAGGCGACCAAGGCCGTCCCTTACCGTGGCGGACAGAATGCTGGCTGTGCCGTCAGAAGCTACGGTCGCAGGACTCGGGCTCACTTGGACAACTCTCACGGTATCGCGAATGTACTCAGCCTCGGTGCACTTACCCGCTGTGGGGTCCCATGTCTCAACGCCTACACAGCCGCCCCCTCCCGGATTGATGGCGATTTGCATAGTGGGGACGTTTACCGAGTACTGTAGATCGGCGCTGTTCGGCGCCAGCTCTTTTGCGCTGACGCTCACCGAAAGGGTGCTCATCATTGTTCCAAACAGCACTGCACTAAAAAGCCAGTGACGATAACTCATACTTTTAATCCCATGTCCGGATACTTGATCTGCTCACTTGGCCCTGCTACCAGGCCCCTAACAGGTCCAGAAACGTGGCCGGCCCCACTGCTAAGGCTAGGCATTCGTGCGGCAGCGTATCATTCTATTGAACCTAGTGTCAGAAGGTATTTTCGAACCCTTTTTGAAGGCAAGAACCTTCCATACACGGCGGGGGATGGTGCAGGTGCACGATGGGATGCATTGAGGACCAGGTGATCACCCAGGCAAAGGTGTCCAATTACTTTGGTGCGTTGTAGCTGGACTGAAGCTGATTCAGCGCCTGCTCTAAGGAGTGTCGCGCCTGGGATCCTCTATGCAGTTCTCCTCGTTGCTCGTCAATTCGTGCAGTTAAGTCAGCTATCCGTGTTTGGGTGTGCTTTGCAGAGGTCTCGTAGCTGACGCAACGCTGCTTGTATTCGTTTAACTGGTCTGTAACCGCGTTGACAGTGATTTCTAGCTGGGCTACTCGCTGCCGTTCACATTCTAAAAGCCGCCTAGTCTCCGCCAACTGGAATTCTAAATCTCGAACAGAGCTGTTGACCGCTGCGCGGGAGGCGTCCTTTATCCGACCAGCCGCATCAGGAGCGATTGATTGAGGCTGTAAGCATTCCTGCGTGATGTTCAACCTGCTCCCTGACAGGCGCTCCCACACAGCTATGAGCCGGCGTGGATTCCCCGCGCCAATTTTTCCGCGCAAAGCATTCGCGGTCACAGCTCTACCCTCGCCTACGAGTTGATTACCTGCATCGACAATCTGCTTTTCTGTAACTTCAACTGGGCGCATTTCAAACCCTACCAGAAACTCTTTCACTCAATTGTGCTGACGCTGGATCTATGTCCAGCGTGCTCTGCCTACCGCGCGCGTCGAAAAGTCCACGGCTCCTGCGGAGAACTGTCCAGCCATAATCCAGTTCGATTGCGTCGGGCGTTTTCTTCGAGCGACGGTAATCGAGGGTCGTGGTTGTAACGCTGGTAAACCCAGGCCAACCCTGCTCTGACCTGCTCAACGTTGGCCTCATCTGCACCAACCATCACCCTTCCGATTCGACGTCCATACTGATCACCCCCGACATCGATCACTTTCACATTTTGCCCTCCAACAAGGCGGGTCAAATTTTCCTTTGATTTTTGTCCGAATGCTTGTGCTTTTTCAGGAGCGTCAATATTGGCAAGGCGTACGCGAACGCGATCATTCGTTCCCGTCAAAACATCAATCGTGTCCCCGTCCAGCACCCGAACTGCTCGGCCAGAAAAAGTCGTGTCGGCATACGCAGCGAGCGGCAACACAAGTGTTAGACACACCGCAATAACGGTTCTTTTAAGATTGAGCATATTTGGCGAGCCTGTTGTGAGGATGAAGGGGCAACCCGCTCCAGGGCGGCTTGAGCATTAATTAGCCTCTAGAGGCTATCCTCAACACACTAAAAAAACAAGGTATAGTGATCCTATGTGTTGTTATTATTGGCGACCTGCATCTGCAAGAGCAACGCCAAGACAGTTGGAAGCCCTTGATCAAGGGTTTCTGTGCATAGGTGCACGATGCCGGCTAGACAGTCGCAAGCGGAACTCAAAAGAGAACCCCCTAGCGCCATCAGCCCGCCTTTATCGGGGGCTTTGGTAATACCAAGGCGTGGCTTTATCGCCATAAATGCAAGGTAAGTAAACGAAATGGAAGCAGAAAAGTACCGAATTTCTCCAACAGCATTCTGGTGCACAGCAGCTGTATTTGCGGTAGCGCTGATCACCCTGGTAGGCATCCAGTTTGTACATTGGGTCAAAAAAACTGATGAGGCGACGGCCACCGCAAGGGCTGGAATCATAGTTCAGTTCCCGACTGACGCCTGGGCCCTGGAAATGTGGGAGCGTTGTCGTAGCAACCAAGGCGAATTTGCAGATAGCAAAACGATACTGCTTTCAGACTGTGACAAAGCAGTTTTGCGAGCAGCAGCGGAGCGAGGCGGTAGCGTCGAAAAATCTGTAGTTACAGCGCTCGCAATCCAGGCTGATGCAGCACGTGTTGCGGCCAACGGCGTAAGCCCTGATTGGCCGCTGGCCGTCATTCAATCCCCCCATGGACGCTTGGCATCGTGGGTGCTCTCAAACAGGAAGGAAACTCTTCATGGTCAATGAGGAGGTAAGCGGGGCGCGGCTTCAAAAGCCCTGCGAGTCAATGCAGCAGTTGCGCAGAGGCGTTGAATTAGAAGAGTAAAGCAGCACACCACAACTGGCCTGAAAGCAGGCCTTAATCAGTTTCAGGATGCGGTTTTCGCGCCTATTTCGTAAAAGGGAATCAAATGAAAAGTACTAGCAACGATATGCCATTCACAGAGCGTCGCCGGGTTCCTGTAAGAGCTTTATTAGGTGGCATTGCAATGCTGGTTCTCGCCATCCAAGGGTTCCGCATGGACTCTAATGGCCTCGGTTATCTGCTACTCACCTGTTCTTTATGGTACCTAGGCATGGCGTGGCTGAATCGTAAAGCCGGGTCGAAAACTCTGATGGTACTCAAGGATAAAGGGATTTGGTTTTTCAATGCTGATGGACTGGTCCCCTATACATCTATTGAAGGCACAGAAGTCGAATCCTATAGCAGTATTCTTACAATGCAACTCAACGCGACATTCCACATCATTGCGGCTAAAGCTGACACCCTGCCAAACTTTAACGACAGTCGATGGAAAATATTTTTCAAGATGCCTAGCGCTCGTAAAGGCAAAGGCTTCCGTAAACATCTCGTAGTTTTCAACTATGGTGGACTGCGAGACGATGCCAGCCTTAACGTCAACTATGACGACCTTGAGGCTGAAATCCACTATCGCATCAAGAAGGCTCACGAAGAAGAACAAGAGCTGAACAACGCAGTTTGGGCTCCCTCCTCGGCCGCAAACGATGCTGTGTCGTCGGTCACTTCTGCTGTTTGAGTGATGACTGGACACCTACATCTGACCTACCCTTCATAGCCTTTGGCACTTACAGGGCGTGGATACCGCGCCCGATACAGACAGGTGCATGGTTGTCTACCCGCCCTAAATGTTCAAGCCATCAAGCACTGAATCTTGGTGTGGCAACGCGACCCTGTAAATCGGACAAGACAGAGCGCCTCCCTCCTACAAATGATTTGCATATATAATTTATCATAGGTTATTGTTAACCCTTGCCTGCGCGCTTGCAGCTGTTCATTCAAGGACTTCAGATGCTTAATTCGATCACTATTGATGGGCTCAAAGCATTCCCCTTCACGATCACTGCTATTACCCACCGAGTGCCTCAATTAACGCGCTCCGGCACTCGGTTTTCAGGGGTAATTGCCGGGAATTGTGTGCTTCGATTTACTCGCGATGCTGAGCTTGCGTTTCACTGGCGCGCTGAGGGTACAGGTTCACAAAGTCTTGATACTTACAGCATCACACGCCAGCTTGATCTTGAACCTACTTACACCGGGCCGATATTGCTTGGTGATGAGGGGTCGCCTATGGCTTGGAGCGACGAACGCAAGTCACTTGTTGATCTGCTTGCAGATTTGGAATGGCAACCCCTGGTACGCGACGTGCTCATGGCAGCCTATCCAAATGAATCTAACCCATGACGCAATTCATGCCGGCTGAAATTAAGAAATGCACGACTGCAAAGGTCGACTGGAGATTTGACGCGATGGACAAAGAAATGTTTGCTCAGCTTTGGGAAAAAGCAGGGTTTGAGTTGGTGGCAACTGGCGGGGGTTACTGGGCCGAGCAAAAAGTAGTTGATGGCATAATGTTCAAGATTTGCGATTACCATCAGACTCACAATCCCGATCCGAGCAAGTCGCTCGAAGTGAGCGCCTATGACGCCAAGAGCGATGAATGGCTGGAATTCACGCAGGATGTGCAGTCCCTTCCCTCCGCCCTGGAGAAATTTCCCGAATGGGTAGCCGCCCTCAACGCGCGGATCGGAAAGTGAGAGCGCAAGGCGCGCCCTCCTCGGCACGTATGAGCAATTAGCGACCGCCAGCAAGAATCGCTTGCTTCTCTTGCTCAAGCCACGCAGTTCCGCGTGACGCATCCATCTGTATCCGTACTCCCTCAATGGCAGCCATTTCAACCTTGGCCAAGTTGTAACCCCGCTCGCTGGCAAGGCTGAACAAAGCGTAAGCCCTTCCTTCATCATTTGCGCTGTGCTTACGCAGCATGATGGCGTTCGCCTCAAGATAGAACTGTTCACCACTCACTGCATCATCAACTTGGGTTACGTTCGCTTCCGTCGATGAGCTGTCGACTTCTAAGCCTAGGCCACGAACCAGCTTCTTCGCTGTAACGTCGCCGTGGGCGCTTCCGAATGACAGCGGCGCCACAGAATCGATCTGTCGTCCTTCGCGGATATATAGGCGCCCAAGCGCCACAGCTGCTGGGACGTCGCCAGCCCTGTAGGCTTGCACCAGGTACATTTCGCCTTTGGCGGTTTCACCGAAGCGATAGCCGTCGTACAGGTCGGCATAGAGCATGCCCAACTCACGCTGCGCTCGTACGCTGGTTTGTGCACCAACCTCCATGAGTGCAACGCCGCCGTTTAGGTTCTGTGGGCCGTTGTCTCCCCGCACCATTTGCCAGCCGAGTACACGTGTTGCCTCAGCATCCCCGAGGCTGGCCGAAGTCTGCAAGTGTTCCTGCGCTAGCGCCAGGTTCCGTGGAAGCACCTTCCCCTCACTGTAAATTTTTGCAATGTCATAGTGCGCGCTGGGGCTGCCGGCTTCTGCCGCTTTTTGGAGAAGTGCAAGTCGAGATGCGTCGCTGGGAGCTTTCAATGCAGATGCATATAGCTGAGCGGCCGCACTCGGCTGCTGGTCAAGTCCAGGCTCATTAACCGGCCTCCAGCCACTGCCAGCCGGCACCGCCTCGCTTTCACCTGGGACCATTGATGGATAGGTTGCCGGCTCTTCCTGGGCAGCTGCCAAATCGGCCTGTGTTTGCGCCTGGATGTAGAACGGCTGATCGTAACTGTGTGTTGGAGGTGGTGTTGTGCAGCCGTGTAGAACGGCAGCGCTAATCACCAAAGGCAAGGCGCCAATGCGGAAGGTCAAATTATTGCTCCAGGGGCAGCGGGATACAGCATCGACGGAATACCGTGCGTGCCGAACAGTGTTTCATGATTTTATACCCTGCTTTGGCAACTTGAATACGGGAACGGTTTTATCCATGCGCCGCTGTGCCACAGCCAAATTGGTGATCACGCGGTACCACTGGGCCGGCCGAAGCTGTTACTCACACGGGCTCGGTGAGCAAAATGTTTGGCATCCGGTCGGAATCGGACACAAGAGTAAGATCATCTTTCGTCAAGCCGGCGAGGTTGTAGGCGCGCGCCAGCCGATTGAATGTCGTGAGCAACACGTTATGACATTCTCGATAAAGCGCCAGCGAGTCGGCGACCGTGATGATCTCGGGTTTCGTCGACTTGTGCTGGTAACAAGCCAAGCGGATGGCCTGCATGATCGTTCTCTCGGCCGGATTCACCTGTGATACTCCGCCTACGTAGATGACGAGACCCAACGCATCACAACGCATTTCAATCGCATTGTGAGTTAGCTGGCGCTGCGCTCGCATCTCCGTAATCGCCGTGCCGCACGAGTGCATCACCGTACCGTCTGCGGCGCGATAACTGATCGCGTTGTACGCACCATATGAAATGCCTTGGTGTTTCTCGGTGTCACCCTCGTCGCGCTTCCCGATATTTGGTTTCGTTACGATATCCATAAAGGTGGATGCAATTTTGTTCAGCGCGGCTTGAGCTGATGCGCTTCGGGTTGTGGCCACTGCCTTAACTGAAGTGCGAGGCTTCAGGTCCAGATCGAGAACGTTCGTCTTTTGATTCATTTGGGCATTTCTCCTTGAGCCTCAATATTGGAAAGCAGATTGCTTTGATATCACGTTACGATATCATTGGCGACACTGCAATTAAATTGGCTCATTTTTTTGATGGTGCGACACACGGTTTAATATTACGCTACCTAGTAATAGCTACCAGCAGGCGAACATTATGTCCGGCACCGAACCTCAGTCCCCCAATCAGCCAGCGGCTTTGCGTGGCTATCACATCAAAAATATGGGTGAGAACCGTGGAAAGCCAAGAATTTGGCTTGAAAACACTGAGGTTTCGCCGGCTGGCTTTCGACCTGGTGATCGATACGATATTCATCTGAAGAATGGAGTTTTCCGGATCGAGGCCAATCCAAACGGCAGCCGCAAGATTTCCAGCAAGCCGCACAGGGTAACTGGCGACCCGGTTCCTGTAATTGATATCAACAGCACGAAGTTGCTTGCGCTATTTGACGGGATGTCTGCCATTCGAGTGATGCAGCGGAAAGGGGAAATTTTCCTGCTCCCTTTGGCTACTGAAGTACGTAAAAAAGAGCGCCTGAATCGGCTCAAGTACAAGATCCAAAATGGGATACCACTCGAAATTGGTAGTTTGTCCCACGGGGGAGGTCTCCTCTCGAAAGCTGTACATGAAGGATTGCAAGCGGCGGGGATCGCCACACGCAAAGGTTTTGTGAACGAGATACGACCCGAACTACTTGAACATGCCGCCATGTCCGATGATTGGGACCCCACAACGGCCCCACTAGCCGCACCTATGCAGGAGCTGGCTTTTGATGACATGGCCATGCGGGTCCTACCAAAGCAAGATGGTATGGAAATGGGTATTCCGTGCAGCGGTGCGAGTGTTGCCGGACGTGCCAAGCGCGGAACCGCACATCCAGAGCAACATCCCGAGGTCGGTCATCTGATTGTTGCCGCCCTGGTAATCCTTGCAAGAGCGAATCCGGCATTCGTGCTTTTTGAAAACGTGATTCCATACGCAAGTTCGGCAAGTGCATCCATCCTCCGGTCACAGCTCAGAGATCTGGGCTATGACACCCATGAAACTGTCCTCAAGGGTGAAGACTTCAACGCTCTGGAACCCCGTAACAGGTGGGTCTTGGTCGGCGTCACTAAAGGGATGCACTTTGACTGGGACATGCTTCAAAAACCTGAGAAAAAGGATGTCACCTTCAGCGACATCATGGACGACATTCCGGAAGACTCGGAAGTCTGGAGCGAAATGCGTGGACTGAAGGATAAGCAGGTGCGGGACCTGGCGGAAGGTAAGAACTTTCGCATGCAAATCTTCAACGCTGACTCGCCGAAGCTTGCCACGATTACCAAGGGCTACGCTCGCGTGCGCTCAACGGATCCCAAAATCAGCCACCCTACGAACCCCGACCTCCTCCGGCAGATCACCGTGTCTGAGCACGCCAAGGCAATGCAGTGGCCCCCAAACGTAGTTGCTGGCCTAGCCAAAACAATTGCCCATGAGCTTTTGGGCCAGGGTGTTCTGCGGGAACCCTTTGCTGCTGCTGCTCAACTGCTCGGCGATTCGATTAATGATTTCGTGTTCGAAGGAAAGTTCGGCACGCGCGAGCTGGTCCAGGTCATTCATGACAGCATTGAAGATCGCGCCTCAATGGTTGTCGGCATGATCCGCGCTCCAGTGGCTGGAGTGAAATATGAGGGGCGAGTCACGGTCAATGACGTAGGCATGGTTATTCAAGATATCGGCCTTGGCGTTGGGATCCTGCACAAGACCAGCGCCCTCAGCGATGTAACCCTCGGAGAAGCTTTGATAATCCAGTATCCGAGCGTTTCAGGCGTTCCAAAGATCCAGCATTTGGACCGTCAAGCCCCAGCAGTTTCGAATGAGCTGATTGCAGCCTTGAAAACCCATGCAGATGAAGCTCGGGCACAGACATCGCGCGCAGATCAAGATCACCAATTGTCCATGTTCCCTGCCGAAGAGGTGGTGCGGCCGCGCCCTTCTTTCGGCCCCCGTATGTAAAGAGAGCCCACCATGCAATCTACTCAGAAAGAAATCGAAAGCATCATTGATACCGCCCGCACTCTCAGCGAGCGCCTGGAAAACGGATTGCGACGGATTGAACAGTCCAAACCAAGCAAAGAACTGCTGGAGGGCGTGAACAAGCTTTCGCTGCCCTACGCACTTTTCCTCACGGAGATTTGCGAAGGCGCCTGCTTACTTACGCCAAAGCAGACGCTGGAACAGCTCAAGCATGTCGAAGAGCATTGCAACCTGGTCGACACCGACTTCCCCGCCGCCGCCTAAAAGGATTTGCAAAGATGGCCATGAACAAACAAGAACAGTCGTTTTTTGACAAGGCAAGTGATGTCTTCTTCAAGTTCGCTAAGAACTACATGCCCAGCGCCAAGGTGAACGCAGTCCTTGCCGCCAGTCCGTTGCTTGCTGTCGGCGCCGTTACTGGAGCCATGTACGCTATGGCTGTAATGAATCGAGTTCCGGAAGCGCTTGAGTCCGCGTACTTCATGATCAACAACCCAGACAAATCAATGATTCTTGAGGCTCTCAAAGGCAACCTCCCCTTTGAAGTTGCCAACAAGACGCACCAGTATTTCGCGGCTGCGTTTGGTACTGGGCTTGGTGCCGCCGCTCTCACCAAGGTGATCGAAAAATTCACTACGTTGCGTGAAGAAGCCGGCCATCTACGAAAAGAAAATGAAATGCTTAAACGCGAGTTTGCAACGGACCGAGCTACGCTGTCGGCTGACGGCAGCCCTGCTGACACACTCAAAGGACGATTAGAGTCCGGGCTGGGTAACATATCCAGCAAGCTGGATCAGCGGGAACAAGCAACGCGCGTGAAGCCAGGGCCAGGGCTGCGCTGATTCAACACCGAGGGGGCGACCAATTTGTTTGGCGCTCCCTTACCAACCATCACTAGTGCCTGCACGGCCATCAAAGGTTCAAGCAATTGCTGCAACCCGATAGCTTCAACATCCTATTCGCGCCACTGGTATTGGCTCCGATATCGCTCGTCTTTTGGCTTGTCGGCTGGATCATGAGGCGCCCGTCTGCGTTCGCCTGGGCTTCTGCTTTGCAGTGCTCACTGTCGGTCGCGTGCGTCATGTATTTCGTTTTCGGCACGCTACCCCAGAATCATATGGCTGGCGTCCTGTGCGGCCTCCTAGGAGGCCTAGTGATCGCCTGGGCTTGCATGATCATGTACAAAAAATCAACTCAACCAAAGTAAAACCCCAATTGGAGTGACTCATGAACAAATCTGAACTGATTGATGCTATCGCAGACTCTGCCGATCTCAGCAAAGCCGCAGCCACCGCAGCACTCAATGGCTTCATTGATTCCGTGACCGCTGCTCTGAAGGCCAAAGAGGAAGTCGTTTTAGTAGGCTTCGGCACCTTCAAAGCAACCGTCCGCGCTGCCCGCGCCGGCCGCAACCCAAGCACTGGTGAAGCAATTCAGATCGCCGAAACCGTTGTACCTGGCTTCAAGGCGGGCTTAGTGCTGAAGCGCTCCATTCAGTCCTGACGCTGACTGTGCGGCGGGACAGGCCTCAAACACGCTGAGGCCTGCTCTGCCGCGTCGGTGACCTCATTGCTCGATCATTGCAGCTTCAGCCTGCGGCTGCCCTTGTACGCGCTCACGCACACACCTCATGACCTTGGATTATTCACGCATGAACCTACGCAGGTTTGCAGTGGGGCTCTCCGCCTTGCTCTTGTTTTCAGGTGTCGCGGATGCGCGCGGCCTGCTGTCCTTCATCGCTCAACCTATCGAGCATGAGCTGTATGGCAGCTCATTCAGTTCTGGCGATGCGCTGGCGCTGTATTCGAAACAACAACAGCAGCAAACATTCGACGCATGTGCAGGAAGTTTTCCGGCAGCACGGCCGTTTGACCTCAGTAAAGTCCAGGGCAGTATGCGGCCGCTTGCACTTTGCTCTGACTCCTTCGCGGTGCTTTATTCGCAGACGACCAAAACACCTCTTGTGGTTGTAGAAAGGCTTACAGCATCAACAATCAAAAGCGCAAAAGGCGGCGAAAGAACGAATGTTTTTTTCCCAGACCCACGCATTCCAAAAAGTGGTAGGGCAGAGCTGATCGATTACAAGGGCAGTTCGTTTGACCGAGGTCACCAGGCCCCTGCCGGCGATGCTGCATCCCCTAATGCCATGGCTCAATCTTTTTCGCTGTCGAATATGGTCCCGCAGGATGCATCGAATAACCGAACGACGTGGAGCAAGGTCGAGGCGGACGTGCGCAAGTTCGTGCTACGGGCGGATGGCGATGTTTTCGTATTCACAGGGCCGATTTTTGACGATGGCCATAGGACGATTGGCGCGAGCAGGGTTTGGGTACCGACTCGCCTTTTCAAGCTCGTGTACGACGAGAAGTCACAGCGTGCCTGGGCGTATATTCTGCCGAACGCTGAAACTCGAATTGAAAGGCCGGTCGACTATGCCGCCTTCGTCAAACAAACCGGTCTTCACTTGTTGAGCAACCTACCAATATCCGGTTCGACTCGTTAGGAAATTTAACGATAGAAGTAAGCCCAGCCGTAAGACGCTGGGCAGAGTACGTAGAGGGGCGTCATTTTACGCCCAAGTCAAGACAAGGATTACCGCATGAAGAAAAATCTAAATGGACTGTTGTTGGTGATCGGGTCGGCCCTGTTCATGAGCCAGTCCCAAGCTCACGATATCCCTGACTGCGCTACAGCTGCTGCTCAAGAATTCTCCATGCCAGCGAAACTGTTCCAGGCGATGGCCTTGGCACAAGGTTGGGAGCAATGCGGACCCGACTGTAAACTGAACGCTGAAGCTCGCGGGACATTCGGGCCAATGGGGCTCGGGCGCCCAGCCCTACCGGAAATGGCGAAGGGTCTTGGGGTGTCCACCAAGTCGTTAAAATGGGACGCCTGCACGAATTACCGCGCGGCCGCATGGTGGTACATGAATAAAGCTGGTGGCAATCAGGGCGACATGTGGGTGGCGGTTACCAAGTTCTACTACGGTAAACCGACTCACGCAAATCCCCACTTTACCAACAGGGTCAAGAAGATCTACGAACAGTTATAGGACTTCATATGCCGATCACCCACGTTACCCGCTTAAGGTTCGGTTACAGCCAGCCATGCTTACTGGGCTAGTCAAGTCACCAGTGTCGCGGCCCTCGATGCGAGGTGGGTGGCCTGAAACTCTGCTGTTCCTTAAGCTTTTCTAATCCGGCATCGAGCGCCTGCATGGCGCTTCCAAAGGCTTTGTTCAGGCCCGCACCCGTAATACCTCCGTTTGATGCCACATGCTGAGCCGGCTCAGCATCGTTTTCTAAGCTAATCGCGCCTCTGGCCACCATGGCGTTCAGCTCGCCTTGGACTGAAACCTCAAGATCCTTGAAGTTGTACGGGGTCTTGGTGATTAAAATATCACCACCCTTAAGGGTTGCGGATCTGTGCCCCAGGTTCCCGTCTAGAAACTCAGCCTTGGCCGCTTGAGCCTCACTGATTGAGACTCCAAGCCCTTTGGCGAAAGCTTCAACCCGAGCAACAGTGAATGTTTTAGCTCCGCGCACGACATCAACCTGAGACAGGGCCTGATCGAGGGAGCGATTGATGATTCTGTTGGCATGCTCTTTCAAATCCACCCGGACGGGCTGACCTGCAAAACCCGAATAAACGGGACTCGCCTCTGAAACAGATACTTTGACAGCTCCCCTGTTAATCAGTCGGTCCTTCCATGCATCCTTCGCAAAGCCTAGGCGCAGCTCTTTGTTGGTCTCTGGTGCTAGGTCATTGACGATTTTAACCGCCGATTCGATTAGCTCATTCACAGGCATGCCCACGAACGACTTTGGATTCAGCTTGTGGGTTATCGTCTCTAGCATGGATATCGTTTCATGGCTTGGCCGCGCCGGCGTTTCACCTCGATAGGCTGTTACCTGGTTAAGGCCAGGCTGGAATGAGCCCGTTCGCGAAGCACCATAGAGAACTACTGCCAGGTCGGACCGCAGTTCTCGAACGCTCGATTGGTAGTAAGGCGAAAGCGGGTGATTTTCGAGTTTCATCACCACGTTGGGTTGGCAATGGGTCAGCTCGTGAATAGTGGTTGCAACATCATGCGAGCCCCCATCGGCGACATAGAGAGCGTTTTTGAAATCAATATATTTTGATGGTTCCCCAAATGCATCAAGTGTTCGGGATGCGCCAACAGCCAAAACGATGCAGGCTGAACCGTCATGCTTGTTGTGGGCAGCAATTGCCACGCCGTCTGAGTCCTCTTGCAGCTCTTTGGCGATTTTATCCGCTGGGGCACTCCAGGGGCCGCTCGACTTAATGCTGCTGGGCAGGGCCGACATAAATGAATCCAGCACTGCTGACGTTGAGGAGGCGACATTCACGTTTCGCATACTCGGATCCAGCAGTGCCTGAAGAAGCAGAGTGGTTCCATCAGCTTTGTAGCTGGTGAAGCTACTTCCGGGACTCGCGTTGATTGTTGCAGCAACCTTCGAACTATGTTCGGTGTGATCATTATGCATGGGCGCAATCGTACACGCGGAAAGCATGCTGATTGCTAAGGGCAGGACGACCGCAGCGGCCGCCTTTAGCGCTAGCGACGATTTACGCGAGTACAACGTGGTCTCTCCGCCCGACAGGAAATTCTGGATATTTATCATTCGCGCCACTCCAGCAGAACTGCCTCGCTTTCGGTTTCCTGATCACGTCGCTGAATGACGTACAGTCCTTGACCGCGTATGTGATCGATGTGTCGACGCGAGACGCCAAGCAGGTGAATTTCCTGGGACGACGTAACCAGTGATAGGTCATAGCTTTCTTCACCTGTAGCGGTGATCAGAACATGTCCTGGCTCAATCCAGGCATCACCAGGCGTTCTCAACAGTGCACAGCTTTCGCCGGCGCCATTCGGCCCGAGATGAAGAATAAAATCCGTGAGCGTTGATGCTAGGGGCATGGCGTTAGGCTCAAAATGAAAGACAATTTTGTTTAGATGACAGCATATCGTATCACTATACCCAAAACATTCTGGCGGCGTGTAAGGCTCGAACAGAAGTCCTTCTGCAAGTGATTTGGTCCACCCCTGCCGACGCGTGTCAGCGCCAAATTTCATTGATCGCTGGTGAGGATCCTCAAAACAGCTTTACGGATTAGCGTAAATAATACCTTGACGTGTTTATGGTCTTGCGTAAACTCCGATCAAGCGCAAATCGGCGCAACTGATTTCTCAAACCAATTAACCGAAGCTATGAGGTGGCACATGTCCTCCACTACTCACGATGTCAAACATGGCTTAGTTCCAGGGCGCGTCACGGACGAGCAATTCGAGCTGCTTCTCAGCGGCACATCGATAAGCAGTAAAAAGGTGATCCCAGCGCTGCGCGATCACCTGGTGAATGGTCTGCCGCGAACTGCTGCGTGGGAGAAGTATGGGGTGAACAAAAGTCAGTTCTCTCTGCGACTCCACGTCCTTTTTGCAGAGAGTGCACGGGTCATGAAGCTCAGCAAGTTTTATACTCAAGATGTCCAAGCATAGATTCAACCCAACGGGCCCATGCTCGCGATACACCCCTTAACCCTGCAACGCAACCGAAGGAACGATCAATGCGTACCGGTCTGAAAGCACTTGCCTTTGCCCTCTCTCTGTCTGCTCTCCCTGTGTTAGCACACGCCGACTCACACCCGCTCACGGAGCGTGACGACTGCATCTCCAATCTGCGCGGCCACGCGGAGATCAACGCAAGATTAAGTGGCTACACAGTCCTCAGGATTGTTGATGGCGAATTCAGCGAAAAGAGCGATGGTGGTATTAAGTGCAGCGCTCGCTTTGAGATTTCCAAGGAAAATAAATCCACATTAACCGACTATATGGAAGGCGAGGTGGCGAAGCGAGACAAGCAATAAGCGGGCTCCGCACTCTACTCAGAGGCCTTCTGGCCTTTGTTTGCTTTAGGTCTCTAGGTCTTTGGTAGCGGGGATAGTCGTCCTGCCGAGCATTTTCTTTTGCTGCGGGCTGGCGCTGACTTTCGAGTGCAGGCCCCTCTGCGTTTCAAGGCAATCCAAGACGGAAATAGCAGAATCGGCAGCTCTCATTAATTTACGGTATACCATAAATAAAGCTGTTTATATTTTACGCTATACCGTAAAGTAACCTCATTGAAGCGAATCACTGAGGAAGGCTGACATGACCAACAGAAACGCGCAATTTCTTGCCGTCATCGGCGACGATGCAAAGGCCGCAATTCTGGAATCAATCGCAGCTCATTACGGGATCTCTGTTAAGAAAGCTTTCACAGAAGTTACCGACGAGCAGGCTGAACACCTCTTGGATTACATGGTTGAGCCGCAACGTACCGTAGCGTCGGTTCTGATGCAAAGTCACGGCATGCGCGGCTGGTAAGGGGGAGATCATGAAGGTTGAATGCCCGCGCTGCGCAAACGGTAAAGGCCATATCAGGGCGTTCTCCCACGTTCAAGGCGGTGTCTGCTTCAAATGTGGCGGCGCTGGCTACGTCGAGCGTAAGACGGCGCCGAAAAAACAGTTCTGGTTCCGTTGCTGGACCATGATTGAGGGTGAAGGCTGCTACCGAATGAGCCTCAAGGCACCGAGCGAAAAGCAGGCGCTGACCAAGCTGCGAAAGTTTGTTGAAAGAGCCGCCGGTAAAGGCATTGGGTACGACCTTACGAACTACCGCGTCGAGCTGGATGCAACCAGGCCCGTATAACCGACGCGATGGCATGATGTGCACTGTTGAAGGAAAAGGTCCATGGCCACAAAGGCGCAATTCGATAAAGCAGCTCAGGCTCTGCTGGGTGAAGAGAAGTACAAAAACTTGTTCGGATCGGGTTACTCCCGCCCGGATTTTTGTCGGGAAATTGCTCAGGACGAGTTTGTTGGTGCGCTATTCGACTCGCCCAATAAACCAGAAGACCTCGAACTGATTCGCCAGGTTGCAGGCCGCCTCTGGAAAGGCGACGGCGTGACTGGTCTGACTGACTAGAGAAAGAGCGGGAGAAAAGTAGTGGCGCATTTCTGGAACGTGTATCAGGGCGACAAATGGCTGGCGGAGGTTATAACCAATAGCCCCTGCCAAGCAGTGCAAGAGGTCGTCTTGCAGCATGGTCTGAACTCCTCGGAGGGAATGAAGGCCATAGAATTTGACCCAGACGTCAACGACATGAATGTGCGTTTCGTACCCTACGGTCACGTCGCTCTGGAAGAGCAATTAGAGACTGAAGCCGAATAAGCAGGAAAGGACCGCCATGACGGAGAACACTGAATACAGCATGACGCCTGCCGATGCGGTTGAACTGGCGAGCATGGCCAAGCTTGATTTAGCCATGCGTCGTGAGGCACTGAATCGCTATGTTCAGTTGCATGGCGGGTCACGCCTCGTTGAGCTGTTTGCGCAATTCATTGGGATGGCCAATTCGGTGGCGGCTAACTGTGCCGAAATGAGCGATACCGTGCTGATCGTCGAATGCGGTGTGCATCCTGACAGGTTCGACAGTGTGAACCTCCCGACGATCATCGGCGCGTGCCAGGGCGTAGTACTGGCTGATAAGTGTGACCCGGATGGGGCATGTCATGGCTGCGCTTACCGACTCGGCTCTATCGCCAACCAATCACCGATTGCCACGTCTGATGCGGACTTCAAAGCTTATGACCAAAAAGGCTTCATGTGTCATGCAGACGTTGATGAGATGGGCGCACCGACCAAGGTTTGTGTCGGTCATGCAAAGGCCAACAAGTGCCACGCACACTAGAGCTGAAGGAAAACCTGAGATGAACCCTTGGCGCCAGGTTGTAAACATCGAGCATTCAGAAGGCCCTAAGGGCGGAGAATACTGGTGGCTCACCCTTGAGTGTGGGCACCACAAGGCGTCACCAATACCACGCCTTCGGATCGAGTTCGGCATGATGGTCACATTCAAACAATCGCGCCGACCGCCGAAGCAACGTACCGCACCTTACAAGTGTCGATGCCTGCTTTGTGGCATCCCACAAAACAAGTTGGATAAACAATATGAAAGCGAAGGATTTGGTCATCCGTAAATATCCCGAAGCAATAGCGGTGAAAGAGAATGGGACATTTGCTGGTGGGAAGGTGCGATACAAAATTTTGATGAACCCAAATTCGCGGAAAGTTACTGGTTGGGGACAGCGCGAATCTTGGGCATGGGCCGAAGCCGCACGTGAACTCAAATTGATTTAGGAAAAGAACACATGGCTTCGCATATCTTCGTTCGAGCAACAATTCGACAAGTCGGGCGCGCCGAACCCTGCGACGACCCCGCTGACTTTTATAACGGACCGGAATTCGAGAGTTTCACTGTGACAGTGGACCAGGGCCCTGCCGAGGCCTTTTTGTCATGGTTTCACCAGGCAAACGAATACGGGCTATGCCGTGTAGGTGACACTACCGAATTCATTGACTTCGGTTCATCCGATTCGCTGAGCGAAGACAAAGTGATCGAATTTACTTTCGATCAATTTTTCCCTCTTTGGCTGGAGCATGCCGCAAACCTTGCAAAAGCCGAAATAGCAGGGATGGCAAACACGGCCCTCGCGGGCATCAATTAGAGGAAAAACGATGACCAGTCAGGCTACCCATTTCAAATACACTTGCCGCGTTTGCAAGAACGAAACCTTGCAGCCAGTCTTGAAAGACGCGCCGGAGAAGACCCCAATACCTAGCTGCTGCGGCAGTCGTCGCAACATGGCTTTTACGGGTGTTCACAACGGCCAAAACTCGAACTCTGCTTGCGAATATTGCGGCGGTGACGGATACCACGCGGTCCCACGTACCCCTGGCATTGACTGCGAGCCTTGCAAGGGCACCGGCAAACGCGGATCCGCATAGGCAAACAACGATGACCTCTATGGCCACACCGAAGCGTCAGCCCTATCCAGCAAGCCGGATCAAAGTCGGTGCCGTTCTCTATCGTGCATATTCAACCTTTGAAAATGGAAAGGCTAAGACAGGCTTTGAGGAATGGATTGTCCGGAATATTCGGGCACGACGGAACTCTAAAACAATTTGTGGTGTTCGCTTAGCAGGCCGTGGAATTGTGGTTCCCAAAGTGGTCAACCTCGCCATGAAGACTTTTGGAACCTGGGGCAAACTTTCCGGAAAAGCGGGTGATTTCGGATGGCTGCCTAACATATGGAGCGGCTACCGCCGTCAGTTTAAGGTTGGCGCAGATTTACCGCTTGGGATCTACACAACCAAGCGGGCAGCTCTTGCGTTTGAACTAGCTGAACAGGTTGATCAACTGGCCTCGCTTACTGATGACATAGCCAAAGAAACGGACCCGGAAGAACTGCTTCTCCTCAAGGCCGAACTCCCCGAAATAGCCGCGCAGGTGGCAGCGCTTCGGCGGCGCGCGAAAGCGCTCATCAATAGCAAGGCAAATCTCGACCATGCGGTGACATGAAAGTCACCTGAGCGGGGTCGCAACTTTGAGGTCGGCATCAATGCCTATTTTTCGTCCAGGCGCCTGGCTAACAACTGCTGTTGGTTGCCTGGCTCTTATGACAGTCATTTTGCAGTGCGTGGAAGTCGCTAGTGATCTAGTTAGCGGGGTCACCACCACGACCAATAAATGGGGGCCGAGGCATACGTATGCGATGTCTGGCGATGCCACCAAATACTGGGCAAATGTGATCTCTCATATCCTGGGAGTAATCGTCCTCGGGCTAGTTGCCGTTGGGTGCTTCTGGCTTGCACGGTTGGAAGCAGACGTGACTAAAAGCACGGGCAAGAGCGCGCCTACTAAGCCCACCACCAAGGTGAAAAAGTAGTCGCTGCGGTGCGCGAAAACCTCACCGCCATCTCACTTCAAGTCGCTGGCACAGATGTGCAGCCCCTCCCCCTGCTGGAAAACTTCGTTAACCAACTATGGACGGGGGGAGGCCCAACGTTTCAGAGGTCATTATTACTAGTGCGGCGAGCACCATAGGCGGCCCAAAAGGGCAAGCGGATGACTTGCGTCTGAACCAGAAATAAATGAGTGCTGAAGCTACGCCTAGCCCCCCGCTGATCATTAGGAACGTTGGTAGAGCGGTTAGCCCCAACCAAGCCCCAGCAGTTGCACACAGCTTCGCATCCCCCTCCCCTACACGTGGTAGCCAGCGAAGAAGGCAATAGCCAACAGCGGCCCCTAGGACGTGCCACTGCAAATCCCTCGGTGCAGTTACGGCAACATAGATCAGGCCAGACCATAAGAGCGGCTGGACAATGCTGTCGGGAAGGATCATGTGTTCATGGTCGACTATCGCAGCGGCAGTCAGGCCGTAGGCGAAAACCAGTAGAGGAATAACATCTGGAAGAAACCCCTTAACGGCTATAGCCATGATCGTCTCTGCAACGCAGATAAAAACGATCAGAAGTGATCGTCGGTCTGCGTCGCGCCGTAGGATCAGCATAGGGGGCGGGGCAAGGAAATCGCCGGCGATACCCAAACAATCACGCGCCTCGATGCGCATGAAGTAGTTCCAGCGCAACGGTATCTGCAAGGTGTACGAGGCGATGATCCATCCAACGCCACCGCCCAAGCAAATTCCAGTCAATACAACTCGCCAAACATATTCCATGGGGTACTACCGAACAGTTGAGAGGGGAGCAAAGGAGGGGTCACTGCGCGCTACGGCATGTCTCTCAGAGCTTTGTTGACCTTCTCGGCGTAGATGATCTGACTTGCCTCGTTTGGCGAGTTATAGGCCCCCACAGCCCGCCATGTGAGGCCGTGCTTATTAATCTCCTTGGCCAAGATCCATGCCCCAACGTAAGCCGAGGTGCATGGGTCGTAGAGACTCGCCTTGGTGATTCCAAACTGAGCAAGAGTTGGTAGCCACCAGTCGTTGATTTGCATCAGCCCAGTATCACCAGTTCCGTTCTTATTCGAGTTCCTGGCGCTGGGATTAAAGGCGGATTCTACCTTGGCGACAGCTCGCAAAAGCCTCAAGTCCACACGGTGCAGATTGGCTGCATTTTGCAGGCATTGATCTACAGCTGGGTTAGGCGGTACCGGAGCTGCAACAGCTAAACTGCCAGCAAAAAACGCCAAGCAAAATAATGTGGTACGAGCAGCTAGGGGAATGAGTTTCAAAATCGTCATGACAGCTACAGACCTCTACGTATCACAGCGAGCGGCAGCCCTGCATAACCAACGCACGTGCATTCGTCGTTGCTGGCGTGATGACCACACGCCCACCTACGATAGATACGCCCTGCGCTACTCGGATGGAACTTGAAGGTGTGGATTGGGTGGTACCGCTAAAAGTACCGCTGACATCAACACGGCCACTTGCACTCACATTACCGGAACCAGTGATACCACCGGCAAGAGTGCCCGAGACGTTGATATCAGAACCGCTCATGGTCACATCTGCGTTCTGAAGAGTGGCGAATGAAAAGGGGGCACGATTCGCACCAGGGCAGACCGGATCAACCACTGTGGCGCCGTTTGCGAGCGTTTGAGCTGCCATCAGCGTGTAGCCAGTCAGCTCGAACCATTGGCCTCCTACGCATTGAACAAATGTGTTGGCGCTGCTGGTTGCGTACGAGCCAGGTGTAGGGCACGCGCTACCGGCCGCTACCGCTGTGTTAATGGTGAGCCCTTCATCAGTCGTAATCTGTTTGGTAACCGACAGAGCATCCTTCAGATAAATGTGCCTCGTATCGCCCTGGCGGACGAACTGAGGGAATAGGTTGTCAGTCAGCGAGGCCAAGACGGCAACATTGCCCGCGCTTGCGCCTGGGATTCCCAAGCTTGCACTCGGGATGCTGAACAGCGGACCTCGCATCGTGCCTGGTACCAAGCTATTTGTTCCACCGTAGCCATCAGTAGCTATGATGACCGCGCCAACCAGACTTGGATCCGACTGCCAATTCCCAGGTGCAGCCGGACACGTCGCGTTGTTCACCGCCCCCGAGGGTTTCCCTCTTGAAATCGGCCAGCAGGTGAACGCATACGCAGTTACGGCACAGTCCGCACCAGGGCAAGTGCCAGTTCGCAAAATGGTGACATGCACTGAGCGGCCGAGCGGCGGCGTATTAGGAAAAGAATCGGGTAGAAACTTCGAGCCTTTGAGGTCCGCAACAGAAATAGTCGTTGAAGCGCCTGCAAATGTTGCCCACGCCGGCGCCGCTGGGTATGTCCCAGGTGGCGCTGTACTCGTGTCCACCAGAGTGAACGTTTCCAGGTGCTTGGTGAGCGCTGTGAGGGTCGCGCCGCGCACCTGGGAAAGGTAGCGGCCGGTTGACTCTGCCGCCGACTCATACACAGCCGTGGACCACTTCCCCGATCCCCATAAATACAGCATGCCAGTAAGCAGAATTGCCACCATCACACTGATCATTGCAAAACCGCGCTGTCGCTTGGCACGGTTCAGGAACTTGGGTGAATTGCCCACGCTGGGTATTCCTTTCTTTCGTCGCGATTAGCGGATTGTGAAGATGAAGGTGTTGGTGTCGCCGTCAGCGCATTGAGCGCCAGCAGTACCTGCTACATAACCAGCAGAAACAGTCTTGTCGGTATCAGTGATTTTTACTGTCTTGCCATTGATCGAGATGTCATCCACGGTTCGCTGGAGTGCAGTGGCCAAGCCAGGACATGCTGCCGCGTTCACGTTGTTGAATGTGAGCGCGAACGAATCCCCAGTAGTAGAAATAACAACGGTGCCATTGTTGCCGCCGCCAAGGCCATGGCGCACCACAGTGCCGCCTGTACCCTCACCGGCGATGGTCCCGACCTGCAAACTGGTGCCTCGTACAGAGCGGGCAAAATAGGCTTGGGTGAGGCCGGTGTAAGGTGTTGTACCGGACCCCGAGTTGCTTACTTGCACGCGGGCAATAAAACGCTGGGCCTCTTCAGCGACGGATGGAATCGCGCCTTCGACGATGTAGTCCTGAATTTTGGGAATCCCCCAAACGGCAAGAATGCCCAGGATCATGATGCCAATGCCGATGGAAAGCAGGTAGTTACCTTCCTGCTTCTTTTTCTTAGCCAGGTACTTCATACGGGTCTTACTCCATGAGTTAAAATTAATCATTGTGCTAAAAACATTTGCAATGCTTTTCGCATATCTTCAGTTACCGCCATTTGCCAAAACATGAGCCAACTGGACAGTACAATCGATGACATCAGGACAACCCAGCTCATTACAACGCTCTGAGCAGTGATTTTTTTCAGGACACGCTCTTTCAATCGATCCCTTACAAATTCTAGAGCATCTTCAAAACCTCGCGCCTCAATCAAGTCGGCGATATACCACTCCATGGTTTGATCCATGATTCCCGTGGCAAATAGCTCAGGACCAATCGAGCCGCGCTTGATGTATTGAAGCATCAGATCAATGTGATGCCGCTTCCATCTAGACGCACCTACAGTTTGCATTTCGATTGCATCAAGGAGCACGGTTGATTCGTTTCCCCGCCTCTTAATCATGGCTGCTAGAAATGAGAGGAACCGTATGCTTTGAAAGTCTCGATAAAGACCCCATGCCATACCGTATTTATCTAAGTAACGGCGTGACCTCCCAGTAACATTCGACAGCGACCATGCGCATCCATAAATAGATGCCGCAAAGAAAAGAACGATGAATGCCCAGTAATCCCCAACGAAATCAGCGAGCGAAAAAAAACTAACTGCACTTGCTGGATAGTACTCAGGCGGTAACATTGAAAAGGCTGCAATCAATTTTGGCACAATATATGCCGGCATCAGGATAACAAATAGCACCAGCATAGCAAGGCAGGCAATAGCCACTGCTGAGGTAGTGATTACAATCGCCTTTGCCTTGCTCACCAACTCAGTATTGGCAGCTAGATCGCGCAAAGCAGATTCAAGGGCTGTTTCCCCACCAGAATCTTGCAGTGCTTCAAGAGCCGCTACATCTTCATCAGGTAATGTTGTTTGGAACGTTTTGGAGAGACTCCCCCCACAACGGTCAAATTGAGTTGCCCAGTGGGCTGATAACTTCCCTCGTGCTGAAGTCTTGTACCTTTTTGCATCGCTCAAAAAAATATCGAGGAGAGATTTCTTCCCTCTTGTACCCTCAATCACGTCAGCAAGATAGTAATAATAATCCGCACGTTTCGAGCGGAAAATGAATGCTGCAATTCGAGTGTCCAGCGACACAGCAGACGTTGTCTGCACCCCAAACAACGCCCCCAAATAGCTTGTTATTTTTTTAAGGTAATCTTTAAAGGCCATGACTACCTCACGCTCTGCTTTTGAATCAATTCGATTGTCTCGAACGATTTCGTCTTACCTTCAATGTCGCGCGGATCAAAGGTGCCTTGCAAAGCCTTATAGATAGCGCACTCAACAATCGTTTTATTGGTCATGTCGGGATCGTCAAAAGCAGCCTTTGGCAATCGGTCCAAGTGTTCTTGGAGGCCGAGCATATCGCGCGCTTTAATTTTTCGCAGAACCTCACGATCAATAACTGGCTCAATCATTTCCGACACCGAGTCACGCCCGAGATAGCCGTTCAGCAGTGGTAGTTCGACGTTGTTGCAATGCCGGCAACCTTCCACGCTACGGACTTTCATTTTTAGCGCGTCAATTTGGTAGAGTTTACTGATTCTGCCGAAATACTGTTTCCAGTAATCGCTAGTACGCGTACGTCCCATCCTATCAATCCCGCCTTCCGTTGTGAGAATTTCAGCAGAAGGAGCGCAGTGTTTGCAGAGCTTTGGGATCAGTGCTTGATACACAAGTAGATTTAACATGCCTGGAGACGAGAGGAAGTCTGAAGACATACCAATCATCTCCGAGTACAACTTCTCGGGGATTTGCATTGCAGATGTAGCGTGAGTCGTTGAGTAGAGGTTTGTACCAGAGGCAATAATATCACTGCATGCTGTACCGGTTTTCAAGTCGCGGATTTCACCTAAGTAGACGTCATTTGGTGCGGACCGCTTCAATGTCATCAGCTTTGCTGTGAATGGATCACCCTCAAGGTCTTCAAGGGACCGAGTCACTGTGTTTTGAATAACATTGGGAATGATCAGCTCAACCGGATCTTCTAACGAAATTATTTTTCGCGTAGCGGGGAGCAGCGACAGCAGACTCGCAAGAGAAACCGTCTTACCGGAACCTACTACCCCGGAAAAGATGATTGCCCCCCCCTCACAACGTTGTGCTCGCTCAAAGGTTTCAATCTGCGAGGGCAGGTAGCCCAGTTGATCCAAAGGCTTCTGAACCGATTTGGCGTCGACCTTAAGCAGCCTAAGTGTCACAGACGTAACCCTGTCAGCGGCCATACCCGACCATCGCCCCATAACAGGGCCACTATCGAGAGTTACTTGTACTCTGCACTGCGTTTCTGCTTTTTTACTCAAGACGGCGCCTGCGCCGCCCTCGTTTGACTGCCAGGCAACATTGAGGATCTCTTCCATCCGTTTAGACGCAATTTTCCAACGTGCGGGCGCCATGTACTGCCCGTCAATTGTGAAATTAATCTGGGATAGAGGCTCAGTATCAGAAACATTCAGTGTGACGTCAGATGCATTGTTATTAATTCCCCAAGAGATAATCTCCCGGAATGCATCCTTGTACGACGATGCTTCCTCTTTAGCGGCAACGGCACCGTCGGCGTTAGACTTCAACGTACGCAGTGTCAGAAGCAACGTTGGTGACACCGTAAAAGTCAGAGGCTCAGCTTTTTGCGAGCTTTGACTTCTGCAAGAGTCACGGGCACTGTCGAGTAAATCGGACAACGCGTAGTCTGGGGTAGTCAGAATTACCCAGCTCCCGTCTACCAATATGGCTGGACAGAATTTGGTTGAGTGAGCGTCACCAACAATGTCGGACCTGAGTTTGTCGATTCGAGAAGGCAGTGCGACAGTAAGCTCATCAACACTAGTGTACTCGCGCTTTAGATCGCGCTCGTTAGAGCCGATACGAACTTCGGCAATTGCGGGCCGCCCCTTTAGCACGGCGCTGAAAGTGTTCATGGATGCTCCTACAGCGCCGATTTGGCGAGACAGACTTTTCTTGGCGCCCCAATAGAGTCGGACAGTGAAATACACGGCGCGCTGATGTTCACTAGCCGGAACCGGAAGTCATCGCCAGCACCAACAGGAAGCTCAAAACCTTTTTTATACCGATAGCGGCTTCCATTTATTTCAATATCTGCCTGCAAAACATTTCCAACTCCAAAGATCCCGAGCAAATCAATTTGGACAGGGGGCTCAGGTTTTTTTTGAGCTTCTTTCTTGCCTTCCTGGCTCGCCATTTGAGTTTCTGGGTTGCTGGATAATCTGCCGTACCCTCCTTTACGTTGCTCTTCAAGGAGTAGGCGTTGTTCGTTAATTAGTGCGCGCTGAGCATCAATAGCGAGCATTTGCTCAACAGTGCGTGGCACTACGACACCCGCAGCACTAGACGAAAACGAATCCGGATCAGCAAAAACGCAATTACTCATCAACGACGAGCCGGCGAAAAGCAAGATCGCAACTTGGTTTTTACTTAACATAAGTTTCCCCTATCAGCTCAGCCATAAAGATGCTGTCACGCATCGAAGGTGCCAAAGCCCGATCTTCCACCGAAAAATGTAAACTCTTGATAACCGTTTCGTCAGTAATCGGAAGCACTGTTAAGGAGCGCAGTGGTCCGTTAAACGTGAACCGTTGGATGCTTGGAATCTCGATACCAACTGTATTGTCTTTAGGGTACGGAACCTGTATTGCTTCGTTTCGGCCTTGTGAGACTTGAACCACGGTTGGATTAGCAATTACTACCTTTAACGGTGGCAGCAGTTCCACTTTGCGATAAGTCGGCAGCACACGCTGTAACAGACTGATGTAATTCACGCTGAAATCACCCACTTTTGGTATCGCAGCGCGAGCGAGTGGGAATCGTGTTGCTTTGACTTCCCAGGTAGCTACCGCTGTAGTGAGTCCATCCCAACCTGCGCTCCAACCTTGAGGTAGATTGCTGGTGAATGAAAGATTTGTTGCATTCACCTTCCTGAAATATCGCGCCGTGCAGGACCATCCTCTTGCAACTTGTTTGCAAGTACTTTCGCTCAGTTTCCAGTGCCCCACCTCTAGTGGGATTCGCCCCATCTCTGCATATAAATCCGATAGACCGCTCTTTCCGTCAGTTTTTATGGTTCTCGCCCACTCGTCTAGCGAGGTTTTCCATTCAGCATGGGAGTCTACAAATTGTCCGATATCCTGCTCGCGCAGTTGTCGGAGTTTGTACTTTTTCCAGTGACCCCAGCCAGTATCGATAAGCATTAAACAGAGCAAAAAGCCAACGGCTACCTTTACCGGTGTTGGGATTTTCTCAATCAGCGACTTAACTGGTTGAAGTTCCGTCGAGCTATTTAGGTAGTGGTTCAGATCTGTTTCTGAACCAGAGACCAATAGCGCATTCGAATGTCGCCTTTTGAAATCGTTTACAATTTCATCAGCTTCATCAGCCGTGCAGATTACGTCAGTGCCTTTGCTGACCATCCCATCATGGGAGCCGACAACCCAAAACTTCCCCCCCCGAACTTCCTCGCGCGCGATTACCGCCCCGGTTGGGTGGCTTATCGCGAAAATTGCCGCCGCCGAATAGAACTTGCGTGGGACCTTGGATTTTTTCTCAGGTGCAAGCTGAATCGTGCCTACTGCTGCCGACTGCGAGCTAGCTGCAACAAAGTGAGTTGCCTTTACAGCGACAGCCTCTTTCTGTGATTTGCTCGCCAGACCGGAACCAATTAGCGGCTTCCATTTGATTCCGCCGATCACAAGCCAGGCATTCGGCCCCAGCTGCTCGATGTTCACGTCAGTCATTGGTTACTTCTCACTGACCTTTGCGGTTAGAACGAACACCGTTACGCGCTTGGCGTTTTTCGTGACGTCAGATCCACCAAAAAGCATAGGCATCGAGCGGTCAGTGCGGGCTTCGTCGTAGCCTGACGTGTCGACAGTGGTCGCGCTGATCACATACGGCTGACCGCTACGGACCACCGCGTTGCGTTGAAGAATGTCGCTTTCCGAAGTGGGCGACTGAACATAACTTCCGTCTGGTAAAAACTGCTTGGTTATGACTGGCGTCGGCGTGTTGTCGAATTTGACATTCAGATTGATGTCGCCGTCCGAGTACGCAAACGGTACTACCTGGATGATCCGCCCAGAAACCTCTTCGGCCTGGGTCACGGTGACCGTAGGCCGATTCACATCGGAGTTCGATTGCGTCTGCTCAAGCTTATCGATGTATTTCTCACGACGCGGACGACCGGAGGTTGCTGAGGTACCGTTGAGGGCGCCGAAGCTGTTAACTTTTCGGTCTACGATTTTGCCAAGGCGAGCAAGGGCCTGCATGGTCACCGACGAACCCTTCCATGGGCCATCACCGGCCGTAGCGCCGATGGACAGGGCCGCGCCCTCCTGCTGGATCAAGCTATTGAGCCCGTTGATGTTCACCGAGCCACCGTTGCTGTTGAACGCCACGTTCAATCCAACACCGGTGTTCGAACTGGAGTTTTCTTCGATGGTGATTTCTTCGAACACAAGATCGATGCGGCGCTGGCGCATCGTGTTCTCTTGGCGCACGAAGCTATCGATCTGATCAAGCGCGCCTTTGGTGTCTGTCACCACCAGCAGTCCACCAGCGCCGGTCGCGATCCGTCCAGAACGAGTCATGAACTGGCCGATCCGATTAATCATCAGTTCCATTGGGCCAGCTTTTTGCTCAGGCACGTCGAGGTTTGCCTTCGACTTGCTCGCCATGCCGCTATTGCTCGCGCTATCCACCCCGCCAGTCAGATCGACAGACATGAGTGAGGACGAAGATGACTCCGCCCCGCGAATTTCAAACGTTCGGGTTTCGGTGCGGTAAAAAACAATCGCCGCAATCTGCTCGTCGAACTTCCAGTAAACGCTTCGGCGCATTGCGATTGCATCTAGCGCCTTTGCAAGCATTTGGGGCGGCTCTTTAGCTGCACCTTTGGACGGAGCAGAACTTACTGGAACGGACGTCGGTGTCGAAACGATCGGTTCCGAGCCCATCGGTGTGCCGAGCCCTGGCAGCGGCGAATTGAGGTTCAACGGAACCTGCGATGGCTGCATAAGACCTGGCATGTTCATGCCCGCGCCATTTTGGTTCTGGCTCAATTCCAGTCGCGGCATAAAAGATTCAGCTGGAAGCAAAGCATCCGGCATCACCTTGACCGGAATACCGGTGGCATCGGTGATCCGGTCGGCGATCATGAGCAGGTCGCCTGAGTCGCGGAAAAGCAACGTCACATCGACCATGCCGCGAAGCGCTGGAGGGAGAGTTACTTCACGGGCCAGGGGAATGGCTTTGCCTGTGATGTATGGCCGCGCGACGTCTTGAGCAGCGCGTTTTGCGTCCAGTGTCACACCATCGAGATTACGACCGACCTGGTCATATGTGCTTCGGCCCATATCATCGTGCAGCCTGTCTGTTGCTCGCTTGTCATTCCAAGTAGAACAGCCAGATGCGATAAGTGCTGCTGCCAGCACCACAACAGGCTTTAGGGTGAACTTTCTCAAATCGTTCTTCATTACCGAGCACTCATCCGGTCGCACATCTCGTTGATTGGAACAACACGCACGACGCGGTTGGAGTAAAAGCAAGGCTGAAGAGGTGTTGCACCCAGCTCAGTTGTACTGATCAGTTGCCGAGTGGCTGTTTTGAAGTCACCAGAGAAACTGGCGCCAGCAGTGATAGGAATGTCGACTGGAACAGCCCAGTGCTCTGGCTCGAATGTCCAGCCAGCTGCTTTCGTCCAGCCCTTGAGGGCTTCACGGATGGTTTTGTCATTGGGCCCTACCTTCCAGGTTGGGATGGCAGGCACAAATGGTTTGGGAGGTGCGACGGCTACCGTGGCGGTCGTAGATGTCAAAGCCGCAGAGTTGGGTGTAGTACCGACCACAACAGTGGCCGCGTTTACCGAGGATGCGGGCATGCTATGCGTGGTTGTTATGCTGGTATTACCAGGAGCGGCTAAAACAACTGCTCCGCTTGGCAACGCTGCTTTATTGGCGCCTTGGGCAATATTGCCGGCCGCACCGCTCGGTTTGGCGGGCTCAGGGATAACGCGCAACTGGCGGGCCTGACTTGCCATGCTTGGACGGCCCTTACTGAGCATAATGGTCTTGTCATACCAGTCGATATGCCAGTGGAGCGCATAGCGCTCGCCGATTTGCTTCAGCACGTCAGGCCAAGTTCGGCCACCGGAAAAACTGATACGCTCAGGTACTTCTTTTTCGGTCAGCGTGTTATCGCGATACTGCTGCCAGCCGGAAGGCAAAATCATGCTCATAGCATCGACAAAGGGCAGCGAGTCGCCAAAGCCAGCAACCAATCCAGGCTCACCGGATCCGCGCTGAGTTACAGCCGAGTAGGCGAGGTCAACCATCAGTTGCGCATCTTTGTACTTGGCCTGTTTAGGGGCCATGCTGGCGCTAGGGGCTTCAAACGTCGCGCGCCCCTCGGCATCGTAAGGCTGAAACTTGCCCATTTGGCCGCGCTCAGTGCTGACGATATTGCCGTCGTCCAGGTAGAAAGCGCCGAACGCTGTTGAGGATGCTACGGTTGCCGCAAGGAGCGCGGTCGCGATTAGGCTGCGCTTCACAGGCAAGCTCCTTCACCAGCAATACTTAATTTTCGGGCTTTCATTCCAGCTCCAACCTCTCGTTGAAAATCTTCGGCTGAGTCTCACCCAGGCGCTGCGGTTGGCAGACCGCGTGGTTACCGTTTGTGTTTATGCTCGATCTGGTCAGCTTTGATACGACAGGCTTGTGTGCTTACCGCTGAGTAGCGGCATTGACCTGTGGCGATCAATCAGACAAAGAAACGCTGGCAGAGCGAGCTAGATATAATAATACTGTACATAGCCTGTAATGGTGTCAAGAAATTCGCTTAAGAGCAAAGAATCTCGTCGAATCAAATTAATTTGGTTGGTGATATGCCAGGTAGGTGCTGTCAATTTGCGACCAGTGACCATCGGAGTGATGGTCATGACGCTTCTTATGAATACCCGTTTTCGCCACTCGTGTAGGCTTGAAATGAAAAAAAACGATACCCCTGTCGAGCTTTGTGCCGAAGCAGTTGCTCTACTGAAGCAACACGAGACCATGAGGCTTATGCATGGCGATACTCCCCCCCCAAAGCTCCAGTTGCTGATGGATCAGATGGCAATGACCGCAGAGAATCTCGCAGGCGAAGCTGGGGCCTTAGCCGCTCGACTTGGCATGGCTAATCAGACTCCGGGGCCTGCCCAGAAAAGCGTGGTGCTCACCTCTGCATTTAGGGGTAGCTACATTCTCGAAGAGCAATTTCTAAGGGCTTGATTGTGGCGCCCTCCCCCCTGGCTAATCACCTTCGTGTCGACGACTCAATTGAGGGCCGTGCTTCAAAAGGCAAATTAATTTGCTGATCATTATGATTTGCATATATTGTTTCTCGTGAAGGCCGGGTCAACACCAAGGCCAATACCGGATCCCGATGATGAAACTACCCCGTCGCTGCGCTTTACTCTGCCCGACTACCCACCCTGCTACCAATGACTCCAGCTCAGTTATCCAAACGGAAAATGCAGGTCTCCCATGGCATTAATTCGAAGCGCGTGCCTTACCTCTGGCGCCAATTGGGTTAAACCTACGCCTACAGAGATTCGCGCTCTTGTGAAAGCGGTAGGCTCCCGTAGGGGCACTAATCTGACAGGCGCAGACATCGCTGAACTACTCGGAATGGGAGCTACCGGCGCCAGGACTTTTCGAAAGTGGGCGGGTGGCGAGACAGATATTCCATATGCGGCTTGGGCGCTTTTGTGCGAACTCGGCGGATTCGGACTGATTTGGCGAGCGGGCGAAAAGCAACCTCTCCTCCAGGCCTAGCCCTGAAGATGAGCGCATCAAATTCGGTAATGCACCAGGCTCAAGCTCATCTTGCTCTTAGGTCCGCTGCGCGGGCTTGAAGCGGGTAAAGCAGCCTAGAGCATAGTGACGACAAAGGAATGAGGCGGCATGAAAGTGATCAAAGTAATTGAGACCAGAGCAGCTGGAGCAGATCACCAGGTTGTGACTTTCGAATCAAGCACTGAGGGCGGTCGGTGCTACCGACGTAAGCCCTGCAAGAAGTGTCCGTGGCGTAAGGATTCTGTTGGCGAGTTTCCAGCGGAAGCCTTTCTACATTCTGCGCGAACCGCTTATGACATGGCCCAGTCTGTTTTCAGTTGTCACAGCACCGGAACGGACAAGCCTTCAACGTGCGCCGGCTTCTTGATGCGAGGCGCAGCCCACAACCTCTCCATCCGACTCTCCTATATCAGGCGAGAGATTGGTGACGACCTGGACGAAAATGGTCATGAATTGTTTGAGTCGTACCGAGAAATGGCTATAGCCAACGGTGTCGATCCTGACGACCCGATTCTGAAACCATGCAGGTAAAGTAGGGCGCGCGGAAACCCCAAAAAAGTCATACAGACTACAGATAAATATAGACTGGTATATATTTAGGTGTATACTTAAGCCTAGACTTACTAATTGGGGTTATTCCTATGCTTAAGCATGTTAATGCCGTTGCCACCCGTCTTTGCGGCCACTCTGCGGTGACCGAGTTTTCCACTCGCCGCTCGGATCAAGCCAAAGACGCAAGCTATGCTCGTGGCTCGATTTGCTTCGAGTGCCGCGTAGAAATCAAAGAGCTGGTTCAGCCACGGGAAAAGGGCTTTCACCGCCTTGCATTGCCATCGCTAGTAGGTGCCACCCCGCGACAAATCAGTTACGCCAATACCCTGCGAATCAAAGCCATTCGCCAATTTGGCCCAGTGATGGCTCATCTCGCTACCTCCGAAAGCCATTACGCAAAGATCGCACTTGCCGCGTACGAGATGCTGTTCAAAATCACCAGTGCGGCATTTTGGGCGAAACATACTGAATTTCCGTTTGACGCCAGTTGGGTGACTTCTGAAATTGAATCTCTGCTGCAAAAGCGACCTGTATCGGTCAACCCGCCATGCCATAACTCAGCTTTCAAATACTGGATGGACGTAAACCCCTCGGTCGTCACCATTGCCCGCGCCAGCTTGCCAGAAGCCCTCGCCGGTGCCGCGCCAGATCAGCGCCCCGCTATCGAATTAAGCTCTCACGCCTGAGCGTGAGGGCTCCACTACTCAAAGGCCGGCGGTGAGTCGGCCTTTGCCTATGACGCCCGCACAACGCTCCATAGGCGGCTTGATGGGCGCGCCGAGCCAAGTAGCTTGGCGATGATCATTCCTCCATAAACTCGAAGGTCGCCCATATGACGCAAAACAAAGTCGCAGAACCAAAGACAACCCCGTTTTTTGCTTTCCAAGAAGCCGCAATACAGAGGGCGTTTAGTTACGTCGCCACTTTCGCGCCTGAGGTGACCAGCGTTTCGTATGACGAGGAATGTCGTTGGTGCTTCATGGATCCCACGGGTAAGGCCGTAGTTTTCCCCCAGTTCGGCGAAGACGGCCAGGTGCTGGATGTATCCATTCTTGAGGCAGCAGCGGACGTAGTGGACTTCCCTGCGACGTACCATCGCCGACAGTAAGGTCGAGTCACATCGCTTGCAAAAAAGGGCCTGAATGGCTCTTTTTTTGTTTACGGTATTTGGTGAATTTAAATTGAGTCGGTATATAGATATCTGTATACTGAATTACACATTAAATGTGGCTCTGCCATTTTGAAATCCAGCATCTATACAGGCCTTGCATCATGAATACTTCGAGCGTGAAGTGCATCAACCGCCCCTTCACCTTCCTGCGGGTTAGCGCTGGTAGCGAAGAACTCAGTGTCGTGATTGAGTATCGCGGCCGCCCGTTTGCTGTGACGTTCGTCGAGGATGATTGTGGGTTAAATCCGGATGAAGTTCAGGACGTTGAGTGGACAGAGGATGAGCTTGCCGCCTTTAGCCGCGGCGAATGGATCTTCCACCATTTACGCGTTTCTGCCTTGGATTCTAATGACGATGCTCTAGAGGTTCTTGGCATGGACCTTAACGCTTGGGAGTCAACCTTTCCTAGTTTTCGCAACCCCAACGATATGATTTATCAGCTTTGCGACAAGCTTTGCGACGATCTTGACGCGTGCCGCTTTCCTTTGAGGCTTAGTGGGTTCTTCGTTGATCAAAATGGCGATACGCGTGATCTTAAACAAGTGGGCAAAGATTACAGCTTCCTAATCGACCAAGCCTGTAAGTGGGTTCACGTGTGCGACCGAAACAATATGTGCTTCTTAGTGGCCGTTATGTACCCAACCCTTCAAGACGTCGCCAAGAGTGGCCTTGTCGTAAACTTGATCAGGTAAGGCGCTACCTTGAGTGCTTGCAAAGCCTGTCCATCACCCGCCCACCAATGTGGCTTTTGGCTGTGCAAGTCGTGGTTGCCTCCGCGCGAAGGGCATAGGGATTCTTGACCGCCTACAACATTCAAGCTCATGAATCTCGGTACCGTTCGCGAATGACTTTGCGCCCCAGGTAGGCGCCAGAAAAATTTGGCGGGCAAGCTTGGCTATAAACAGATACCACGCAAAATCAAAATTTGTACTACGCAAGATGTACCACAGTTGTGTATGATCCCTCTCCATCGGCGAGCAAAGTTGCTGGCCATCACTTCAGAACGCCCAGGAGCCTCAACGATGGTGGCCAAAAAGCCGGTTTTCGATTTCGCCTTCAAGCCACTTACGGTTTGTGTAGCAGCGAACTACAAAGGCGGGGTCGGAAAGACGGTAACAAGTCGGGTGCTTGTTCAGGGCCTGGCTACCTTCTCCGAGTTCAACCAGGGCAAGCCAATCCTCTACATTGACTTGGATCCACAGGGCAACACCGGCCTACGCTGGAACCTCGTAGAGATCGTCAATGGCTCTATCTTCAAAGTGCCACGCCCTCACCCTGCGCTGGTCGAAGCGCAAGAGGAAATCACGCGTTCTTCGGTGTGTGATCTCTGGCTGAGCTTGCTCAACGAGGGGGCTAGTCTTGAACCTATGCCTTACCCGAGCAATACCGGCGAGCTGCTTGAAAAAATGGGGATTATTCCAAAGGACCTACGCCAGCCGGTAGGGAGCGATCTGATCCATATCGTTCCAAACAACGAAGATCAACTGGTACACATGCAAAGTTTCCGAACCGGCTCTGCCGCCGCCCTAGAAGCTGGGAATATTTTCCGTGATTGGCTGCGCTCGCCAGAGCTGGCCGAGAAGTACAGCTTTGTTGTGATTGATACCCCACCGACTCGAAACTCAATCATTGATATCGCTATCAACGCAGCCACCCACATCTACATCCCTTTTTTACCAGAGCAGCAAAGCGTAGACGGCGTGCTGTCCATGATCAGTTATTTCGAAACCAAAATCAGTGAGCGGCGAGAGTCTGGTGACCTTCCACTGGAACTTCTTGGCTTGCTGCCAAACATCGTTCAGGAAAAAACATTGGTTCACCAGCAGCAGATCAACCGCATCAAAAGTTCGCCCTTGAGCCCGTATCTGATGAAGCCCATTCGCCGATCCGTCGACTACCCGGAAACGGATAACTGGCGCAACTTGCCGGACCAGGTCTTCGCGGGCAAAGACACGAATAGCTGCGTGGATTCGACCAGATTTGTTAAGCATGTTGCGCGCAAGTTGATGGAAGCGCGTAACGGATGGGAGCGGATTGCATGAGAAAGCAGATAGCGACTAACAACATTGGCAGTTCAAGCGAACTCAATGGGCTGCTAACTGGCGACAAAACTCTTCAGGATGCAGCTTCGTCGCTGAAGCCTGTCTCGAACATTTCGTTTAATTCTATTCGTCCGACGCCGACCAATCCTCGTTATAAGGACTTGCTGGCGGCGCGGATCATTCAGCCGGATCTGAAGACCCGCTCCGGCTCGCCCCGGCGCGCCAGCTCCACGCACATCAACAAACTATCGCGTAACCGCGCACTGAGTTGGACGCTGCGTGTCAAAGACGGATGGCTTACTTCTCCAGCTGGACAAGCCTGGCTTGCGTCTGAAGCTCGGAATGGGCACAAATTCAATTTTGAAGCTCCGAGTGAAAAAGAGAAGGACGTTATCTGGAAGGCTTACATGCGCCGCTGGCTTGAGCGGGTTGAGCGCATGTTGCTTCGAGCAGCTCCCGATTCAGCCACCTACAAGCGCTGGGAGGCCATTCTTGGGCGTGAGCCTCGCGTGAGTACTCCCGTCGCAGACGAGCAAGAGCGCAAGCGCATTGATGCGCTCTTGAAAGAGTGGAACGAGTTGATTGCATTGGCGACAAACGTTGCCAAAGACGGGCTGATATCTCCTATCCGCTTGCGGCCGATGAATGGGTACTTCGAGATCGTCGGCGGTGAACGTCGGTTCTGGGCCTGCCGCCTGGCAAACCTAGACTTTATCCCGTCGGTCGGCAATGTGGCGGACGACATTTCTGCAATGAGCCAGCAGATTCACGAGAATCTTGACCGTCTCGATATCTCGCGTGGTGGTTGGGTTATCGCGCTGCGCCGTTACTTTGAAAAGTTACTTGGCGAGCCGTGCGGCCCGAATAATAAACAGATCACTATCTCGGTGTTCGAGAATGAGTTTGCCGGCCGCTCGAAGAGCTGGGCTCACCGCTGGCGAGGCATCTGCAAGCTCCCGGAAGATTCACAACTGCTGGCCGACATCTGCTCTGGCGCCATCACAGGCGTCCAGACTATCGACGAAGCAGTCAGGGCGTACCACAAGCGCTACAAGGCTGGCGAAAACCCTGAGCCTAACCGGGCCCACGATCCGGAAAGCCCTGGTGGTTTACAGCCTCCTTCTAACAAGCCGCCGGCCAAGCGAGCGACAGCTGCAACTGCGGTGGCCTCGGTAAAAGTTCGCCTGCCTGGCACAGAAACAGGCGTGAAGCTGCTGTCAGCTATTGGGACAATTGATGGTGTTGATCCCAAGACTAAAGCTGTCATCTCGAAGGCTATGGATGGCTGGCGCGGTGCGCCAGATAAGATGCGGAAGAAGATTTTGGAGGAGGTACTGACAGCCTTGTCTCTGTCCCTCGATCCTCTTGATGAGGTTGAGTCCTGACATGATACGCAAGCCCGCGCCAACGTCGAAGAAAGCCGTAGTTCCGTCAACGTCATATCCATTGTGGCTACCCAATGATCAGTTGGCAGTCGTTAAGAAGGCTCAGTCGGACTCCAAAAAACTCTGGCCTGAATGGGTCGCAGAGGCTGTTCAGCGGTTCAAGGCTGAACCAGAGGAAGAGATTGAGGCATTGCTTCAAGCCTGGGTGCGTGGACGCAAGGATAAGACCAGGATGAACATACGGATTACAGAAGCTACGCTTTCCGAAATCCATGAGCTGTGCGCGAATAACGTCAATGCTTCGATACAGGCTTGCTTGCAGCATTCCCTATATATCCATGCTCTTCGCCAGGGGATGCTCGAAGTGAAAGCACCCAATTATGGGTGTGCTAAGCTTCTTTAAGGACTATGTGGATCTGTTGCTCCCCGGTGACGCTTCCTCTGAAAAGAGGCGTTTCAGCTCCATCACTCAGCCGCGCCCAACGGCTGATGTATCAACGCCGAATAGGCGGGTTGCGTGTGCATACTTGTATGCATGATTTTGCGACATACCTACTCTGCCGAATAGGCAGAATCGCATAACGCGCACAACTGCGATTTCAAACTCCCGCCTGCTGTTCTTACAGCAGGCGTTGCCTGCTGCCGCTGGATAAGTGGGACAGGTTCTAAGTGCTGAAGTGAAACTGCTGCGTAAGCAGAATTCAATCTTTCGGACATTTCAATGGGACTGCGACTCACCCCACACGAGGCTGCCACGCGCGGCCTAATCACTAAATCTGATGCTGAGGACATGGAACGCCAGGCCCGCGCAGGACGCAATCAGATCCCAATTGTCAAAGGCATTCCTCAACCGGAGATGGCCCCTCCTCCCAAGGTTAATGGGAAATTGCCACCGGCCGCTAAGCAGCTCAGCGACAAGAAACGAGAAGGTAACGAAATTCCACAGCGCCGTTTATTCGAAGCGGTGAGAGTGCACTTGCCTGAAGCTCAATGGGAGCGTGAAGGACTGATACCTTCGCGCCGGTACCGGGCCGATGTTTTTATTCCGCCCAATATCGTCTTGGAACTTGACGGCTACGGATATCATAAATCGAAGGAAGCCTTCCAGAAGGATCGCCTGCGCTCGAACATCTTCACCCAGCACGGGTTTCGCGTCTTTCGCGCGTTCACCAAACAGTGCCTGGATGAGACTTTGCTCGCCGAACTGGTAGAGCTGATCGTTGATGCACACCGGAATCCGGTGTCTGCAAATGTGCAGTAACTGGATGTCATCGAGAAGAATTTCGGACGCTTAGGCACCCAATACGCCTTACCGTAGAATTTACCGCAATGTGTAAAATATTTCTTGCTAGCTTTACCGTAAAGGGTAAACTCAACTCATTGGAAAAATTCACTGAGAAGGCTGCGCTATGAAATATTTCGAGTGGGAAGGCGCAGTGATCGAGGCGGTAGCCGACGCTATGGCCATCAGTCATTCCGACGCCTCGGGCATCGTCGAGGCGCAACAGTTCTACATGCATCAGTCGTGGGTCAAAGGTATCGATTCGCAGATGACCGCTGGCAAGATTATGGAAGCGTCCAAGGAGGCCGCCGAGAAAAAGGCGATAACTCCAGCGCCGAAGCAAGAGCGCATGCTGTTCGGCGATGAGGCTGACGCTCACGCGTTCTGGAAGGACAAACAGTGGAAGACCTTCGCTGTGGATCTGGTGCAGGGACGGGGCAAGAAAGAGAAGGTCGTCCGCACTATGTACGTGCGGGCTCAAACCGGTTTCGGTGCAGCGACTTGTGCAAAAGAAAACGATTGGTCCCGCAACCCCAAGCCTCGCTATGTGGCCCGCCTTGCCGGACCTAGGGAGCTGGGCTGCACTCCTTCTGCCTCAATAGGAGCAAAACAATGAGCCGAGGGGCACTGCTGCTGGATGTCGATCAAGCTAGCAAGGCACTCCGAGAGGCGCAAATCAGTCTGAGCCTGGCTGTTCAGCTGGCTTACCCAGTCGGCGTCGAAGTGATAGCGAAGATCGGCGGCAGCAAGGTCACGGTGAAGGTCGGCAGTTACGGATCGAACTGGGCCAGTCCGGGTGATGTGTGCGGTGTGAACGTTAAGACTGGAAAGAATCGCCGCTTCCATTACACATCCATTCTTGGCCTTGCCGGCGACGCTTGATCGCTGGCTTCACTGTTTAGGGAAAACATCATGAAAAAGTTGAAGTGGATCATCTGTAATTGCTGCCAAGGAAATGGCAAGGTCGAAAACCCAGCGTTTTCAAATGGATTCACGTCCAGCGAGTGGCACGAGATGCACCACGACGAGCAAGCTAGCTACATGGCTGGTGAATATGACGTTCAGTGCCAGGATTGCGTTGGTTTGGGTCGCGTACAGGTGCCAAACGTGGCGATGATGACATTTGCTGAAAAGCGGTTGCTGGTCATCGAACGTCGTGTTGCCCGTGAGGATGCTCGGCTTAACGCTGAGATTGATGCTGAATGTGCCGCAGAGCGTGCTTTCGGCTGTTAGTCATAGCTGCCCTGGTCACAGGGCCTGCAAGGAAAAGAGCCCATGATCTACAAAGGCTTTCGCATCGAAAATACTCCGGCTTACATCTGGCGTATCTACTGCTGGGGTTCGCACGCTGGGCATAATCACGTGGCTTGTTGGTACGTGTTTGATGCTGATGGCAAGCGGGTCACTGGTGGATTCACGCCTGGAAACAATACTCGGAGCGGTACAGTTGACCTGGCACGTCGCAAAGATGCTAAGGCTTGGGTAGACGGGTATTGCGCCTTCCAAAACGAGCCTGAAAACCGGAAGGTTTGTGCTGATGGAACCGCTGTATACGGCCCAAGCTACGCCTGCCACGCTGCCGACACTGAGCAGCAGGCATCCTTTGATGCGGGTTACTGGGAAGCACAAAGGCGAACCTCGAAAAAGGCCAAAGCCGCCGACAATGCGATGTTAGACACTGACCAAAAGCCGCTTGAAATGGGCGCGTTGTACTCCTGCGTTACCAAGCACCATGGCCACACCGAACACGGGCGACTGGTGCGCTATTGCGGCAAGGATACCAAGACCGGCCGCGAACTCTTTGCTGATGCTGACACTTGGGTCGAATGTTCCATCCACGGTGAAGGACTGATGGCGCAACTCAGTCCCGCAATTGACCCAACTACACAGGGCTGGCCTAAGCTGGCCGCGTGAAGGACAAAAACAATGAACGAGCTAACGCCTTTCCAGCTCGCGATACTAGGTTTTCTGGAGACAGCCCCGAACCGTATGGCATCGACATGGACGATTGGTGCGGGTGTTTTTCCAGAGCGCTGGGCACGCGCACGCAGTCGCGGTGCGATGGTGGTTCATATCCGAAACGCTGGTTATGCAATGGTTAAGGCCGGTTTGCTTGGGGCCGTTCTTCCGCCCCGCGATGAGCATGGTGCTCATTGGTTATGCGACCCTAAGACGGTAAAGAATCAGGTGCAAATGTGAACAGACAACAAGCGTTGGCCCTTCGTCAGTGGATTCGTGATGTGAATCTTCTCGGCGTGCGATACGGATATGAAGATATGGCGGGCACGCCGGATTATCCTGATGGCGAGTACGTCGAACGCTTTGAATCTGGTGAAACACCGGCTGAAGTCATCGCGGCCAACTTCGGCGCGCAACAACCAACTTGTTAACTGAACAGTCGCAGGAACGCCCAAGCCCAGCCCATGCTGGGCATCGGCAGTACCAGGGCGCGGCGTTCGCGTCACTGCACCGTCGTCAATGAACACGCTGCCGCCTAAGGAAAAGACCGCCATGGCCAAGATCGAGGAGCCCATTTCCCCCGAGGACGAAGCTCGCTATTTTCAGGTTATGACTGACTACAACGATCTGATGCGTACACTCGACGTTGGGCCAGTTCCCATGTGTCACTTCAAGCCAATGACGCAGCATTGGGATGACTCTCACCCGGCCAGCGATGACCATTGGTACGAATGCGAGCATTGCGGCCACACTGAAGACAGCGCTGAGGCATGGGCAAAAGTGAAAGCCCTTGAAGCGCGTAAAGCCAAACCTAGTCACCAGGTGCAAAGTCCGCCTGATGATGAAAACGATTTGTTCTAGGGAAAGACCATCATGTCTATGAATACCACTCAAACAGCTCTTGGCGAACGCTACACCGAAGCAGAGCAGCAATCTGAGATAGTAGTTTCCTTGACACGAACCGATCTTGCGATTCTATCTTGGGGACATGAAAGCGTGTCTTTTGTGCCCGATAGTGAAGAAGCAGCGGAGTTCGCCGCCGCAGAGCGGAAGATAGATCAGGCACTTGAGCGCAACACGAAAGGCGTTGTTGAGCGAGTCTCTTTGACCTTGCAAGATTTGCTTATCCTCAATTGGGGGCATGAGTCAGTGTCATTCGTGCCCGGATCTGATTCAGCAGCAGAGTTCGCGGAGGCCGATGCTAAAATTGAAAAGGCCCTGGAGGATCTTCGTAACCAGCTCGCCGGCAAATAGCAAACGATGGCCATGAAAACAAAGAGTAGGCTGTTCGCCAATTCCGCTCTGTACACAGCGACAGTCTGCTCGACAAATCGGTGATCCCTTATCTGTAGAGCTGGCAAAGTTTCTTGCTACTAAGTCTCCCGCCCAGCGCCGGAAGCTAAGCGTCAATAGCTGAAACTGTTCAAGGCACGTCGCCCAAGTAACCTCCGAGCCTCGCCGTGAAAACGCGGGGCCAAGTGCGTAGAAGGACGCTCTATTTCGCGTCCACGTAGATGATGGAATAACGTAATGACGGCACTGGAATCTAAATTTGTAAGCGTACCGCTCTCAACCCTGTTTATCGCTGTATTCGTCGCGGGGCTGGCTATTGGTATTTTTTGTGGGGTTGCTGCTTACTCATACGGTGCCAGCAAAGCTCAGGATCAAGCGCGGATTGAACGTGCTGCCAATCCACCCCACACACCTGGTGAGTTTTGTCCCCCACCGCTGCCGCCAGCGCGATAGCACGGCAAAGAGCACAACGTTTTTGGTTAACGCAGTGATCGGTTTTAGCGAGGATAGGGCCTATGAAATCACTCACCGCCCTCAGCGATTTTGAACACGGCTTTGTTACCGCAGCAGCGCTGGTCGCTCGGTTGGACGATCAGAATCTGGCCGCGAGGATGCTCGGAAGCGCGGGCTTCCAGGCGCTGGACTGCTCAGAACTAAACGCGGCCGACAAGCAGCAATTGCTGCTGGTAAACCAGCAACCTGGCATGAAATTAACCGGTCTCGGCATGCAAAATTAAATTCACGGAAAATGTCGCCCATGGACGAATCCCAGTTTCGCAGATGGCTAAAGCAGAAGTGTGCCAGCGCAGATCCTGAGAAGGCGTTTGACGAAATCAAGCGCACCGGCCGGATAAAATTCAGCGACAAGAAAGGCCGTGAATACAATGTTGTTTATGCATCGGTTCACGAGCTATTTGTAGTGCAGTGGTGACACCGCCAAACGATAGAAAATAGCACCAGGAACACCAACGCCCCACCATCGGGTGGGGCGGCGGATGGGCCGACTGTTTAGATGGAGTGATGCAAATCATGAGCAGGGGATGCGACGTGGATCTACGTAACCTGGACATTGAATCGGCGGATATTGCGCGAGCAATACGCCATCTCCGTAGCCACGGTTTCAGCATAGTGCGCAACGATTCTGAAAATGTGAGTCCTCAGCAACTCTACGAAGATGCCACTGCCGTAGGGTGTGAAATGCTTGGTATGGTCCCCAGCCGATTCAACAGAGGCTCGCTGCAAGTGCAGAGAATCGTGTTAGCAATCGAATCGAGCCTAAGCGACCGCGAAACAGATCTCATATAGGAGCGTCAGACATGCCGACCACCGATAACCTGACGGTCCTGTACGTTTACCGCTGCACTATTTGCGGCCATTCGGGTGAGGTCCGGCTAGTCGAGTCGGCGCAAGAGGTCGCAACGGCTTGCAGCGCCTGCGGGGCTGAAGTCATGGCCGAATGGGATGGCGGAGTTGAGTTGCCCATTACCGAAACAAATTAACGGAAAAGTCCTGCGCAAAATGTAAGCCCGCGAAGCGGGAGTTTCCGCGTAGCTTTCCAATAGGTTGAGCTTTTCAGAGATTCGGACCGCTAAGCAGCTGGATGAAGCTACGTACCAGGTCCATTCCACTTATTCAGTGGATGATTGCGGCGCTGACGAGGGAAGCCAGCGTCACAGGAGCGCTTGTTCAGCGATGTTGTGTGAACGCCGCATATGCTGCGGTGTTCCTGGCGTAAGATCCGTCTCAGTACCAAGCACAGATGCTTTTTAGCGCGTACATCTCATATCGAAATGCCACTATTCGATACGCGCCGCATCATATCAGCAGATGGCACGAATAGACTAGTGGCACTTGGCCAAATCGCTGGATGTGAGATGACTGATTAGAAACGCGGCACCGGTACGCCCAACCCATAGGAGTTTGGCGTGCTATCGATGACGTCTTGATGTGTAGGACGCTCCCGACAAATATCCATCGGGAAAATTTTGTTGGTGGATAGCGAAACAAGCATCAGCGTGTGCGTTTCCACCACCTTCGGCGTGTATTCCTTCGGCTGCTCACCGCGTGCAATCGCTCGGCGGATCAAACGAGCAACGCCTGATGCGCCTTTATTGCGGCCAGGGGTGCGGTGTCGCTTGAAGATCCAGGTAATCTTGGCTTCATTCGGGACGTCGGTTACTGGGCTGACGATCATGGTCTTCTTCGCGCCTTTAACCCGCGTCGCCTTCATCGCTTCTGCATCAAGATCAATCTTGACGCCCTGCAACTCTTCTTCGGTCCCGAACACCCGCATGACCACCCCAAAGTAATTTGCAGACGACGCCCATTTTGGCCAGTCCACGACTAGCTGGGAGCCCCCGCTGTTTTTGCTGTGAACGACGAGCATCACGCGCACGAAGTGCTTCTTCGCTATGACGGCGTCTGACGCTCTTACTTCGATGTACTTTTTGAGAATCATTGGCGGGCTCGTTCACATGGGTGATAGATCTGGTATTGGGTTTCCAGAATCCCAATATGTGATGGGATTTTACGCCATAATCAGCAACGTGCAATAGTATGAAACGTTGTTGAAAGCATTATATGATGACGCACACAAATATTGCATAAATCACTTAATCCACCTGAGTACAGCCCGACATGACCTGGTTCAAAAAACTGATGATCTACCGCATTACCGGCGATGCTGACTTTGATGTCTCCGTCCTGCAAGCGGCGATGGCGACCAAGCCCGCTCGTAAACTGGCAGAGCAGGAGATGAAACACTTTGGTTTCGCGACTCCTCTGCCGGACGTGGATGGCGTTGAGAGTGAGATCCTCGCCCATCCGGTAGCCGGTGCAATCCTCATCAGCGCAGTGTGCAATTTCAAACAAATTCCCGGCGAAGCCATCAATGAAGAACTGAAAAGCCGTATTGCGGTGATTGAGCGTGAGCAGGAACGCAAGGTGCGAGGGAAAGAGCGCGACCAGTTGAAGGACTCGGTCATCCAGCTCCTTCTGCCCCGCGTGTTGCCGAAACAGAAACGCATCTCGGCCCTGATCTTACCTGCGCACAAGCTGATCCTGGTGAATACCGTAAAGGCAGCCGATGCCGAAGATCTTCTCAGCACCCTTCGCGAAGTTCTCGGCACCCTCCCCGTGCGTCCACTGACAACCGATCACTCTCCATCCGCTGTAATGACAGGCTGGCTGAAGGACAAAGCGACGGCCCCTGAGAACTTCTACACGCTGGGCGACGCGGTGCTCGCCGGCGATGAGTCGGGCAAGGTGCAGTTCAGCGACATGGATATGGCTGGTGAAGAGGTCCAGATGCACCTCGACGCTGGCATGAAAGTGTCCAATCTGGCCATGGCATGGGGCGACAAATTCTCTTTCCGCATCAACGATAAGTTGGCCATCGACAAGATCAAGTTCGAAGACCTGATCATGCAGAACGCAAAAGAAAATGCGGGCGAAGAAGCCAGCCAAATGTTCGACGCCTCTGTCGCGATTATGGCCGGTACGTTCGCTACGTTCATTGCCGAAATTACCAACGCATTTGGCGGTGAACCCAAGTTCGAGTCGATCTGACCGGGCACCCGTGACCCACAGCTGACCGGCTGAAACAAGCGCACATTGATTCAGCTGGTCACTACTTCCGATGAACCTGAAGGAGCAACGCGTGAGAAAGATTTCGACCAAGGTTTTCGAGTTACCAGAAGATGACACCGCTCGCACCAAGTTCTTAGACGGCATTCAAACCCTGCTGGCAGAGTGCAATGCAGTCGAGGTTTCCGGATCGGTTCACGATGAAATGGCGTACGCAGACAAGCTTGAAGAGGAACTCACCGAGCGCATCGGCGACATGGCCGTTGAGAGTATTCGTCAAGAGTTCGAACGCGAAGCTCGTATCCAAAATCCCTCAACCACTTGCGAGCAGTTGGCGCCTTAGTGCACGGGCGCTGGTTCCACCTTGCGGGGGGGACTTAGCACGCCAATCACAGGAATTATCGAAGAGGTTTGAAATGACAGTAGACGCCAAGCAGATCAGTAGTCCCCAGTACGCCTACAGGCGTGGGCTGATCGTCATTGCAGCGTTTCGTTTTTCACTGTGATGGATCCGCAGCCATATACCGTCACCGCTGCTGACATCGCTGATGCCGAGGAGTACAGGCGCGCAGAGGAGTTGCGAGCAACAGGTGATAACTTCTGATCCGCTTGCTTGCACGCCGGCGCCCCACCTGAAACACCGCTACTAACACATCTAATTTTGAGGAGCATCCCATGGATAATCAGAACCCACAGAATCCAGTAGTCGGCATGCAACCACTGATCGCTTTTCAGGTTGGCGACTACGACATTGTGGCGGCCTTCAATCCTGAAGGTGCAATTGCAGTTCTGTGCGAGCAGAACGGCGAAGATCTTGACCAGTACACCGTAAAAGATGTTGAGCTGGTTGGCGATAAGCACCTCGACTCGCTGGAGGTCTACAACCAGGACGAAGGCAAGACCGAGAAGCTTGAGACCTCTCTGCGCCAGGACATCGCCGCCCTGACACAGCCCAAGTACATGTACGGCTGGGAGTAGCAGTGATCACCATGGAAAATCACGTGAATACTCGCCAGCAACGAGTAATACCACAATGAAGCACAACGAGCATGTGATGGTTTGGTTAAGCGCTCTGCGCAACGAAGCGCAGGCGCCACAATGTGAAATGGATCGGATCATCGAAATCGCTGGCATTGTCGCGCGTTACGCTTACGGCGCAGGCGCCGTGTAATTCAGGATTTAAGAAAACACCCACACCCCAAGCCTCGCCAATGTGCGGGGCTGGGCCAGTAGACGAGGACCGGACTACCCGGTTTCACGCAAGGATAAGGCACACCGATGACCCACGCCGAGCTTTGTGAGATTGCAAAAAAATGGGTTGTTCGCCCAAATAGTCAGCGCGGACATGGCTGCCATGTTGCACTTTCAGAATGCAGATCTGGTTGGGGCGGCGAGATGCCGGACACAATTGGTTTTCGCGCGGCGAGCAACCTTACAGAGACAGTTCTGGTAGAGGTCAAAGTCTCGCGGAGTGACTTTTTGGCAGACGCGAGGAAGCCGCATCGAGCTGATGGCGCTGGAATGGGGCTCTACCGATACTACATGTGCCCAGAAGGATTGATTCAGCCTGAAGAGGTCCCTGCGCGATGGGGATTGCTCTGGGTTGGCGCGCGCGGCAAAGTCACAGCAGTACTTGGTCCTGTGGCCTTATCTAATAACTGTGGGACATTTCAGAAGGTTGCAGAGCCTTGGCAACACAGTAGAGATACCGAGCGAGAGATGTGGCTGCTTATCAGGGTTATGGCCAAGATTGATCACCCCGATAAGGTGAAAGGCACGATTAATGCGGCACAACGCGAACAGGCCAGGCTAGTCCGGATCTGCAATGCCCAATCAGACGAAATCAAAAAGTTGAAGACGCCCAACACGTCGGCAGGCTGGCTAGATGGCAGTGCGGGCAAAACACTAGTCGCGACGCCCCGCAGAGCAACCAAGCCAAAGCCCACCGCCCCAGCAGATAGTATCGAACACGCGACAACTTGAGGGCGCCGAGACCTCTTTGCGATTGCCTAGCCGCGCCAGATACAAACACCATTTCCGCTCAGCACAAAGAGGTTTCAGATGGAGTCAGTTTCTACGGATAACACGCTTGTGGTTATGAGCTACGCGCTTGCCATAGGCTTTGGTGAACATCAGGAGCCTGTCTGCTTGATCTTAAGCATGGAAGCGCTTGTGCAGGGCGGCGATATAGCTATCACAGCCACTAAAGCGAGTTTGGACGGTTCAGACTTGCACTTGCACGGTCCGCTCGGGTCGATGGCTCTTAAGAATTTGGCCCATGCGCTGCTGGAAGCACTGCGAAGCGGTCTGCCAATCGTCGTTCTCGACTCGACGGAGCAGCGTGAAACTTTAATACCAGCCATCGACCAGTTGGGTGCGGCATGAGCGAATCAGACGAGTGTAGCAAGCCTGCTGTGTGGCGCTCCAAGCTACTCAAAGACCTTGGCGTCAAATCTGCCATAGTTGTTGAGCATGGAGTTTCTGGACGCCGGTGTGGGCTCGCGCTTACCACTGCACTCGCAGTTGCCATGGGCAGCTTCGCCGCGATGGATGCAGCTGCTGAGACAGTGACAGCTCACCAGGCGCAGGAACTGAATATTGGCGCAGTTGTACCAGATGGAGAGCGCCACAACTCTGACCTGTATGACGCGGGAAGGTTGGCCAGCAACTTGGTTCTTGGCCGCTTACTGTATGACGAAAACGAGCCTGAAACTATGAACCAGCATGCCGTTGGCATAGTGGGCACAGCGATATCGCTGACAGTTGCAGCGCCAGTAATCGGTACCGTTATGGTGCTGGGCCAGGTACGTGGAACTTACGTGTTTGTGCAGGAGCGCGAGCAGAAAGCTCTTGATGATAAGTTAATGCTGGTATCCGAGCGCGTTGCCCGCATCCAGCGTGAGGAGGTCATGCGCATGCGCATGGAGGAGAGAAATGCCCGTGCTGCCCTCCCCGCCCCCCAGCGTGAAGCAGATCAAAAACGCATGCTCACTCTTGTCCATGAAGGCAAGCAGTTTGGATACTCTACTGAGCTGGACGCGCGGCTAGAAGTTGAGCAGGCCATTGACCTTGTCGGGCAGCCCCCAGAAGACTGGTACGTTGAGTACAAATCGCAACTGGCGGCCGAGGAGACCATGACAGCGCGTGAAACGGGCACACGTCCTCAGTTCATGGACGGCATGAGCAGGATGAACGCTGCGCTCGACAACCAGGTACTGGTGACCCAGGACAAACCCATGGTTCCGTCTTTCAGCCCTCGCTAGTAGACGCCGCATTACATTCACCCCATTCATTGATGGTGATGAGGGCAGCGCCGGATGACTTGAGAACTTGGCCAACCCGCCACCTCATCATTGATGGAATAGAGCATATGATCACAAAAGGGAATATGACGATTTTCTTCTCCGAGAATGATCCGTTTTCAAACTGGTTCAGGTCGGATTTTGAAGTCAAAGGTGTCCGCTTCAACTGTGTTGAGCAATTTATGATGTACTGCAAGGCTAAGCTTTTCGGTGACGAAACTTCCGCAGGCAAGATAATGGCTGCAATGCATCCTCGCGACCATAAAGCGATTGGGCGTAACGTGTCTGGTTACGACGATGCGACGTGGTGCGAGCGCCGGAGCCGAATTGTGGCGCATGGCTGTTATGCCAAATTTTCTCAGAACCCGGTTTTACGCGACGCCCTCTTAGCCACTGCCGACACCGTGCTAGTTGAAGCGAGCCCCTATGACCGTGTCTGGGGAGTTGGCCTTGCGGAGCACGATCCGCGAGTGCTTGATCCGTCACAGTGGAATGGTTTGAATCTTCTTGGGATTGCTTTAACGCACGCACGAGAACGGCTGGTCGCTGATTTATCTGTAAAGACAAACATCGATGTCAGAGTGCAGCCAGAGGCGGCCAATCCCGCTAAACCCCTATCCATGCGGATGGGATGAAACCTTAGGCGCTGAGAAAAATGACGTTCAGCGCAGGCTCGATAAAGACACGGGGCCCAGGATCTGCATATAGCGAATCGTTGCGGTGCATGCTTAATGCTGCGAACAGTCCCAGGCCGAACCATTTAATCAGCAGGAAGCTTGAAAATGCCAAAAATCGTTACATTCGACGCACGCGTACCCGCGTCTGTGGTTTCCCAGATTTTGAAGCTGGCCAAGGACTATGTTACGGACCTTGCGATGAATGGCGTCCCGCCAAGCAATACCGGCTACACCGTCTACCAATACGCCTTAGCCACTGAGATTGAGGCATATCTAGAGCGTCTGGGTAAATTCAAAGACGCACCTGTTGGCTTGGTGGTCGCGTTTGATGACAAGTCCCCCGACTCCGTCATTGGCTTCGTGCTCTACCTGCCGGTTATCAGCAACCCCGAGGCATGTGGGCTGAGCTACATGGCCGTCACCACGTCACAGCGACGTAAGGGGGTGGCCAGAGCAATGCTCGATGAGGTTGCTACACGATCCCCTCACATGGAGTTGACGTGCTTTGTTAGCAAGGTACCGGTGTACGAGAAAATGGGCTTCCAAGTGCTTGGATGCCGAGACACCCAGATCACGATGAATAACCGCCCTGATCCTTCGCCAGGCGCTATGGCGGCTTTGTTTGTTGACCCGATTCTAACGTCGCCCGAAGTGCGCCAGATACAACACAACCTGGTGCAAAAGTACGGCGTCAGAGCAATGCTCAATGACGAGAAAAAGCTTGCCCGCCAACTCCAGCAGTACACACGTCAAGCGGAGAACTATGTTCGTGCAAACGCCGAGAAGATCGTAAAGGGGCGTCGTCCGAGTGCGTCTGTCGAGCAGGTCGCTGATAAGCGTTATGAACTGCGAGGTGTTGCAGGATTGGAATGCCACGATGAGAAGCCAGAGCTGGTATGGATCCAGGCTGCATACGATCTGGATAAGCGATTCGAGCCAGAGTTACGCCGCGTTGGTGAAATAAACGCATAGGGTCAAGGCCATCTCTAGGGCAAGATTCTGGCTTGCGTGTACACCTCTAGGGGTGTACAGTTTAAGCCTACTTACCTAGCAGATGCCGCCCACACCGAAGCCAGCGGCCACGACTCACAGGAAAACAAATGGCCGTTATCCAGCAGATTAATGAAACCAGTTACGCACTTGATGCGCGGGGCTCACGCATGGTCCTGGAGCAGATTCACTCGGGCTGGCGCATGAAAACCCGAAACGCTGCGACTCGCGTATGGGGGCTCGGCGGTGAAAGCTGGAAAGAGTTTCGCAGTCTTGCCGAGGTTGAAGCCAAGTACAAAAGCTGGAAGGGAATTGCCGCTTTGATCGGCACTACGGTCGGCAAGCCGGCATAGACATCAATGCTTTGATCGGCCGTAGCATCTACTAATCAGGGAACCGTGATGAAGCACAAACAGGCATTGGCTGATTACCGAGCTTTACGTGAAATAGCAGGGGGAGAGCCAGAGGACGCTGGCGAACTGCTAGAACAAATAGCAGAGAAAATGCTCGCCCGTCCGACACCGGAGAATGCTGCATATCTTTTGTGTGAGTTGGTCGATCTGTACTACCAGCGCGGTAATGCAGAGGGGCGCTCGATGCGGAAAGATCCAGCAGCACATGCCATTTTCGTTCGTCACCAGCTGGTAGCAGCTGATGAAGAAGAAAGCTCAAATTAAACACAGAGCCTGCACCAGGTTTCCCAAAGCCCCGCTGTCAAAAGCGGGGCCAAGTGCGAAGCGAACGGGTGATTTTGAGCCCGTGAAATCTAGATTGGTACTCATTATGAAGCGGAATTTTGCGCTCGCACTTACTGCCCCTGTTGTGACTCTCGTCATTGGCCTATCCATTGGGTACGCCATGAATCGACCTGTAGAAACCGAAGTTATTCCCCCGTTTTCAACTAGCTCCAAAGGAGACTCCCTGCTGAACAGGCTTTGTGCAGAGAGCGAGGTGTTCTCCAATCTTTCTCAGGGCGACCGCAACACACAGAAAAGTCTACGTCTTGAAAGCTTGCAAGCTCGGGCGTATTCGGACAGAGGGGTTATCTGCCAAGTCAACGGCACATTGCACACGCGGAGAGTGCCTTACCCTGGATCTGCCATCACGACGGAAGAAAAGATAAGCCAAATTATATTGGTGTCGATCACAGGCGAGTCTGAGGTCGCATCACCTGAGTTCATTCAGGCGTTGGTCAATTCCAGAACAGTGCGCGGAATGTCGTCCAATGCAGGGAATGATGGGACGGTTATACCGAAAGTTGAAGTCAAGTTGATTCGGTAGAGGATAAACCATGGCTAGCAAGAAGTTGGTTCGCCTGGCTAAGGCCGCAGCCAAGATGAACGCCAAAGCGGCAGCTGCGCAGTCGGCTTGGGTTGAGGCCTTCGAGGCAGAGTACGGTCACAGCGACATATCAGACGCGCTCGTGAGCGCTATCGACTACGCAAGCGGCGAAGGTGATCACGGCGAAGACCTCACCGCCGATTTTATCGAGGCGCACTCCGCACCAGGTATGTCCTAATCAACGCCATAAAACAGACGGAGATGCGCACGAACCGACTCTTGGCGCTGATGTAGCTACCATTCCTATTCCACATATTGAGAGGTTTGCCAGATGAACACACAGCAAAAGGGTTACGTCCTACCAACTGATTTGGACCAGGTGCTCATAGCTGAGCGGATCTCTGTGAGCCCCACAGGGGAGCAAACAGGACAAGGTGCGGAATTCTATGCCTTTGCATTCGATATGAGCCAGGAAGATGCTGTGAACGCCTTCGGCGGCACTCCAAGTGATGCAGTAGGTAAGGTCTTGTCATTGCTGGGTAAACCTTTCTCTGTGGCTCAAACCTCCAAGATCATCAGTGACGCTGCTGAAGTGATTCGTCAGATCGGCCTCGCCGAAACTGAGCAGCAGGCGACTGAAGACGCTGCCTCAGCCCGAGGCTATGTCAAGGCCCTTGCTGATCAGCATCTGGTCGAGCACACCCAGTGGCGACAGTTTTGTGCCGATATCGACGCGGCACGTCGAGGCTGGCAACGTCCGCTGCGTGGCCAAGGCGGGAACTATCAGTAGCTAGGCGTGAACCTGCACAGCCCAACTCATGACTCAACCCGGTAGCCGATATGAACAGCGAAGACAATCTACCCAAAATCCGAATCATCGACGTCGGACCTGCATCCCGTGGCGTAAGTATCGAGGATACGACTATGACAATGGGCGAAGTAGAAGACGACACAGGAGTACCTCAACTGGAGATGGCTGCGGCCCGTGAGGTGGTTTTACCTGGCATTAACCTTGAAGAAGGTTTGCCGCGCATCCTCGCAGCAGTCTCAGAATATGGGCCGGAACTCTGCCGTAGTTACGATGGTGTCGCTGAAACGGCCGCAAACATCAAATCGGCCTTATCAGAATACGGGTACAGCGTATCTATTGGCCAAGCTGAGGAGGTCTATGCCTTTTACTCACAGAGCAAGTGGGCAAGCTGGCTGGTGGGTGGTTGCCCCACTCTGGATGACGCAAAGCAAATGCTGATTGAGTTCACCAACGATATTCTCGCGGGTGAAAATCACGCGGAGCTATGAACAAGACGCCTCCGTGATTCCAGGTCAGGGCGAGCGTCAGATTTTCACGGAAATGACGATGCTTCTCTACGAAGAAATGCGGGCACAGCTCCAGGTGTTGGTAGACCTCCGCTGCTGTCGCCTAAGGCGCTGTTGAGGCCGACCAGCAGCGTGCAGCTCGCATCGTCGAATGAAGCGAAAAAACGGACCAAGTGAGCCATCACAGCCACAACGTAAAAGAGAGCTGATCCATGGACCGACCAATTCGCTCCGGAATAGTTAAATTCGGCACAAATACGCTTAGCTACCACGCGCTTCGTCGTGGTGGCCCTGACGACGGTTGTGCTGCATGCAACCGCAATCTGCCTGTAGAGCCAGATATGGAAGCACATCAGGTTCCTAGTGATATGCGCTGCAAGACTAAGGCTTGCCAGAAGCTCTTTGCCGAGGCGGATAGCGGGTTACCGGTATCTGAGAGGCTGGCCATACCAACGCGAGCCAGGATCATTCCCAAGCCGCAACGTCCTCATAAGCCAACCCAGTTGCAGCAAGGCATTCTGTACGCTGCTGCCGACCTAGCCCGGTACATCGTTCAGGTTGAGGATGTTGCGGCACTACTGCGCCGTCAGGGCTTAGCCGATGCTGATTGTTCGGACATAGACGAAATGGACAAAGAGCAATTGCGAGTGCTGCGCGATGATTTTGGTCTGCCCCTGCGCGGCCTCGACTGACTTAACAGAAAAGTCGCTACACCCTCAAGCCCGCCCTGTGCGGGCCGAGAACGTATGAGAGGCGCGGTTTGCGCGTCTGCGACAGGGAGAACCATATGAAACGTCTGCCGGAAGGAGTGCGCAGGGTTTGCGCAGTAGTTGGCGTGCTGTTTGTTATTTGGTGGATCGCTACACTCGGCTTTCTTTCTGAAGGATTCACGCAAGTCCAGCCGATCGGCTGGGTTGTGTTGGGGCTGGGGGCCATCTTGGCATACCTCATTCCAGCGCTGCTCTACCGGATCTACAGATGGATCAGAGATGGATTCGCTACTGATGCGCAACGCTAAAGGAAACGATTGATGGCTATTCCGGCTCCCTATGACAGCCACCCTTTGATGCTCGCGCCTGTAATGCAAATGGTCCTAGCTATCCCTCAATCAGTTTTGTGGGTAGTAGGTGATACATGGGTGAGATGTGAACACGGGGAATACTTCATCGGTGCTGATGAAAAAGTAAGCTGGGAGCAAGTGTATGAGCTTCTGCTGGGCTCACAGGATGCCTACCCTTGGGATGAAATTGAAGGTAACCGCCATGGAAAATAAAGTGATTCCTTCAACTCAGCCAGCAACCCTGGCTATTCGCTGGCGCACCATTGCGGTGGCTGCCTTGGGTGTGTGCGTCGGCATGGTGATCGGCGCCGTAGGAGTTCAGCAGGCCATTAAGCAGCATCCAATTCAGTTGGAAATGCTTACCGCCGGTACCGGCACCGAGATTTGTATCAATGGGTTCGCCTACGAAGTGGGTAACTCCGAAATCGACTCGCCTTGGCATGGCGTGTATAGACCACTCCAGCAGGGACAGGAGCCTTTGATTGGCGAAGGTGGCGAAGAGGTTTTACGCCAAGTGATACCGGTTCGCTGCAAGATTGGACACGGATAGGAAAAGTCGCTCAGATGCACCTCAACCCCTTGCCTGAAAACCTGGGCCCGTTCAGTTGAGACGCGTTTTATGACTTCGGGCGAGCATTTCTTCCCCAAAAAAACGCCGGGTGCGGGGGGCGTAACTGAGTAACGGACCGGGGGGTGGGGTTGGCCTTGCCCCCCGGCCAGCACTGGTAATCAAACTACGGTCTGAGGCTGTTTGGCTTTAGTACGGCGCTTCGCTGGCGCTGGGGATGGTACGGCTTGCTCGACTGCGGGCGTGGTGGCCAGCGTATGGGTAATCACAGATCCGCTCTTATTCCCAAGCTCCTTCGCCAGGGACGCGCGAACGGCTTGCATGGTGAGTTTTTCTGAAGCCGCACTTGCGCTTTTGAGGGGCTGTCCAGCGGCCACCAGAAGCTCGACTGTCATCAGAGCTGCTTTTACGGCGGTTTCTATTCGGTTTTCAACGCCATCTTTCATCATGGGTATTGCCTCGCTTAGTGGCCTCGATGCGAAATGCATGAGGTCCAGCTAAGAGAGTACAGCGTTACCTTGGATATCCCCAAACTCTGCCGAGGTGGCAGGAAAATGGTATTTGGTGGATGTCGAAAAAAGGCGTTGATAAGCAACGAACCTCCGGTATCAAGCAGCAACCAACCAAGCCCATGCGCACGCAATCAGTGGAGCTATGATCAGCAAAATGAATATGGCCTTCGCTTTGCCAACCTTGGATGGGCGAATAGGACCATGCCAGCCAGGCTCCTGAAAGCGCCCTTCTTTCGCCCTCTCCTCTTCTTCCCAGGCGCTATAAATAGCATCGTACTCGGCTTTCCATTTCAGCCAACAAGCACCGGAAACCGCGAGAGCGAGAGCCAGTGCGATCAAGCCGAATACAAACGGAATATCGATGATGTGCATTACTTCTTTCCTTAATCACGCGGCCTGGCTAAGGCATCCCGTGAGCTTGCTTATTTGGGTAGGTGGCTATTGGAACGCACGGTCGCGTTCAAGCGAATTGCTGACAAGAGGCAACGCACGAAGAGTCTGGATCATCACATGACTATCCGACTGGTTTCGTAAGATTGCTCGCAGTTGCTCAAGCGTTGTATCGAACTCGGCTTCAACTTTGACATCAGGAAACCCCTCTGCATCTGGATGAATCAGTACCTTTGAAGCAATACCGGATTGGTCAACGGCGAGGGTGAACTTGTCGACGTCGAGCCGGCATTCGGCGCGGAATGAGAACACAGGCATCACTAACTCCTTAACGCGATTTGGCAAGCTTGTAGGCGGCGGCTTTAAGCGGCCCCCGCAACATCGATATTCTTTGCTGTTTAGCGAACCAGGTGTTGATTTTGAGTCAGGCGGGTCACCGCAACCTTTTGGATAGTCACCAACGCCGTTCCGAGCATTTTAGCCCCTGCCTCATCAATCAACTCGGCCTCATGCAGACCTACCACAAAACCCTTGGCAAGGAGGCCCGCTTCATGAACCATATCTTCGCTGGTTGCATCGCGAATGTAGTTCAACTGGTCAATCCAGCTCGCCTTGACTCGTTCGCTCAAGAGAGGCACTTGGTTACCCCATCCTTCCTGCATTGCGTTGAGAGGCATGTGGTGTTCCTGATAGTGAGGGCTCGACAATCGTGCCCTTTTACGCACAAGGCCCCGGTTTCTGGCCAGGGCTTGGTGTGCAGCGGAATTGGGATATTTAGTTAGGAGTACTCGCAGACTTCCCTTCAAGAATTGCATCCCTCAGATTGATGCGATGACCAGGGTCAATAGCGTTGGACTCTGGAGATGGCCACCGTCGTTCTGGCTTAAAAACAGTCCAAACCATGGGTAGCGCAAGAGCAAGATAAACAACGAACAGCCCCCATCGTAATTTCTTCAGGCGTACCCGAGTATAAAACGAAACCCACAGAATGAACCCCCCGAGTGCGATCAGCACCCCAATCATCAAAGCAGTCCAGTATGGGTGGACATGTGCAATGCTGTACGGCGCAAACAAATCAACGACTGGAATATTCAATACTGCCCCCTCTATTTGAGTTCATTTTCGATGGCGCTAACAGTGTGTCAACGGAGGTGCCAGGCGAGCGAAGGCTTGGCTTAGCGACTATCTAAGTCAGTCCTCTGGGGAGCTGGTGTAGAGGAAATTGCTATAAGCATCTGCCCTGTCGAGATCCTTTTCAAATTCTCGACTGACGTCACGACCAAGCTCAATTTTGATACATGTTTTGTAAGCCCAGCGAGGATTGTTCAGCAGCGCGTTAAAGTCGGCGATTTTCGCTGTGACGTTCTCAAGCTCGATATCGACGTCTTCGGCGGCTAGGGCTGCTTCTGGCGTCTGAACCCAAACTTCCATTTTATTGAGCATGGACGTGAAATCGTCCCGAGAAATTGGCCCAATCTTGTGGCGGGTCTCTGTCATATCAATCGACAAACCACCATGCAGTGCAAAAAGGCTGAAGGTATTACGACCGGCGAACGTGTTGACGGTGTCGTCTTCCAAGTAGACCGTAAGCCGCTTTTCCAAACCAGTCCTGCTGGCAGCTATCTGTCTTGCCTCTGCCTCATCTGCGGCCTCAACATGCATCAGGAAATCGAAACTGTTAAACACGCACCAGGCGTTTCGTGGAACTGAGGAATGAGTCGTCATGCTAGTGCCCATATTGGTTTAGTTCACGCGATAAAGCGTCATTCGTAAGACCCTGCACCCCAAGTTTTAGAAGCAGGCCTTAGCGATGGATAATTGCTCGCCGGCGTAAGTGTTGAGATTGCTGGTACCAGACGAAGGCGTTTCATAAGAGCTATCTGCACGCCCTAAAGCAATGGGCGGTCAAAGGGCCGGCTTGCCGGGTGTGGGGAAAAGCCAAAAGCTTAAGACGGGCGATTGTACCCCTTGGCTGCCCGCTCGGTATCGTAAGCAACTGCCCATGCCTCAGCTTTCTGGACCAGGAGTTCAAGCTTGTTAGCTGGCGCCATTTGGTGGAATACCGGCGAAGCCAACCATTTCTCGATGGTTTCGGAGAGTTCGTCTATCTGATCCTCTCCGCCCATATCAGTGTCGCTGTAGGGTACTGGCCCGAGGAAGTTCCAGAAAACATCATCACCCTCGCATGCGTCATCGTAGCCCTGGAGCGCTACAACTTCGAGCTTGCCTTTATATGGCGCAATGCCCAGGAACTCACGGTCGCCAAGATCAGCAAGCGTGCCAAGAGGCATGGTCATCAGCACCTTGGCAACTGTGAAGCACAGCTTCTGCATGCGGTGGTAGATCGCATCGTATTCGGGGTAAGTCTCGCGGGCGCCGCCTTGGCGAACACAGGCCAACACCTTGAGGGTTTCATTGAGTTCCATGAGTAGCTCCAAATCTGATGCTCGCGCCCAATGTTGAGGGCTCGAATGAGTCGCAACTGAATGTTGAGGGTGAAAAAAACCCCGCTCAGTGGCGGGGCTTAATCTGACAGGCTGCTCGACTTACGAGCCGTGAACGTTGATCTCAGGGGTGGCCGACAGGTAGTTGGCTTGGCCGGTGATGGCCTCGTAAGCAGCAGGTTCGGCATCGTAGCGGGCTTGACCGTCAGCCAGGAACTTTTGGGTGGTGTTGCAGCCGGCCAGAGTAGCGGTGGAAGCAACAACAACAGCGATCAGCAGGGCTTTCAGAGAAGTTTTCATGGTGTAGCTCCTTGGGTGGGTTCAGCTTCATGTTTGTCGCTGATGGCCCCATTCTATTGAAGTCGTGAACCCTTGTAAACCCCGTAAACACATTATTTACGACATTTACTCAATTATTTTTCTGCTTGAGCTTTTCTACTGCCAAACGAGTCTTTGCGGCCAATGCTTTTGGCATCATCCCCTTATACAGAACCCAGTCGGACGGCACGCCTACCAAAGCCGCGCGCACACGGTTCATGGCACCGTTAGCGGCTTGTTTTGACATTCCTAGTGCCTCACCAGCGGCGGTAGTACCTTTCCCTTCCACCAGCACCAGGCGGGCTAGCTCTACGCTCTTAAGGGACAGGTCAAAGAATTTGTCTTTGCTCGCTTCAAACTCCTCAGCCGTCAAGCTGGTGGGGGCCTCCTCATGGTCATGCCCTGCCTTGGGCGTGTCTTTAGTGGTTGTCATGCTTGACCTCAAACTGTTGCTTATTTTGACCTTGGCGTCTCATCGACCGCGTTACGCCATGGAGATAAATGATTTGTAGTGGATGTGGCTAGTTTTGCGTGACTACGTGCTCGATGAATCAGTGGCGCTTTGAACTCCAACAGAAACAATCGTCGCGATGGGCACGACTTTGTAAAACTGGCTGACACGCGCGCCGTATTCATGTGCTGAGCGAATCAACTTGAGCCTCGAATAAAAATGAGCCTTCGCGACGCCATGCTTTTTGATCACTTCAATCGAAGACATCCCACCCACTAGGTGGTCGCGAAGGGCATCAATGGTCGTTTCCCCGCTAATCCTTGTGCCATCTAGAAGCGCTTGAAAGTGCTCAGGCGACAGCGAACCAGGTGCAAGCGGCTCGATTGGTTCTGACATCTTTTACTCCCTACATCAACCGGACCAGCTCAATGCATCGAGCTGGGTTTACCAATACAGTGGTGCACATGATCGCATTGAAGGGCTGGCGCTGAAAGTAAGTTGACCTCTAGCCCCCCGATTATCGTCCTGGCGCTCTAAGTACGTCGCTAGGTTCCTCAGACTGACGCACCGAGTCACATACGTTGATGCTCTTCATTGGCGAGTTGCCGGTCAGGATGTTAATGGTGACCATGCTGCCGGATTCCAGTGAAGCGATGTAGCGCGGCACCCCACCGATATAGCTGATCCGCATACTCAGAACCTTCTGGCCAACGTAGTCGCCATAGTCGCGCATGAGGGAGTCGACGATTGACTCTGTGCCCTGCGTTGACGCCTCGCGCCGCTCTCCGCCGTCGACATTGTAAGGGGTCGTGAAAACTCTTTGTTCAGTGGGCGTTGTTGTCATACCGCTCTCCTTGAATGCTTCAGCTGTTAGCAGCCACCTCTTACAGTGAACTAGCTCTTAACAGGGCCGGCTCGCCGGCCGGTAGATCAAAATGATGGGGTGTAGAAATCCGTGTTCAGGGTTCCGGTGGGTGCAACCTGAAGCTTTTGGAAAGCACTCATTTCGCTTGGGCGCCAGACCCAGCGATCCAGGTTTAGTGTCCCTCTCCGATCCACAGCGGTCATCAAGCGCTCCGCGTTAATGCGCGAAGAAAACAACTCAACATGAGTGAGGCATTCCCAGGTGTCTTCCGGTCGATGCTGCATCTGAACCTGGACGCGAAACCCTGCGGGCTGGCGCGCGTCCACGATTTCCATTTTTACGCGGTTGGAGCCGAAGCTGATCGTATTCATGCAGAGGTCCTGATTATGTAGGCTTCTGCCAGTATATACACAAATGTATACCAGTATATAGATTGTTAATTTTACATGACGGGCATCCTTGCCATGCTCGTGCCGGTCATTTGCATCTGGAGTGCCTGGCCGGGGGATGACATTAATTTACCGTTACCGGTAAATAATTGATTGCGTGTATTTACGGTATTCCGTAAACTGGCCCCATCACATCATCATGCTCAGGAATGCGAAATGCCTCGCTCAGAATTGACGCCAACCTACCGCGCTCTGCACGGCCTAACTACCAAGCTCCACCATTTCAAGGCGCGCGTGGAATTCCTCCAAATAGCGTTCAAGCACGGCGTAGTTAACGAGATCATTAACTACGAATTGTGGGATCGCTACGAAGGGTTAGGGGAGCGTCAGTTTGATACCTGTTTTGAAATGGGCGACTCGCAAGAGGTGATTGCGGAGCTGATTAAGACAGCCCGTGCCGAGGGGTTCATAGACAGCGTGCGCATCTGGTGCGGAGCGGAGAGCTTTGACCGCTGGTGCTCGTATGCAGATCGCCAAGGTCAGTTGTTCTAACGATAGCCGGGTGTTACCGCTATTCGTCTCAAGGGAAAAGCCGATGCGTCAGCACAAGTCAGTTGTTTTTAGTTTCGTGCTTTTGATGGCAGTGGTTTGCGCCATCTTCAGTAGCGTTACGGTGAAGCAACAAAATGCTGTGGATCTTTCTGACTTCTGTGCGACGCAACATGCAGCAATCATCAACCCAAATTTAGTCTGTGTAGGGAAACCATGATGGGAAGCTATTACGAGTGGGAAAGCGCTGTAGTGCAGTTTGTGGCAGACGAGTTGGAGGTTCCCTATTCGGACGCCTCCGCCGTAGTAGAAGGCCAACCCTTTTACATGCAGCAATCGTGGGGCAAGGCCATGGATGCAAAGGAAACTGCTGCCAAGGTACTTGCAGCGGCCCGTCAGTAGCTATTTGGAGATGCGCCCAAGCCCTGGCCTTAGCCGGGGCAAAGCCAGTAGAGAGTCTCCCCGTTCGCGACAAAAAGCTGCCGGCAACGCTCTATCAATCAACTGCCGGCTCGTCGTCTTCGGAATGCTCATCTACTGCTTTGCCGGTACCGATGAGCTTCATTTGCACAAGCTCATGGGGTTTTTTTTCTGTGCCCTCACACCAGAACCGTAAAGCTGGCCGACCCCAGGCGTTGCCTTTGCACTGTTTATGGGGGCACTGGAATTTGCTTTTGCTCAGGTTCTTCGAAGCAGGCCGCTGCTCAATGCCGAAATGAGCAAGCTGGTCAGCCTGAGCGTGTGCAAAGACTTTCATCTTTGGTGCGTCAACTTCCTTGCCATTCGCAGTCGAAGGAGCGGTATGTTCTGGAGCGAATGCATTTGTCTTCGGATCTTGCGGTGGCTTGTTTTCAGCGGTGCCGACGCCAGAGTTACCATTCTCCTCGCCCTCCTCTCTCTCTTCTCCCGCATCTTCGATAAGGGCAGCAAGCGAAGACTGTGCGCCATCAGCTGGAGCAAGTGCATGGGCAGTGTTTACGACCGGATCTTCCAGCGCGAGGGGCTGGATGTCATCTTTCGGCATCTGCGGCGGGTAGCGATCAACCCAAGAAAGCTTGAACGAAGTATCGAGCAGTCTTGACGTCGCCAGGTCAAAGGCGCCACCTTCGATGATGTACGTTTCGACGCTGTCGCCGGTGCGCTTGCCACCAGGCTTGCCGGTGTCTGTGGGCATCAAGCCGATTGCCTCGCACGCATCGGCCCACTCTTTGTTCCTATAGCGGCGGCGCGGCGGCGTAGACGTTGTGTTCACCAGGAGATCAAGCGTTACCATCTCACGAGCAAGCACGCTAAGCGTTTCCGGAATCGACCGAACGACAAAGTAAATTGGGTTTAGCGCAATTTCATGAGTCGTCTCGCCGTTTTCAACCATGTTCACAAACTGGTTGGCGCTGAAATAACCATAGGTCGCGTGCTGGCGCTGGAGAGTAATCAATGTTTCGGGAAGGCGACCCTCGAAAAGCTCGGTGTTCAAAAAGTCGTAAGCCTGCTGCAACTCTGCGTAGGTTTCTCGTGTTGGCTTCAAGTCGCCCTCCTTCTGGATTGTACAGTCCACTTTATTTGCGTTTTCATCGCGCGCCTAGATCAACAACGTATCGTAATCCTATACCATGATACGCGAGTGGCGGCAGTACGCTCCACAGCATTTCAAAAACGCTGAATTCTGCGCCTGCAACTCACACGGATAAACACGGACGACCAGAGGAGGCAAGCAGTGGCGACCACACTTTCTAAGAAACAGATTGATCGACGGGCAGCCGAGTCGGGGGAAGACTCTACCGCGACGGCATCCATGCGTAAGGCCAAGCCGGAGCCTATAACCAAAGAATCAGAACTCTGCGAAGTGTTCATGCGTGAGTTCAACCAGATTGATGGTTGGACGTGCTACCCGGAAGCGGCCGGCTTTGATGTCTTAGTGGTTCACGATGATGGCCGACAGATTGGTGTGGAAGCAAAGTTAACCTTAAACGCAAAGGTCGCGGATCAGATCTTGCCAAACCATGGGGATGATTTTTTCGGCCGCGCAGGCCCAGACCATCGGATCGTGATCGTCAGCAAGATCACCGAGGCTAGCGCGGGGATTGCAAAAATGCTGCATCGCTTGGGAGTCAAGGTCCTGATCCCTAGGGATGCTTGGGAGCGCACAGGTTACGTGCGCAGGTTCGACTTGGAAGATTCATTGCTAACCCTTGAAGATCGTGACGTTTTTTTTGGCCGCGAACTACTTTTTGACTGGTCGCCTGCCCAGCGTTGCCAAGTACCAGCGGTCGTAAGCGACTTGCCAGCAGGGGTGCCCTCACCCATTCGATTAACACCTTGGAAAGAAGCGGCGATAAAGGTCGTCGCTCTGATGCGTAGTCAAGGGTTCATCACCGTCAAACAGATCGCCGCGCATGGCATGGGGGCAAATAAATGGACCCAGTCAGGAAATGAGAAATCAGCTTGGCTGGCCAAAGGTTCGACGCGTGGCCAATGGCTCGAAACAGAGCACATGCCAGCTTTCGATAAGCAGCATCCCGATCTCTACGCCATAGAGGTTGAAGGGTTAGCGTCAGCAGCTCGAAAAGTATTCACCTTGGTTTAGGAGCGATTCATGAGCATGAGCAAAAAGAACACCAAAAGTGTTTTGTCGAGGTTTTCCCCGCTCGCAAAGTGGCGGTTATGCCAAACCGCAAGTACCTACTGGCGACTGTTCGCCAACACCATGTCAGTACTGCTATACGCCAGCATGGTCATCGGCATTGTTCGCGCGTTTCTTGGTTTTCGGGAAATGGACATCGACTCATTGATTCAAAGCTGTCTGCTGGCGCTCTCTCTTGCGATTTCCGCCCGTTGCGCCAAGAACATAACCGCTATCTCAGACCACAAAGTAAAAGGCATTAAAGGAGCTGTGGTGTCGCTGCCCAGGAGGCATGCGTACGAGCTGCTGATTCTCTCCACCATTGCGATAGCTGGCTCGCTTGCAGTGCCCTTTTTCTACGAATCAGGGTTGATAGAGTACTTCCTGTTATTTGTGTCATTGGTAGCGATGCTCTGCACTGCTGGCGCCGTCGGTTATCGGAGAGCTGGAGATAATCACGGCAAGTCAGATTAGGGCGGTGGGTTGTTAGTGCGCTGCGCGAGGAGGGGAAAAAACATCCCTGCATCAATCATGGCGTTAGTCGAGGAGAAGTCGAATGGCAAGGCGTCGAGAACCCTTCACTCCCTGCAAGCTATACATCGATGGCGCGGACGGCCTGAGCCCAGGTGATTTCATCGTCACGTCCGGTGGATCGGCATACCTGGTACAAGCGGCTCGGCCGAGCCCGAGCATTCCTGAACGGCAGTATCTCGACTGCCTGCGTTGGGTCCGAGACCAGATTCCCACGGACGCTAGGTGCTACCAGCTCAACTGGTATCGACGTTGAGATCAAAAAGTGTTTTGCGCTCTGCGGGGCTGCTGCAAAACCATCACTTAAATCATAAGTTTACGGTTTACCGTAACTTAAAGCTGTACTAAGGTTATGGTTTACCGTAAAATACCCTCACTGAATTGGATCACTGAGGATGCGAATAGTGAACAAGTATGAAGCGCTGGCCATACAGAAAACTCTGGATGCAAAGGGCTACGAAAGCCGTTTTGAAGAATTTGAGGGCGCCATTGTAGTTGTTCGCGATCCGGTAGAGTCCAGCGTTCACGGACGTCAGTACAAAGACGTCACGCTGCGCTCCGTCGCCTCGATGCGCGACTTTGTCCATGCTCGCTCCTGATCAGCGCAGCCTGGTTCGCCGGGCGACCCAATCAACCCAAGGAAGGCCCATGTCAGCGACCACTCAAGCAAATGCCATCTACCACCGGCACCAGTACGGTCAGGCGCTGCTGCGTCGTGATGGCGCTGCCGTAAGTTTTCACCGTGACGCCTGGAAGTATTGGGCGTCTTTCAAGTAATCACCGTATCAAAGGATGACTTCAATGAGCGACCTACAGGTTTGGTTTTTCGAACAGTCCTACTCGTTCCAAGCAGGCTTTCAAGACTACCGTGGCGGTGAGCTGTTTTCAGGTGACCGCAACGAAGAATGGCGGCGCGGCTGGAAATGGGCGAATGCCAATAACGTTTCGCGCAGCTGTTAACATCAGGTCGCACCAGTCAAGCCCGCCATCGTGCGGGCTTTGTCAGTATCGAAATCATCGAACGAGCCTGGGTAATGACAACAACACCACAACAAATCCTTACCGACGCATTAGCACGAGTGCAGCAAGATCCTAAATTTGTCGATCTGAATGCCGTCGAACAAGCCCGTCAGGCGGCCGAGTTGGTTATGGCCGACTCTGAGCGTCAGTCGGTGCGTCTAAGCGCCTTGCAGTCGTATGTCTGTGGTTTAGGCGCCATCATTCTAACCATGACTTTCTGGTACATATTAATTGCGCGTCCCGAGCAAGTTCAGACGGTTCTTTTTGCTACGGGTGGTTTTTTCCTCCTCGTGTTGACTGGCCGATATCTAATTCAGCACAGAAAAAATGGTTCAAAAATGAAATTGATCGGCGACGGGAAGCGCAGTGATAACTGAATTTCGTTAAGCATTTGTTTGCCCTGCTTCCTTTGTATTTGTCTTAGGACCCACTGATAGCATCACCTGAAACTCTGGCCCACGCCACGCCATAGAACCACTGTCTCCCAAGTTGCTTGGCTGATGAGGAAAATAAACATGCCGATCAAACCCGAAACCACGTACCGATTCGTGAAAAGCGGCAACCTGGTACGCACCGTTGAGGCAACAAATTATGGTGGTGCAGGTAATTGGGTTGTTGCCCGAATCGACACGGGCAAAGAAATGATCGTGCCTGGTAAGGCATTGATCGACCCTGACCATCCCGACTGGTCATGAGCCTTGTCGCAATGGTTATTTATTTACGGTAAATCATAAATATTTCTTTGATTGTTTACGGTTTACCGTATACTTCCCTCACTGAAATCAATTTGAGGGATGGCAGAAATGATGTTGAACGAGCGAAACGAAAAGTTTTTTTCTGCGATCAGCAGCGAAACAAAAACTGCGATCCTTGCCGTCATCGCTGACCGTTATGGGATCACTCCAGAAGAGGCCTACGAACAGGTCACCGATAAGGAGGCTGAATGCTTGCTTGACTACCTCGGTGAACCATATCGCTCGGCAACGTCGGTTCTTATGCAGCGACACGGGATCCGCAAATAGCGAGCACTTATCCACCCCAAGCCCTGGCCTAAAAACCGGGGCAGAGCCAGTAGAGGGGGGATGCTATTTTGGCGTCCGCCAGGTCGAAAGGATGGGGCACAATGACTGGTCGGCAGGATATGAAGCTGGCGGACATTTTCTGGAAACTGGATTCGATCGCTGAAAGCAGCGTGATCAGTGTCGAGGCAAGTACAGCCGCTCGTGACGCGGTGCGTGCCTTGCGTGAAATCACTCGCGCCCTCGCAGTGGATCCATCGGCAGGTGCTGATAGCGTTGTTGCATCAGTTGAGGGACTACAGGAACGCTTCAGGAAAGCGCGCAAGCAAGCATCCTACGGGGCGGTGTTGCTAAACAACTGGATGCAGACAGCCAACATAAGTGATGAACAACGGGCGGCTCTTTGCAGCGTCACAGCAGCGCATTTGGCTGAATGCGACCCTGTGGCTGTTTGACGAGGAAAATAAATGCCCATCCGAAAGCTAAAGATCTGGAATGGTCGGTCGTATTTTTGCCACAACCGCCACGACCCAAAGTGGGAAGGTGCCGATCCTGGCCGTACCTCTGGAAGCATATATGCGGCAGCCTACAGTCGCGCCGACCTTCGCAGGATGATCGCCGATTACACGGGCTCACCGATCAGCGATAGCGAGATAAAAGTTTATTGGAATGAAGGTAACTGGGGTAACGAGATGGTTGGCATCGAGCCTGAACGCGGACTCTGGCTCAAACAAAAAGCCAACGATAAGCGCGCGCCCGTGAGGCTGGTGTAGGACCAACCAGAGCCAGGTAGCCAGCTGCAACATGCCTGCCGATGGGGGCCTACCTTGGCTCCCCCCTGAATCCAAGCCCTGCCGTCATACGCGGGGCCGCGTCAGCAGAGCGGCGCCCATTGAAGAGCGCTACAAATGCTGGCGCAGTAGGCAAGATTGCCTATATGCTTGCGTAGGCAAGATTGCCTATTGTCGTTAAGCCGAGGCACACGTGGACAATCGCACTCGTTTTTTGCACCTACTCAAAACCTACGATATTACCCAAAAGAAAAGCGCCGAGTTAATCGCCTCGGTCAGCGGTCGGCCGTGCTCAGTCCGCACGGTACGTTCCTGGGTCAATGATCCCGAGAAGAAATACTCTGTCCCTTGCCCAGATTATGCCGTAGCTAATCTCGAAAAGGCGATTCACTACATGGAGCAGTATGTGATGAAGCGGCGAGCCGAGATTGAAGCGGCAAAAAGCGGCGAGTAAACAAGGAGCGCTGTTATGCAGATTGATCGCCCGAACATGTTATGTCGAAATGGCCTGCTGGCAGAGCAGCAACGCGAGCGCGTGAACACCACTCCTGTGCGATACAAAGTCACTTGGACCGTTCGCCGAGTGCTCGTACTGGATGAAGCTCAAGTAGGGCTCTATGAGCGCCACAACGTCATAACTGACGACGCCGGCAATCGGGTTATTTACACCTGCATCAGCGAAATCGGATCGGGCCTCACCAAGCACCAAGTGAATGGGCTGCTCGGGCAGTGATCATTGTAAGGAGTTTCAAATGTCGGTCGAGGATCAGAAGACTCAAACACTAGTGACAGTGGCCTTTGGGATGCACAGCGGCTCACCAGGTATGTGGGGCTGGGATGTATCTGGCCGTAACGGATATGGCTGGGGGACTGCGCCGTCGGAGCGTGAGGCAATGCAGGACTGCATCACCTACCTTCAGACCTATAACCTTCCCGCCAATTAACGGAGTGCCCATGAAAGGATCAAGCATCTATGTATCTGCTCCAGAACTGGAAGCGTTGCATGACGCAGCTGGTTACCTCAGCGCGATCCTTGAGGCGGCGTCCGGTGATACAGCCAATCTAATTGCGGCAAAGGCCGGCCTGCACAGCATTATTGAGAAAATACAGGCATCTGCTCGACAGACTAAGGTAAAAGCCGTAAAGCGTGCAGCTGAAAAGGAATAGGGGAGCCCTGTGATCGAATCTATGGACGACAGCCAGGCGCCGCTGAATGACGCGCAAGTCGCAGCTGGCGCTAGACCTGGTGAAAGCTGGGAGCAAGCCCGCGAGCGGTTGAGGGTAAAGGCTCACTCCACGAGCGCCCTCAATGGCATTGAATGGCAGCGCTTCATGCATATGGTCGATGACATCCAACGTATGTGTATCAAATCGCTCCACGACACCAGGGGCAGTGCAGCAGGGCTATTGCTTATCCAAATACAGCAGATGTTTGAGTATTGCAGTGCGATAGCTGATGGCCTACAAGTCGAATTATTGCCCCAGGTGCTGTTGCGATATGGGCTTTTCGACGAAGCGTATGCGCAGCTGTCTCGCTTGAATCCTGAGGAAGCGAAGTGGACGCCGGAGATCTTTGTTGGTCTGCTGGATGTGTTGGGGCACCCCGCGCCCTATGAGAACCTTATGAGCCTGGAAGAAGAAGGCTGTTTAAAGATGGTGCTGAGTGGTTAGCTGCACCTAATACCCATTTCCGAGCAGACGTGAATGATAGAAAACACGGTTTCAGAAAGCTTCAAAAAGTATTTCTCAAGCATCGTGCCTGATGCTGGCGCTGGTCACCTGCCACGACAACCCCACGGCCACCCAGGAGAGGTTTACCGTTGCCCCGCCCACACTGGTAGCACCTGCGAACTGTGTGGCGGCACGGGTTATCGTGCGGTCTGTAACAGCACAGCATGTCACGAGCATGGTTGCCAATCTGGCACGTGCGGGCGCTCGGCAGAAGACTTTGCGAGTAGATTGCTAGTTTTACGCTAAACCGTAAATTAATGCTTTTATAGTTTACGCTATATGGTAAACTTCCCTCATTGAAACAAATCACTGAGGGCTCCGAAATGATTTCGAAAGCAAAGCATGATGAATGCATGAAGGCCCGCGCATTGGCCGGTATGGTTTTGATGGAAGGCGTTGATGCAATGCTCTCCGTAATGCCCGAAAGCGAGGCAAAAGACGAAGTGGCCCGTATGATTGCGGAGTACCACAAGGCAGTGAAGGAAGCTCGCGCGACTCGCGACGCGGCCTAACCATTCTGGCTCGTACGCCGGGCCGCATCTTGAGGTCATCCGCATGAACAATGAACGAACCCTTCCCACAGAACCATCTGATCACAAGCGCCCTCATTTCGAAAAAGGGATCTTGCGCGTCGCTGTCGAGCGCTTCGGCTATTCCTCTGGTGACGCGATGCTTAAAACTCTGGTTGAGCGTAATAGCAATGGCCGTTACGCGGTCGACTGGGTGCGTGGTGCTTGGGAAGGCTTCAACATGGACCAACCACCCCAGCCTTCGAAGTAGCGAATTACCTCACCCCACCTCCGGCCTGCAAGGGCCTTCGGCAGTACCAGGACACGAGTTGTGTGTCCGCTTCATTCGAGAAGGACACCGTAATGAGCCAGACGCCGTTGCAAATCAATTTCCCCGCTGCCGAACGCCAGAACCTCGGCGACTCCAAGCTCTATAGCTTCGCGGAAGTACCCAGCATGGAAAGGTTGGAGGAGGACTATGTTTTGTTCCTCACCGTCCGCGCTGCTGAGCCTGCACAGGAGCGGCTTCTCGCTGATACCTGCACTCGCGCCATAAGTGCTTCGCCGCTGGCGCTGGCAGCGATGCAGCTCGCTTTGAACAAGCTGGACAGTGTGGCCTTCCTCTTGGATGAAGGTGACACGGATGAGGTGAAAAGCCTTCTGCGTAAAGCGATGTCCGCTCTGGCTGCCCCCTCCTCCCCCCTCAATGTTGACGCCCTCATAAACTGATCGAGGAAGGCCCCAATGAAGACTGTGATCACTGCCCGAGTTGAGCGTCGCACTTGGTATGTGGACGGAAAATACCTTGGCGATGCCTCGCTGTTTGTTGCCGATGCTGGCGAGACAGCCCAGGAGCTGACCGGAGACTTTTACGGCGAATGGCCTGGCACTCGTCACTTTGATGGCGCCGCCATCGTACAGGCCGCCCAAGAGCAAGCTATTGAACGTAGGCATCTGATGCTGGCGAATCATCCGGAGGGCATGCTCGGTGATGCCTATGACTTCCCCTGCAAGCTTGGCGACTGGGGTGAGTACCGCATCATTACGACCGCAGTTGCAGCGACCGGTTAAGGTCGCTCTACTCACCTAGCCTCGCCATTGTGCGGGGCTTCGCCAGTAAGAGGATGCCAACTTTGCATTCATAGATTCGAGGAATTGAATTCAGTGCCCTCACTTGCTGACCAATTGGCCGTGCTGCTCAACATTGAAGTTGCTAGCAGCCCCGCGATCCCTGGCTTTTGCCACGCTACAAAGGCTCGTATTCAGGATCCTCTGCCGGCTCCTTCGACTTGTCGCTATTGCGGTGGCCACGTCTCGTTTACGACCAACGACGTTTTCTACGGCCGCCAATACGGCGAGTGGCCATGGTGCTATTTTTGCTCCGCGTGCAAGGCGTATGTCGGGTGCCATCCAAAAACTGACATTCCGCTGGGAACGCTTGCTGATGGCGCAACCCGCAAGGCCCGCAACGCAGCTCATGCGGCGTTTGACCCGCTGTGGCGTGGCAAGGGTTCACCTATGAAGCGCGAGCATGCTTATCAGTGGCTCTCTGAAGCACTAGGCATCCCCAGGTCTGTAACGCACATCGGGTTCTTTGACCAACAAACGTGCGAGCGAGTTGTGAATGCTGTCGGCGCCCGCAGCGCCACGAGCGCCTAGGGGCTGTTTTCGACTGTTCTACTGAGTCAGCCCTTCAATTCTATGGTTGCGCGGCGCTGTAGCGATCCCGGCAGCCTTCCCCAGCTTTGCAAGGTACCCATCCAGGTAGAGGCGGGCTTGATGTCGGATCGCGATGGCGCAGCCGACTTGTTTACCATAAACAGTAAATTAACCCTTTTTCTGTTTACACTTTATGGTAAACTCTGCTCATTGCAACATACCACCATAGCAAGCAACCAGGATGACAGCGATGGACATGACTGCCGCGCAATACGCCCAGCAGCAAGGCGTCTCAATCAGCACCGCTCGCAAGCACCTTACCGAAATGGTTGATATTGGTCGTGCTCAGGTTTCATACAACGTGATCATCGATCAGCGCTCAATGAAGCGTGGCGCGCGTAGTCGGATCGTCCCTGTTCGCGGCCATCTGTATCATATCAATCATCGCGCAAACCTCTTGGCCATCGAGCAGTGCAGCACCTGCCACGCAGATCTTGAGGAATCGCAGATTGGCATGTGTGGTGACTGCCAGCCGCAGGAAGAAACCGGCACTGAATGAAGCATAAGCCGGCGAGTGAGCCATCAAGGTGGATACCCAAAGTTATTCCGGGCCATCTAATCGAGAATAAAGGAGTCTTCATGATCAACCCTGCAACAGTCGACGCCTCCAGCCGTGTCGTACAGCCTGGTGGTTTAAAAAAACGCCTCATTGGCACCATTAAAGCCGCTGTGCGAACTGCGGAGGTAGCAACCACCTGCGAATGGCTTGTTGATCAGGGGTATGCATCAGACATTGATCATGCTCGTGAACTGGTTAATTCAGCGATTAATGTTTAGGGAGTCCTTTGCGCGATTCCTTGCTCAGCTGCGATTTGCTGAGCCTCTTCTGCTGGCGCCCTGTCCGATGCTCGCTCTGCACTAATCACAGAGCGAACCCAGGCATTGCCTCCCAACTTCAATAGTTTCTCCCACTCTCTGTCGGTAGCGCGCAGAGTGAAACCCTTCAATGGTCTTTCCGCTTCATCCAAAGCAAATTGTTTTTTCTTGCGCGGGATCGCTGTGCTGGCAATCTTCGCGCGGATCCACGCGGCACCACCGAGCGCCTTCAAACCTGCACTCTCGGCCGGCGTGAGTCGCACCAGGTGATTCTGGCGAACCTCACCCTGCTTTGCTGTATTGCCGCGAGCACTCTCTCCCTTCTTCCGCTTCAACAGAGCCGCTTCGGCCTCGGTCGCCGGTTTGATCAGTCTCCACTCTTGGGCGTCATTGCTCCGTTCGAATACCGAACCATAATCATGCGCGGTCAGAACTGACCTGATCGACTCCAGGCCATCGCTGGCGCTATCAGGCGAGGAGAGAGAGATGTTCACTTGCCCGCGTCGAGCCAGCAGTTGATGGTTCACCTCCAGCAGCTCAGCGGCAAACAGGACTGACTTAGCAGCTACAGTTCTTGTAACTCCGTCACGGGTAAATGCATGGCCGGTACAACGCGAATTGATACAGTCACGCGACCAGCGATTTAGCAGGGCGATACACCGATAACACGTTATCGCGCTGATTGAGCCAGGGAACTCATAGAGGGTGGTTTTGGTAGGTGACCCGCACAGCAGCATCCCCGCGTCGCACGAGAACTGACCAAATTTGAAGTACTCGGTCACCTGAGCGTGCACAGCTGGCGTACGGCCAACCCTATCTTCATCACGTGATACAGGTGTCACCTTCAAGCCACCGATGAAGCCCTTTGCATAGTCGTATCCAGCCATCTTCAGCCCTGAATTGTTGAGCGAACTTAACGCTATATCGAGCAAGCATACGCGGGCGAGCCCCATGCAAGCAAACAACGATATTTGCATATCAATTTTGTTGTGATCGTTCTTGGCCATCGCTAAGATACGCAGACATGAAGATCTAAAGGTTTGCGACAAATGCCAATCAAAGTGGTTTGCGTGACCATGGCTGACGGCCATACACGAGAGCGTGTGATTCTTGAGAAGGCAACGACCGCTGCCAACATGATCGCTATTGCTGACCGGTACCTAGCACTCCATCAGCAGCATGCGCTGGCAAATGGTCTTGATTTTGTGGATTTACGGTGCGTGCTCGATGACGTTCACGTTCCCACGAGGCTGTTCATTGAGTCCTGCTCAACGTTCTTTCACCTGGCTCGTGTCAAATTGTTTGGCGAGAGCGGTTTTGCACTCTACAAGCATGACGCAGACGTTGAGTGCTTCATGTCTGCTGTGATGGCTGGCGCTCACCTGGGCGGCATGCCCGCGCCGAAATGGATGGGGGGTAAGCTTAAGCAGTCATCTGCTAAAACCAAGCTCTCTGGACCCGCCGCCCCCGCCGCCCCCGAGGTGTCCAAATCATCAGCTGGCGCGGTAAACGAACAGCCAACGCCCAACGCAAAGCCTACATCTTTACCAAACTCGACTACTCCCGTTGAGCCAGGAAAGACGCGCCGTAAATTGTCACCCGCAAACCTGGGGAACCTTGGCAATATTTAGCTCATACGATCTACGTGGACTTTAAACCTTTTTCTCGGGAGCAGGCACACCGCCCTCCCCTTCTCGGTGTTCAGGATCCAACTCGCTGATCGCCCCCTCCCCTTCGGTGCTAGAAATCACCAGCTGCATTCTCTTGCGGTACTTTTTGGGCTCCACCTTTTCGATGATTACGCAGTGTGCTTGAGCGCCGTCTGACTCGATCAGCTTGTGTCTGGTTTTAAGACTTCCGATGCGAACCAGGAGAAACCGCGCTACTGGCGTCTTCAACTGATGGCTCGCAAATTGAAGAGGATTAACCCTGGCCCACCAGGTACCTGGTTCAAAGGCGAACGTTCCTTGTTTGTAGCCGGCTACATCTGTTTTGCCGGCCAGTCGAATGCAAACACCTCCCCATCCAGGCGTGCACCGTATGGACTGAGCCTGATGTTCGCTTACTGGATCCATCGTGGCGGTCATAACCTCGATAGCGAATCTTGGAAACTTCAATCCCCAGAATCGCACCTGGGCACCGTACTGGAGGCCGTCGAGTTCTTCACGCTTAGACATGGTGATCGCATTCTCAAGTGACTTGGTTGCCGTTTAGCGGCTTATTGGGGCCGCGCTTTACCAGCATTGGTTGCATGTGTTTTCATGCGCGCATTAGCTACGTAGAGTTATATTAAACCCAGGCAAGATAAACTCAAAGGCCCGCCCGTAACTGTACAAATAAACAGTACCGTTCGTTCGGTTTCGTAGGGTAGTATCCGGCGTTGTTGTACCACGCACATACAAGAAACGTACCACGCAGAATTTGCACACAGAGAGCGTAGCTCCGATAAGTGCTTACAAATTAACGCTTTTAGCGGAGCGTTAATTGAAAAGTTCCATGCTGGAACTTTTAGTACCAGATTAATTCGATGCATCACACTTAGGCCAACTGGCCAGCATGAGCAGGGGGAGCGGACAAAAAAAACCGGCAAATACATTTGTGGCCTTAAACGAGCTAGCGGGCGGGTTTAAGTGGTCAAAATGCAATGCCGGATTATGCATAAGTCTCTTAGAGTTTTTAGCGAAACTCTAGGCCGTATAATCCGATATCGTGAAACTCAGGTCAATACCTGTTTCGCGTTTTTGCGCATTTCGTCACCATTTTTTCAACACCCCCTCCCCTATTGCTTGGTCACCGAGTTTTTTGCAGGCTTAAATTTGCCTCTAACCAATGACTTCCCCCAGTCCTAAATCCCCACAGATGAGCGTCCTTAACTTCAAGCGAATGTTGAAGGATAAGCTCGCATGCTTTGAAGTCGATCCAATGGTCATGGCGGATCTGGCTTACCTACGGAGTGTTAAGCGCGCGAAGTGGGATGTCGACCTGGACTACTACGGGAATCGCAAGCACCACTCTCAGTACAAGCTCATGCGGGAAGCCAAGGCTTTAGGCAACAAAGTTCCACGCTGGAACTCAGCCACAAGCGACACGTCAAGCTACCCCCTCAAGTCCAGAATTCGTATCGAGCGGGAATCGCTTGGCAATCACCGCATGCATCACCAACTCCGCCGCAGCATTGTTCAGGTGCTGTCATTTCTCATCGATAAATGCGATCTGGTTTCTGGCGCCTGCCTGGAAGTCAGGAAGGATAAATTCAGGGAAATCTACATCGGTGAAATTGCCGGCAAGACGGGCCTGGGCAAGCGGACGGTGCAGCGCGCTCTTTCGAATTTATCACGCCATGGTCTGATCCATCGCGGCGTCGCCCTGATCTGCATCGCCCCCGCCTTCTATAAAGCCATCGGGCTCTACACTTCTGCTCGGGCTATGGCTGCCTCGTTGCGCGCCCTGGCCCAGCAGAGTGGTTACCGGGGCGTTCGAGTGGCACCCGAGCACCTTGTGCCGCACAAAAACTTTCACCGCTTTAACTACCTCTCAGCCCAGAAGCCGTCAGTACGTCGACTATTAGCTAGTGCAGCGCTTGCACAGTCATCTACCGCCGCCGACGTACAAGTGGCGCCAAAAGTTCCACGCTGGAACTCTCAGGCAAACTCTTCCACTCCTCCCCCCAAAACAGGTCCGCCGCCTGAAAAGCCGGCCGTGGCGCCCCGCGAGAAGACTGTCGGCAACCAATCGGTCCAAAACATCAGAAATATGCTTAAAAAATAATCCTCATCCAGTGAGGAGTGTCCCGCTCGCCTTTAGTTTTCACTTCTAGCCCCATCTTCCACCCTTTGACTGGTACATCAGTCAACCAAAGCCTCTCAGGGCCTATCCCACACCTGAAGCACTGGCATTCCACTAAGTATCACCTCCAACCCTACCTCACCTGGTGCTAAAACTTGCCGACAGATGCGCTTAGCTCCTGTAAATCAGGCACCTCCTAATAGCCATATCAGGCACTCTATAAAAGCGTAGCTTCAGTTACATAGGAGCTTTGACCTGAGGTCACGGAGGTTCACTGGATTCTTTGTCGACAAGAGGAGCTACAAAGAACAATCAATTTATTGCGCTACCTTCGCCGTGCGCTACGAATCATCTAGGTAGGATGGGATGATACGTAGGTCACCGACAGGCTGTACTTGTAAGCTAACGTCTTGTCGATGTATGGCTTAACCAGCCTTGTGCCAAACACCATCAACCCACACCCCATCAATCAAAAGTTCCAGCATGAAACTTTGTAGTAGCGCGATTCCGGATCTTGGATAGACGCTGATGTATAGGTGTGCCCTGCAAAACATACGAAAACTCACAATTTTCCATAACGCTCTACGTTGAAATGTGGAGCACTACTGCCCAGCGACTCATGTTGATTTCACGTAGGAGCGCATACGATAAACGATGATCAATAGGTGAAAGTGCTTATTAATCGGCTTGAGATTGATAGGAACCATTCAAAATCCTGCTCAAATTTATAAGCATTCGGTCCTGATTTGGGTTTTACATTTTTTGAATTCGTAACCGCGATGAAACATCGTAACCAATGCAGCGCCAGGCATCTTCGTACCCACACTCGTTTTCTAGCCCCTGATAATGTTCCAGTGTGGAACTCTCAAATAGCATGGCTGCTCCACAACCTGGATTAAATGCACGCTCCGTGTGCTGGTTCACGTGAGCCGGCTGTTACATGGTATTGAATTGCTCATTCAGTGTCTGGCACTACAGGGCTTCATCTGTCATTCGACATCGCGTGATTTACTTTTTAAACCCAGCATAGCCTGCATAAGAATTCCCACTCACCATCTAGCGCGTCACCTCGCCAGGATAAAAAACACACTCGTCGCACTAACGAATATTACTCAGCCATCTCGCGCGGGAAATCATCATCAAAAGAGCCTATGGCGATCATCGATTCAACCATAACCTAAAGTTCCAGCCTGGAACTAAGTCAAATCCCTTTGCAAAGCCTAAACCCTCCAGGATGTTCCTATTTTATTTTGGCTCAGTGCCGGCAGCGCGCGATGGATGTGAGTTTCTATGCTTAATTAACTGGGTAAGCAATCAATCGGATATCCGTGTGGATCTACGTAAAGGTTGCTTTGCATGCTTACATGAGTCGGGCATATCGGTTCCATATTCTGGTATCACGCCGCACCTCGAAACCATGAAAGGCTGGCCAAGAAAGTAGATCTAGATCCCAAGCAGTAACGAATTGCTCAAGCGTGACATCGATACTGCCGCTGGCGCCAAGGTCGGGGCGCCAACGAAAACATCAGCACCATCACAAAAGTTCCACGCTGGAACTTAGTATTAGTAATTTTCGAATTGCGGCAGAGGAGGGCCCGCACGCCTAAATATAAAGTTCCACGCTGGAACTCTGAGTGGCTCTGTAGCCCTTTGCTAGCTCAACCAATTTAATTGTGGACGACCTGAAAAGTTCCAGCCTGGACCTTTGAATGTCTTCCTTTGAACGACTGGCTCAAAGAGTCAGAACAATGACCGAATACCGGCGTTTCAATTAGATAAGTCATTTGCGCCACTTATTGGCGTAAACGCCACTATTGGATTGGTAAACCTTTAATCGCGATCATTTGCCAAATCACCATCGAGTGGATGCCCATCTCAAGCCCAATGCCGCCGATGACTGCTTTCGACGGGGGTTGCCGGGTATAGCGACTCTTCCTCAGTACTAGTGTTGATCCGGTCGCATCAGAAGTGCTGCAAACATCGAGCGGCATGACGATGGATCATCGATGAGAAACGTACTGTTGAACGCACAGATCACTTTTATCCACTCCTCCCCAAGCATCGACTTGCCACCGCTCGCGTCCGTACACGTCCAACCGCCTGGAAGTATGGGTGCAGTACTTAAAGATCGATTCTGCATTACTCAGAGGTTTGAGCGTCATCGCAACGCATCTGCGGTAGCTACGGATACTTGCTCCGTTGATCTGTGTGGAGGAGGGCGCAGAAGACTTTCTGGGTCTATGTACAAAAGGAACTGGCGGAAAAGATATCAGCACGAGCGCGTTGCGATTTAAGAGGCTACCTTTTCGAGAATGCGCCTTGCATCGAGAAGCCATCTCGCTGCTACAACGCTGGCCTGCTAGAGATTTACCAAGCGCTGACATATGGCCCAACCTCCTAAAGGTTAACCTGCCTCTAACAAAATCTGTGTATGGGGCGAGGGAGGCGCGGACGACTCAAAGGAAAGTTCCACTGTGGAACTTCTTGTGGCGCGAGGGTAGGCGAGGGGCGGCGCCTTTTCCGTTGATTACGATGATCACCTACCCATCAAGCACAACATACCCTGGAAGGTTCGCTCAATATTCATCTGGCATCCTGATCATGTCGAGTTGTTAGGCTTTGAAGGCCCCCCAATCTTGCGCTATATCGAATCAAAGCTGGCGCCTACACCTATCCCGCCATTCTCATGAGCACAATTGATTCCAACGGAAGTCTGGCGCCAAACAGCAATTCGCTAGTCGTCAATCTGCTTGCTTGATCGTGCTCGGTGGCGGGAGCAATAACCAGATAGCTTGGAAAGGGGGGCCATGATTGACCGAATTAACCATCTTCTATGAGGTGGTGGTGTCGTCATTTTTGCGACATGCAACTTAGCGTGATTAAGCCCCTTGCTTATGCCTTAAGCGAATCAACCACTACACCCGCCACTGGGCTGGTAACGTAGATTGAAAAAGCGCCTGACCCTATAGATCTAATCGACGCCACAATTTGTCTGAATCCCATGCTTGCCCCTTGGCCCGCTCGGATTCGAAGTGGCATCTCGGGTAGATTGCGAGATTGGTCCATGGCATTCGCCCGATCTTGTTGCCCAGGCCTTCTAGGCTACATGGACGGTCAGGCGACATGAGCACCATAACGCTACATCAATCAGCACCACCGCCTTCCTATATGCAGTCCCAACCATGACGCCGTCTCGCACTCGCTCCGCTCGTGCTCGACACAAAGCAGAGCGGTGGCCGGCAACCTGCTATACAGGTCTTCTATTTTCTCTGCGCACAACTGAATCTTCCGTTCTTTTAGTTCCTGCCTGGAACTTCGCGCAATTTTGAGTAAGCACTTCACCCCCGTCGTTGTCGACCTAAAAACAGGTAGGTACTCCACAGGCGCCGTCTCGCACTCGCTCCGCTCGTGCTCGACACAAAACGAAGCCTCAGCTATCTCCTTTCACTGCGGCCGAGCTTTCTAGGTTACTGAAATCTACCCTTCTAATTATTTCGAATCATTAGGACACAGAGGACACGCGCGCCCTCTGGCTTGTAAGCGAAACTAGTACCCATGCCTGGCATAAAATAAATCTAGCTACTCCACAGGCGCCGTCTCGCACTCGCTCCGCTCATGCTCGACACAAGGCAGACTCAACTGATTCACAATTGTTTGCCTTGATTGTTGTTTTTGCTGTGATGAGAAAATCCCAGCCTGGGATTCAGATCCAAAAGTTCCAGCGTGGAACTTCGCTCAACTTCGCAATGCCCTGGTGATAACTGACGGGCGACTAGCTTCAATTCAAAAAAACCAATGCTGCGTCGTTGATCTGCTCAGTTACTGATTCGCCTCCGCGTGCCTGCGGCTCCAAGCACAATCCAGTGAATCTATACGGCGGTTGAGGACTATCTTCACAGAACATACAAATCAACTCCGCCCTCAACACCCCCAACCCAGGACGCCTCATCGTTTGCGTAAAGCATGTTTTCCGTCTTCGCTTAAGCGCTTGAGAAGTTTGCGCCTAGCAAAGCCATACCCGCTCACTTTACAAAGCGCTGTAAACGCCAACGTCCAATCGTCTTGGAAGGCTCGCGAAGAAATGCGCTGTGTGACGCTCGCAAATAAAGCGCTCTACGCGATAACGACTGATCGATTTGTAAGGGCAGCGGCACAGAGCTTGATACCGTTAGCGTAAAACGCGCCGGAGACGGTAACGGACAAAATAGCTTTTACGGCAGCGCTCAAAGCGTTTGTACCGGCAGCGATATAATCGATCTATTCGCTGGCGCAGCGATGCTGATCATCGTTAACGCTCAAAGCGATCTATACGTTTGCGTTGAAAAGCCTTACACGGGAGCGGAGAGAGAAGCGTCTTGGTGGGGGGGGGCGGTGCGGCAGGCCACGCACATTGATTAAATGCGACGTACGAAACGAATGGTTGGGGAGTTGGAGTTGCTGACACTGGATCGTACGATCCAATTATATTGCACCTCTATCGGGTGCACGTTGCAGATCCACAGTATGCGGATTTAGTAACCTCAATGGAAGTAGCTGGAGCATTTTCCATTGAGGTTACGAGAGGCCCTACAAGCCCGTCCAGAAGCTAGCCACACCATCTTTGCTATCGCGCTCTCGGTTCTTGCTCTCTGCGTCCAGGATCGCCTGCGAGAGGTCTTCTCGGTTCAAGTACCTGCCACGGAGCGGGTTAGCTGTCTTATCCCACATCTCAATAGCTTCAGCGTCACCAGGCCAAGGTTTCGGCAGTACGAAACTATGCTCACGATCCAGGGTATCTTTGCGGGGACCGTAATATGCCTGGTTCGTGATCATCGAGTGCCCGAGCACTGCTGCAATTTCAAATTTGCTGAAGCTCCCAGATCTGCGAGCCTCTTCCGCAAAGGCGTGGCGCGCCGTGTAAAACGTCAGAGCATTGCCGTCGAACAAAGCGGGGCTGCTCGTCGATTTTGCGATTGCCTTGAGCTTGGCCTTATTGTCGGCGGTAAGCTCAACACCGATGTGCTCAATAACGCCAACCTTTGAGTTGATGATTCGACGCCAAGAGCGCTGTAACAGTTTGCGGCGCCTTTCGTAGAACGTATCAAATTGGCCGGCGTCCTCATGCTTGTAGACCATTCCCAAAAACATCTTCAGCGCATCGATCTGGTTGGCGGGCCAGTTTTCTAGCACGAGATAGCGCTTTTCCTTTAGCGGATTGTCCTCACGTCGACCCGACTGCTTCAGCGTGCGCACCTCAAGGACTTGCTTCTGCGTTGTCGCTGTATCTGGGTCGAAGTGCTCTTCCAGGTAACGGGCGTAAGGCCATTCGCGTGGGCGCAGACCAGTCCAGAGCGTGCACATAAACCACATGGCGGTCTCCATGCTCGCTATGCGATTGCGCGAAGGATTTTCCTCTTCAGCGCGTGTTCTCGCCGGTGGCAACAGATCAGCTTTAACGAGTTCGAGCACGCTTTCGCTGATGAAGGAAAGGTAACGCTGGTTTGTACTCGTAGACGTCACAAACAACTTGGAATCGTCCACGTCGTTGCGCAATACGTTTTCGGGATTCACTTCCGCTGCGGCCGCATTTCGTTGGCGTCTGCTAGGTGCAATCCAAGCCCTCAGCTCACCTGTAGACGTGTGACCAACATTTTCGAGATGAGCAGAGACCCACTTGCGATAGCAGAGCGCTGTCGATTCACCAAGGCCCTTCACGATCACGCGGTTATCAAGCCAGCGAACGAAGTCAGTCACGTTGACGGAGAGGTCCAGGTCAACGGAGTAGCCCTGTGCTGCGTCTGCGAGGGGGAGGGTGGCGTTAACGGGTGAATCAAAGCTGTTGGCTAACGGGGTTTTCTTTTCAGCCCGGTACCTTTCGAGAATTCCAATTGCGCGGATCTGAATGTCGTTACTGATAGACATGGTTAACGCCTGTGAATAGTGGTCAACGCTTAGGGTTACTGGTTTACGCCTAGGGTTGGTGGTTAACGCCGGATCAAAAACGAATCAGATACAGCTTTAAAACCTAAAGAACCCCATCAATAGGAAGGAAGGAACGCAAAATCCCTGTACCACCTAAAAACATCACAACGTAATACATTGCGGACATTTTAGAGCGCGTCCCACCCTAGGTACAAGAGTGAATCCCCCCCCAGGTACGAAATAAGTCCATTGCCAGGTACTATAAACGTCCGTGTAGCGGTACAGGAATCGACCACCCTATTTCTAGGGCGGACGGGAGATCGAGGGTGCGCGGATGGAAACGAGAGATAAGAGGGGGAGTAGGGCGAAAAAGAGATGCTTAGGTGGCGGTTATGGCCCTCATAAACTTTCTTGCTAGGGGAGGCAGGAGTGCGCAAAACGGACTGCTGTGTCACTTGTCATGGAAGGAGTCCCCCAGTTGGCCAATCGAGATCAGAAATGCAGCAAGCAAGCGTCCCTTAATTTGTGTGGCACGGTTTAAACAAATCTTGATTTATGTGCCACAGGAAATAGGGCTAAAAAGCATTTATGTGCCACAACAAATGCATTTTTTCGATTTATGTGCCACGTTAATTATTTTTGTGCCACAGGAATGCAAGGTTTTTTAATTTCTGTGCCACTTTAATTAGTGAAATTCTAATTGTGTGCCATGGAAATTAACGTCAATCCACGAGCTTTGTCTGGGCTTGGTGAGGGCTGGAATCTAATAACTGGGCACGTAGAAAAGAATCCGGGGTGCATATAGGTGGCGGGAGGGAGATGAGGAGGGCGGAAATCTTGTTTCTACGACGGTTCGGTGGTCTTGGCGGAAGCGCATTTATGTGGCACAATTTTGCAAGGTATCGTGGTACTGTACCACGCAGCCTTGTTTTGTTGTCGGTGAGGAGGGGTGTCATACTGATCGCGAAAACAAGGTTTAATAATTCTATACGGTGAGACCGATGATAGATTTTCCAGTTGCTGAAATGCCTTCTACCCAAGTCGAGGTACCAGCAGAGATTCGCAAGATCGGCGAATTGCGGGGCAGGGACGTGAAGGAGTTGAATGCTGATGAAGCGAGTCAGCTGCGAACAGATGCGATTAGCCAGGAAGGTTTGCGAGTCGGTGCCCAGTCAGGGCTCGCCTATCGCTACGGAATGTTGATGGATTACCTGGATGCTGTAGAGCGCAAGATGAACGTGACCTACAACATGGCTCAATTTGTTCGCGACGGACACTTGCTGATTCCAGCTGTAATCGAGGTTCGTAACCAATACTCGAAAGAAGGTGATGAAGTCCGAGTTGTGAAGGCAGGCGTCACGGTTCAGGAGGAGGCGCAGGTTATCTCTTCCGTTCCTACCTGGCGTGACTACCTATACCAGCGATACGAACAGCCAGACCTCCCACACGAAACCCTATATCCGAAAACAGAGGCTGAAGTCAGCGCCTGGAAAAAAGCGTTGATCAATGGTTGGAACGCCGGTGTGTACCAAGCGAATGCCAATTACTCGGATCGACTCAACCAGCTGGTTCGTGCAGTAGAGGGACGGTACCAGTACATCACACTAGAAAACCGAAACATGTTTACCCCCGCAGATCTCAAGGTAGTGAACTCCCAAGTCACGTTCCGTGGGCGGACAATGAATGTCGGGGAGCAGATCATTGGCATCGGGCAGTTAGGCAATTTCACAGAAGTGAAGACATGGGCGCCGGTATGGACGCGTCAATAATGGTGCCGGACAAAACGGGGATTGTTGCAGATTTGGTTTCGACCAAACCGCTCGCTCCCCCACAGTTTGACGTCCCGTTGCGATTGAGCATGGATTACCTCGATGCGCTGCTCCATTACTGCCTTGAAAACAAATGTGAGGACCTAGTCCTTTTGTCGGGTGACCCAGTTTCTGTCATGTGGGCAGACGCGATTCACAGACTTCCTGGGCGTGAACTCAACTACAGAGAAATAGCAGACCTGTTGAACGATCTAGTTAAGGATCCCAATGCTGCGAGTGAGGTAGCGCGTGCTGAACCGCGTGACTTCAACTATTCGCTGCGGATCGACAGGACGAAATCAGTTCGCTTTCGCTGCGTTGCTACCGGGTGCATGGTCGGTGGCGGGATGGGTTTGGAGATATTGATCCGACCTGTAGGGAAAGTAGTTCAGACTTTGAATCAGTTAGGAATAGAGCCTTACATCCAAGAAAACTGTGTGCCTTCAGCCGGGATTGTCATTGTCACAGGACCGACAGGCTCGGGCAAAACAACCTTGCTGGATTCCATGACTGGGGAACTTCTGACCAGCGTGCCGGCAAAGCGTGTCATTACGTTCAATTCGCCGATTGAGAATGACCTGCGGGAGACACCTGGTCGTATTGGGATGGTGGTTCAGTCTGAAATAGGGCGGCCAGGGTTTGGCGCGCATCTAACCAGTTACGAAGAGGCTGTTCGAAACATGCTGCGTCGTCACCCCCATGCTGTCGTGTTTGGTGAAGCACGCGACAGGGATACGATTGAGGGGGCGCTTCTTTCAGCTATGTCGTCACACCCAACCTACTGCACAACTCACGTCACGAGCACCCATATGACGATCCCTCGAATGGTAGACCCCTTCGGAGCAGAAGATCGGGTGAGGATGACCAACTCTTTAGTAGAGAACGTGAGACTCATTGTTCACCAACGCTTATTCCCCATGGCGAATGGCTTAGGACGAGTCGCGGCACGTTCGGCGCTCGCCATTACAAACGACATGCGTGACGAGGCGATGCGAATGCCCGTGGATAACTTGCCATCGTTCCTTAAAGCCATGACCAATGAACATGGTATTTCGCTTCTGAAGTCCGTACAGAAACTTTACGAGGCAGGGAGTATTGCAGAAAGAACGCTGCTTTCAATCGAGCAAGAACTTGGTGAAGGGAGATTCAAATGATTCTTCCTACGGAAAAGGGCGAACCAGTTAACACTGCCTTCGCGAGTAAGCAGTCACGGATCAGCGTCAAATTCTTTGAGGCTCATACCAGCGTGCTGGTGCCATTCATGGTTCTGCCCGTCGCTCCATTTTGGCCGGTGGTCAAACTTTGCTTTTGGGTAGTGCTTGGTCTTGTACTACTTGAGCGACGAGGTTGGACCGTCAGTTACACGTTGAAAAGGGCTCGGCGTTATTTCGCCGGTGCTTATCGAACCAAACACACGAATCGCAAGCTTGCCCGCTTGGCAAAATACTGAAACCACAGGAATAGGTCACTCATGAAAAAAGCTCAATCCTCTGTAATGCTGGTTGCTGACGACAACGGCTATGCCGACCATAAACTGGCGTTCTTTACGGCCGATGGCAGAATTGAATGCCTGAAGGTTGCAACCAGTGTACAAGTTGGCGGCACCAACATGACTTCAGTAGACGGCGACCGTCAAAACATCTACCAGGTTGTCGATGATGAAAAGAATGTACTCAACACCTATACGTGCAGCCCTGCTGTGACGCAGCCGCTGAATTTGCGTAACGCGAACTATCCATTTGTGGAGCCAAACCGAGTGCTGTTGCACCATGCCATGGTCAAAGCTGGCCTGGCGGGGAAAAATGTGAAGGTTGGTCTGACGTTACCTTTCGGCGACTTCTTCAATGCTGACGGCTCAAAGAACGTGCCGTTTATCAAAAAGGCAGTTGAGAACTTCGAACAAAATAATGTCATCACAGAAAAGGATTCCCTCAAAGTAGCAATTGCCTCAGCCCATATGTTCCCGGAAGCACTGAGTGCATTTTATGACTGGGGCCTGGACGAGACGGGAGGCGTCATGCAGCGGTTCGAGGCGCTGGAGGAGAGCGACGGGAGCATTCTCATTGTGGATATCGGCGGTTCCACCACGGATATCGTCTGCATCCGAATGGTCGATGGAAACATGATGATCGATCATGCTCACTCTGGGACCGAGCGAATTGGTGTCTTGGATGTGAAAGAACAGATCAACACCGAGTACCAAAAAAAGTACGGCTCGGGCGGTCACGAGTCTCACCTTTCCACTCGTGCAGTTACAAAAATCCTTGAAACAGGAAAGCACCGTGGAGGAGGGCGTGAACTGGACCTTTTTGCAGATGTACAGGCAATCATCGGCCAGGTATCTCAGCGTATCGTAAACTACGTCGAGTCCAAGGCAGGAAGAATTGGTGACTACCAGGCAATTCACTTTGTTGGTGGCGGCGCGGTGGTCTTCAAGGAAGCACTGCAACGGGCGGTTAGTTTTGCAACGATTGGAGACGAGTTCGCGAACGCCCGAGGTGTACTCAAGTACATGGTCGAGCAACAAGAAGCGAACTGAGTCAGTTGGTGGCGAGTAGAGGCTGAAAATGGCAGGACGTAAACCGCTCAACTCTGCAATATTCATGAAAGCCAGAACGCAGATAATTCTGCGTGCTAACCATGTTGACGTTGAAAACCGGTCAGAGATTGTGAGGCTTATTGAGTTAATCGAGGCGCATAAAGCAGACGGGACCCTAAACAAGTTTGTTTTGAACGCCTTGATGAATCAGATGCGGAGTGATGAGCAGGGCACGCATGCACCGCTAAGTATCACTCCCCAGGTACAGTCTGAGGCTCAAAGCGAGCCCCAAGCAGCACGAGTACTTTCTGATATAACGCCACGGGTAACCGTGGCGCCAGCATCATCAACGACAGGCTCTACACCAGCGGCGCACGTAAATGATGAACGATTCGGCCAAGGGGTTTTTGTAGCTGCTCCTGTTCAAGTTGAAACCGCGCCAAGTTTAGAACCCAGTTCGATGGCCGATTTTGCTGTTGAAAACAGCACCGCGTCGCAAACACCAGAGATGGTTATCGAGTCCACATTGCGGTCGCTAGAAAATCAAGGTGGAGCATCGGCTGGTGAGATGCAACCACGACCGAAGAGGAGAATGGGTCGCGATGCTCTGAGTGCAATGGGCTAATAGAAGACGGGGCGTAGCCCCGTTTTCCGCAACTGGCAATCAGGACTCGTGCTACGAGTGCTGGGGAGAAGAGCCAAGGCGCAGCGCCTCATTAAACGACTGGGAATGAATCTTCACCATCAAATTAATTGCCGCATTTCTGTGTAGATCTACCTTCCAGTTGAGTGCCTGGCAGGCACACTCTAATTTGCGCAACATCACCCGTTGGTCTTCAGGCAAAATCAGCGTGACCGACGTCATTTCTTCAACTCCCCTCGTCACTTCAAGCATGGCCTTTTTTACCACGTCAACTGGAATGCCTTTCCTGTTCTTGTAGCTGTAATCAATCAAACCGCGAAGCCATAACGCGTTGCTAGGCGAGAACTGGTGACTTTTTGGGTGGGCGCGCGATAGATACGTAGCCTGGATGTCAGCTCCAGATCGTATTAGATCGTAATGCTCGGGCGGAAAACGGAACGTTGTCTGGGTGCCGGGAACGGCAGGTCTTCCAACCTTTTTTACAGGCATGATGGAACCTTCTTTGGGGGTGATACGAGAAGGGTATCACCAGACGCTGACTCGATCAAAATATATGGATTATTTACCTATAAACTATTGACATTAGATGTCTCGTAGTTGATTATAGGATCAGGCGAATTTTATTGTTGAGGGGATCGCAATGACTAAGGGACTGGACTACAAAAGCGGCGCTCGTAGCGGTGGCTTCCGCCCATGCAACGATCTTGTTGATGTCGCAGCAAATCAAGTGTTGGATGATCCTTACGGTGCGGTTTATGTGCCATGGGCGCCAGGCAGGGTTGGTGCCGAGGCCAAAACACTCCTTCTTCTTGCGCAGCGTTACGGTGCACTTGGGTTGGCTGTTAAGGGAGAGGGTGTTAGCCGGAAGTTCAAGTTCTATTACAGCCGTGCAACCACCGGCAGCTGGTTTACCGAGGTGTGGCCACTCTGGAAAGTAGCGGTTTGGTTTGTCGTAATGGCGTTCTTTGCATTCGGCTTCTATGCCGAGGAAAGCGGTGCCGGCTGCTTCCTTGTAGGTGTCGGCGCCTTAATTGCGTTTGGGCCTCGTTCGGTGGCAGCGCTGCGCAATTCCGTTGTAGCCGGCAGGCTGTCGGGTTATGCGTTCGCCCGTGAGTCCTTTCCGATGATCCTGGCAGGCGCCGTAACTGGAGTGGTAATGCTAGAGTGGGCATATGTCCTTCCATGGAACGCTGGGAAGCTGAACACTGCCGTTTCGGGAATCGCTGGCATCCTGACGCTGGAGTTTGGGGTAGAAGGGTTGGTATCGCGAGCCGTGAAAGCTGTTGTTACTGGGTTCGGATTTGCCTTCGGGTCGGCACTGATCTATCAAGTAATAGCGGGAGGAATGGTCAAAGGTTGGCTTGATACAGCATTTCGGGATGGCCTGGTGTTTGTTGAGCCAGAGCCTGGCACATGGTTCCACAAGCTCCGGACTACAGGTTACAACTCTGCTTCCGGTTATTTCATGACCGGGTTCCTCGTATTAGCAGCATGCGGCCTCGCGTTGCCACTTCTGCAATGAACGCCATTTGTCAGAAGTCAAAGGACAAAAAAACCAGCCGGTTCAGGGCTGGTTTTTTTTGCTGACGATTTAGTTAACCCCTCCTTGGATTTGTTCCGCTTGGCCTATCGCTTCCAGAGCTTGGCTTAGGATTTGAAAGTGAGCCAGCTGACGTCCGTTGAGCTGCTTGTTCTGATTTGCTAATGAACGCCATAAAGTTACTTCGCACCTTCTCCTCGCTATGGCCATCACCGGTTACTTCCTGACCACCATTGATCCACCGCAGGCCGCGTTCAAACAACTCTGATGGAAGGCCGAAGACACGAACAGTGGCTGTGTAACCAAACATCAGGCTTATACAAACTGCGCCGACAGAGCTGAATAGGAAAACGAAACCTGATTCCAACACGCCATGAACGTAGTCCATGAACCAGGAGAACAGATAACCGATTGGCTTAAGCGCTAGGTAAATAGCGAAAAAGCCAACAACTCGCAGAATCGGATTGAGGTACAGGCCAATCATTAGCATGTAACCCTGCCTGGTGTGATCTGTCCCCCATCCTTCTTTCTCGGCCGTACCGTGTGCGGCAAGCCAGAAAGGCGAGACGAGCAAGCACTCAATATAAAACAGCATCCACGAGATCACCCCCATAAACCAAATGCTAAGGGGGATGGTTGGCAAAACTACGCCGGCGAGAAATCCAATGCCGATCAAAACGGTAAGGACCGTGTCAACCATTGGCAATAAGAACTGACTGAGTGCCTGGATGATATCCTTGGTGATCGAACCGCCTGCACCTACCGCTCGCACGCCCATGCCAATTGGGAAAATCATCGTCCAAAGGCTCGACTTGGTGGCCATGTCGCCTGCCTGCTCAGCGGTGCTTGCAGAGGCCATCATTGCCGTCAAGGTTGCACCCTTTACTAAGTACATCACCTCGGCACCGGTGCCTATCGCTGAACCAATGTATTGGATGTTGACCAGAAAATCGTCAGGAGAGTTACGCTGGAGGGCAGATCTGGTTATCCCGCTGAGTGAGGAGTAGAGCACCATTTTTGCTGCGTCAAATAGGTCAGAACCTTCTGCACCGGAAAGCGCTATTCCTGATAATGAGGGAATGGGCTGGTCTGGAGAGGTTGATGCTTGTAAGACACTCGAACCGCTACGGCCATAAGCTTTCTTGGCAGCCAAGATGCGCTGCGACACCTCTTGCAAACGCTGATCCTGTAACCACTCTTTATCCAGTTGCGGGTCGGTAATTGTAGCCAGCATCAACTGTGCAAGGCTGTTGATCTGTGATTGGTTAATGCTCACCTGCCAGAATACTGTGCCAAGGAGCGGCCACCCCCCGTCAATGGTTTGAGATTTCCAGTCTTTACCATCCTTGCCTTTTGAGTTTGCGCTACTGACTGCCTGAGCGACGATCCGTTGGCGACCTTCATTATAGGTAGCAATTACTTTGTTGATTTCTGAGGCCAAGCCCGACACGTTGCCACGCGCCTCTTTTAGCGCACGCTCAAAGGTAGATTGTGATCCTGAGCCATTAGATTGCATCGATTGGAGAGCCGATTGGTCAGACAGGATTTTGCTTGCGATGGAGGCAACAGCTGGCTGGAGTCCAGTAATAAGATCTATCAACTGACTCTGAGCTTGAGTAGCCACGTCGTTTGAGATTTGCTGGTACGCAGCCATGCTAAACGGGCCAGTTGAATCTGGGATTTCCCCCTTTCGAGGGCTAGCAATTGTGATGCTACCGCAATAACTGGACCTTGGATTTGCAGCGCGCCCGGAGTTTGCAGACTCCTTATATGCGTACTGGAATTTGGTCTCATACCCTTTGACCACATTGCCCACTGTGGCGGTTTCAAACTGAATTGTGTCGGACTGGGTGTAGGCGTTTATGTACTGCTTACAGACCTCTGAGCCAATCCATCCAAAAACTATATCGTCTCCATTGACCAGAGAAATCGGGCGGTAAACTCCATTGTCGTAAACGTAGTTAAGACCTTTTTCCTGCAAGATGTTGGCGTGTGTATTCCCTTCTTCAGCCACACCTGTCACACCGTACTGCAAAGCAGAAAAGCCCGAAGTGAGCGGGACCATAAGGATCGTGGCAACGCTGATGCGAAGCGGCATCCAAAAGGACGATATAACCTGTCCGCCTGGTACACCTTTGTTCGCGGTTTGAATGATGTAGTTAAGACCACCGAACATGGCCAAGAACGCCATCATGAAAAGGGCAATCGTGCTTAGTGTGGCAGACAGCACCGAAAGCAGTGACTTCTCACCATGCGTCCCCGTATCAGAGCCGTACGTAATCCAGTTAATAATCTTCTGGCCGAAGTCATAGCCAGCACTTGATTTAGAAGCCAAAGACTCGATGGCATATCCATCGGCAGCGAACGCGAGCCCCGAGTGAAGTACAAGAGTCATTATGGCGGCATAGGCCGCCGTTTTAATCAATGGTGAGTTATGCGACTTCATTTGCTGGGCGCTCCACGCGCGAATCTTCTGAAGCGCTCAACCGCCGGTTGCGCTCGGAAAGAAAAGCCCCCAACACCTTGTAGCTCAAGGCAATTCGAAAGCTGACAAAAATGATCAGTGGAACAGACGAAAGCAGCCACATGTTCATCGGCGAGTGGAATTTGATGGCTACCGCGAGGCCTTTAGAAAAGATGGTCAGGAAGTAACAGAGGCACGCGAGAGAAGACCACATAATCATTCGATGACCGATGATCGATTTAGCGATGTAAACGTCGTCGATGATTTCTGTTGGAATGATGAACTTGTTAGCTCGTGTTCCATTTTTCACCACCTCGCGCAGCAACGGAAACGAGGCTCGGTACCTCAGCATGCGCGCGTGCTTTTTCCATGCCTCGGTAGCGATTACGAATTTCGCAACCGCAACCACTTTGCTTTTTTTTGTCGGGGCCGGCTTACGCTCAGCCTCAATGACTTCGGACTGCTCGTGTTCGGACTCGTGTGATTTAGCCATATCCAATTCCTTGAGATCGCCTCCTGAATGCGGTTTAGGAAAGCTTGTTTCATTATGGTATAAAATCATGATACCTAGTCAAAATCTTTTATGGTGAGCACGGTGAGCGATATGGTGGGCCAGGATGTGGCACCCGACACAAGTGAGTTGCTGGACAGTGAAATGGTCGCAACGCGCTGGCTTGAGCTGGGTGCGGCACTGGCCAGGTTGATGACATGGATGGACAGCCAGGAGATCTGGTTGAAGAAGCATGGTGATAAAGAGCTTCTCGGCGTTCTGCATCAGCTCATCTCTTTGAGTGAGGACCCTAGCGCCGTGCGTGAGATGCATAAACCGTATGTGGCGGGGCAGCTAGCTCAAGTTTTAGCTTGGGTCGAAACCAGCAGGTTCTTTCGGCTGCTGGAAGTGATGGATCGAAATTCGCCGAATTTTGTAAACCGATTCGTCTTGGCACTTGGGCGTGTAGGTGGGGAGGCCGGTGTTTACGCCGACCTATTTTTCGAAAGGGTGATGGTTATTCATCGCAGTGAACTGCTAGGCCGAGTTTTTGGCGGTGAGCGAACCAATTCGATTGCTGAGGCAATCCGGACAATCAGAGAAACGCGAGCATGAAAAGCAAGTCCTTAATCGCGCTGGCGCTTGTAGCGTGCGTGACATTGCCGCATCAGTACGTGTACGCAGCAGCGCCGACCGACAGCGCCTGCGATATCGACGAAATGATGGATACAAACCGCAAGAAAATGGACGAAATGGCGGTAACTGAATACGAAAAAAACCTATCGAAGCCGATGGCCAAGATGATTGAAAGCGCCCCAACCGTAAAAGATGCCAGTTGCCTACCAATCCTGGACACGATGGACAGTTTGCTACGTTTAAGGATCCCGTCTATGGGCGGCTTGATGGGGGGCATCATGGCGAAAATTCGCGATATGGCCTGTAAGTATGCCAACGATTTCATCGCCAGCGTAGTTGGCAAGCTTCAGTACACCGTCAGCGATCCGTATGGCATTGCCTCCGTTGGCATTGGGGGAACTACAGACGGATCAGGCGGCACCCAGGTTGACCGCTATGACTTCAGTAAAGTAGTCAGCGACCAAGTGGCGCAAGTAGCGAAGCAGAAGGCAATGGAGTACGCGCGGGAGGGCGCTGGCAGCGCAATGAAATTTCTCCCCAACCCAACAAGTGACCGTACTCCTCGCGTTGAGAACAGCGTTAGAGACGGCTTAAAGGGCGCACTCGATGGACTCTAAAAACCTGCTTCGTGCTGCTATTGGTGGTGCGCTCCTGGCGCTGGCCGGAGAATGCTCAGCCTATGGTATTCCTGTCTACTGCTATAACTGCCAAGAGAGTGCATACAACGCTGCGCACAGCATTCTGGATGGCCAGCGCCTGCAAACTGAAGCGCTGCTGAATGGCATGGATTACATAATGCGAACCAATGCGAGCTTTGGTACGGCCATTGCCTCGGGTACTGGCGTTACCGAGCAGCGAGTTCAAAATGCCTACAAGATGGACCCCTCGATTGCGAAGCCGCGCTTGGCCTGCTCACAAACAGCCACTGCCGGTGTGAGATCAGGGTCTACTGGCGCATCGAACAAGCTACGCAAAGCGTTGGTCGAAAAGACGCAAGCCAACAACTATCGCGGTGCAAACCTACCACCTGGTGAGAGTCGGAAAGAGTACTCGATAAAGAAGGTGATCGAGGTTCTCGGTGAGGAAGATATAAACCCGGCCGAGGTTATCATCTCTGGATCGCCCATTCCCAACGATGCATCAGCTATTGCAGAGCATCGCAAGGTTAAGGACGCGACGATCAATCCGTTCCCGATTGAGCTTCCCCCCGAAGAAGAAATTCAACGAATCAAGAAAAAAGGGTCCCAGGGTGAAAAGGACAACCTTGCCCATTCGTATGCGCTCATGGCCAGGCAGCTCACCGCTCAATCCATCCTGGACGAGGACGAGAGCAACCGCATTCAATTCGTTAAGTCCGATCCATTCAAAGACCAGCTGAGCTATTTCACAGAGGGGATGGACGACGACACCAAGAAGATCTGGACTACTGGGCAGCTTTCTAACTATCAGATCGAGAAGATGACAGCTAGTTATCGAGCCCTTTCTCCGACCTGGATTAAGCAGATTTCGGCATCTGCGAGCCCTGAAGCTGTGAACAAAGAACTTGCTCTGGAAATGGCTGAGATGCTCCACCAGCAAGGGATCGCAAACTCTCTTCAGCGGCAAAGCAATATTTTGGCGGCAATGAAAGAAAGCCGCGAAGTTTCAAACACAGACTTGCAGTCTCGATAACGGGTGACGAAATGAGCAAAGACGATTCTCTCCTCCAGGTTGAACAATCCACGAACACCGCTGTAGCCGATAGCGATGTGGAGACACCGTTGAACTACACCGCTTTCGAAGATGTGCTGGATGCTCAACGCCCGACAATTGCGCTCCCTGATGAGAATGCCGCCCTGATTAAACTAGACGATCCGGCGCTAGATAGCCTTGGCATCGAGGAGCTGTTAAACCGGGCTTTCACAAGCATTCGCATGGAAGAGGGTCTTTCTGCTGATCGTGCTGAAGATGATTTGCACTTTGATGAATTAGATGATCCTTCGATTGGCGCGCTCATTGAAGAGCATGCTTCCGATCCCGAATTGGGGACTCCGCTGACAAAGCGCCCCCCCATCCCGGAAATTTCCGCCGTATCTGATTCAGCCGCTGACGAGCCAGAAGCTGGCGCTCGTGTTGACGCGAGTCCTGAGAAGCCGGTTGAGCTGGCAGGCGAAGCTCCACTGAACCCTATTCCCACCGACCCACTGGGTACGGACATGGACTTTGACGAAGAATTTCGTCCGGCGAGTGAGGTGCTGGGAGCAACAATGGAGCAACTGCAACCAACGCCATCGGCAACAAATGAAGATGAGAGCCCGCCGGATACGGACAGTAGGTCGCACCTACATGATCAGAAGTTAAAGGGTGCATTTTCGATGGCGCGCGAGATGAACGGCGCAGAGCTAATGGATGGGATTGCCAACGTTCAATCCAGCGGACCAAATGCAAACTATCCGGAATCGCAAATCCGGGTAGGTTTGATTCAAGGCCTAAGCATGCTCGGGGGGGCTGGACTCGCAGGTCTTGCAAAGATGGTCCAGTCCGGCGGCTCCACTATTAACAACCGGCTACGCCAGCGGCAATATGGCAAGCTTTCAGGAGAAATTGATCAGATCACCCACAACATGGACTCGCTGATGGTCAAAATGAACGCCAACGGGCTATCAGCAGGCCTTGAAGGGCTGGAGGGCGCCAAGCGCACAGAGTTCATGAATGAGTTCCTTGAGCTGCCCGCCAACAAGGGCATGTTTAACGAGTTGATCACTTCCCTCGGTAGCCTGGCGACAAAGTCGACGGAAGCGGCGGTTGTGGGCGCAGCTGCCGGATTGTCTCCTGATCAACTCGATTCTGAGATTACCCGTCGGATAAGCGATGTACAGCAGAAACATAAGTCTCTGCTGGAGTCGATGAGTGATCACAATGGCGTGAGCTTAAGCGACCGTCTAAGTAATATCGCAGCACAATTGGCAAGCGCGATAGATAAGCTTTTCCAGCGTGCCTCTCAAGCTTTGGGCTTTGGCCCTCGCCCTGGCATGTGAGTAGATGGCCATGCATGACACAGAATATCCCTCCGTTTGGGGCGTTCATTCTGAAGCCCTATTTAACCCTGTACTGGTACGTGGGAAGTTGGTTACGGCCGTCGAAAGCGCACCGGCTGTATGGAGCGATCGTCTAGAGGAACTGGGGTTTAAAAAAGGCAGTCGCGCATGGCTTCGGATGGGGGCAACTGCCCCCTCTGAATACGAGTACCTCTCGCCCTCCATAATATTAAAAGCATTCCGTCCAGAAGATGTCCTGAATACTCCGGACGAATTTCAGCCAAACACTGTCCCGCTCACAGTGCAGGATGCGATTGCAGGGCTGTGGCAAAATAATTTGGACGGCGTGTTATTTGAACTCAGCTTCCAAGGTGTATCGACCAGATCAGCTGCATGGTCTCATGTTCAGTCAGCGATGGCTGGAGATGAAACTCCGGAGGCCGACGCTATTGTAGAACTGGCGTTCGCCAGAATGCAGGCTACGGGAGTACTTGCAGATGAGGCTTTTGAATTTGCTATCGCCAGAGGCTGGTCTGGCGTCTCGAATGAACCGATTCAGGTTCGCGGCGGCATTGTAATCAGCAGTGGCGATTCGGTGCATTGGGCTGATAGTAACGGCATAGTTCATAAAGGTCGCTTAGCCATGACTCTGCGGCAGGCTGACATTGACGCTTGGGTTTATGAGGATGGACCGAGATTTGTTGCTGGCGTAGCAGTAGCCTCATTGTTGAAGGTTGAACGTCAGCAAATTCAATTTCTAGACGCAGGTCATGCCTGGGAATCAGTAATCGCTGATGTTGATCAAGGTATGGCTGTAGGGTTTCAGACGGCACCATTGTTGCCTGATTCAGAAACTGCAAACCCCCCTGACTTCTCGCTTGAAGGCTATACCGAAGAGACTGGAGTCGCCGTTAAAAAGCTGCTTTCGGAGACTCTTTTTCCGTCTGATCGTTGGCGGGAAGAAATACAGCAGAAGTTGTTTGAAAGTGCTGAAATCGGTCATTTGGGTGAAGAAATCTTTGAAGCGCTTCTACGAATTGAAAGCGATCTATATGCCCTGTCAAAACATTATTATGGTCAGACTGGGATAGGGTTCTGTCTATCAAGGCATTTCAGAAAGGAAGAATCAGAAAGCCAAATCGAGATGTGTATCGGCAACTATAACTCATCTGGGTTCTATGCAATTTGCGATGGGGTAAATGGATTGCCGGTGCTGAGAGGCGATCTCCTGGAATACGACTCGACCGCTTTAAGGCTCGATGCTTCTCATCGTTTGAATATTCAGCGCTTTGAGCGTGATGTTGCCGCTCTAGGTCGGATGGCGAACACTGGCTCATCGATACCCAAAGATTTATTAACGAGTTATCGTGTAGCGAACGTACTCAATGATATTGCGCTTTCGGGGTTCAGCGGTTCAATTACTCGCGATCAACTAGTGTCAATTCTTACAGCGGCGAGTGGACGAAATCTACTAGCGAAGCACATTTCAGATCCTAACAGTGCTGACCCCAGATCCTCGATGGAGTTGTTCAACTTTATAGTCCCTAGCGACAATGAAGTAGTGCAGCGTTCATCTTTAAGCCTTCGGATTTCAAGCATTACGGTGTCGGTCTCTACTCTCGAATCCGTGCTTCGGAGTCTCAATGGCGGTATTGGGAATAGTGATGAAGAACATACGGCAAGCTACTCGCTAGCATTGGGCCACATGCAATATCCAGGCACCATGCACCTTTCTTTAGCAAACGACGTACCGGGCCTTTCGTTCGTCTCGAAAGACGTGGTGAACATTCTGCCTTTGACAGATTTTAATGCGGCATCTCAAGCAATGACTACAGCAATCGGTCTTTTAAATAGTACCGATCTAGTAGGAGATAAAACTGATGAGCTTGAGCTTGCCCGCAGGAAATTGAGTCAGTTTTCTCTAGTTAATCGGTATTACGCGGCCATCGAATCTACGCGTAGAGCTGATACGGGGGAGCTAAATGCATGGATCGAGAATGAGCTGCGAAGTGGCTTTAAAGAAAAAGCAAAACTTATCCCTGAGGCTGTTCTCAAGAAACAAATCGACTGCATAGCCGAAGAAATCCGAGGGTACGAGGGCTCTGTCGTTTTTCTGTCTGCCGGACGCAGTATCAGGATGAATCGCTATGTAGTACCCGGCCGAGACTCTTCCTTGGCAGAGAGTAGGGACGCTGTGCTGGGAGCGGCAATTGTTCGCCTGAAGCAGCGCCATAGTCTTAAAGGCGCCGCAATCGCCCTGGATGCAGTTGCGTTTTCAGACCCTGGCCTTTGCGCTTTGCTAGCAGGTGAGCGAGCAGTTGTAGAGCGCGATCAAGTTTCCTCCGGTCAAAAATATGAAGATGCTGGGGTTGTCGCTGGGTTTGCAAAAAAAGACATTAGAGGATTCAGCACAAGTGCACTTATAGAGCACGCCAGTCGCATGACATCTGAACAAAAAGAGAAGTATTTAAAGCGAGAGTTAATCTGGCCGCGCAAAAGTTTCGAGGAGATGCGTGATGAGGGGATTCAGCTCCAAACAGCGATTGCTCTAGACGTCCTTTGGAAAGCATTGCCACGAAAGCCAAAATCGCCCGCCATGACGCACGTGCGCGGTTTTACAGATCTTGTTTCATCAGCGCGCGACGAATTCCGTGGACTGATTGAAAAAATCCGCTCAGGCGTCTTGAAAGATGCAAGCCCTGGTGAGCCAGAATTCATTGAGTCCAAGGCGCTAATTAATGCGGAGTTTAAGCGCATAACGATGACAATTTGTCTGACCGAGCCGGTTAGGGAGTCGTATGAGTATCGCGACTTCAAAGTCCGAGGAATTGCCGGCCTGACTCTACGTGGCTTTGAGCCTTTCGCCAGTCGGTCAACAGCCATGGCCCGACTAATGAAAGATGCGACATGGGCCGAGTATCTGAAAGAGAAAAGAATCGCACGAGCCCCAGAGCAATCGAGAGTGCAACGAGGTGAGGTAATTCGAGAGGGAGAGGACTACCGAGGAGGCAAGTCGGTGGTATCAGAGGATTTCTTGAAAACATTCGCTTTCAGCGGGGTTGAGTACGGGAACTGGACGAACCAACTGGAGCGCGAAGCGCATTTGAATTTGTCTTACGACTCAATGATGGATTTTGCCAAATTAATTGGTTGGGAGCCGATGGCATTGAGTCTAGGCGGCAGATTGGGGCTTTGTATCGGATCGAGAGGTGTCGGTGGTGCGAATTCAGCTTCAGCGCATTTCGAGCCAGCCAACTACGCAATGAACCTCACGCGCATGCGCGGCGATGGGTCGCTAGCTCATGAGTATTGGCATGCAGTGGCAAACCACTTTGGCCATATACATACGGGACGACCTACAGATCTTTTAAACACCTTCGCTTACGGCTTGCAGGTGCCTGGTCCGCTTCCAATCCTCACAGGATCCACGTTAAGAGAACCAGTAAGAAAAGCGTTCAGGGATCTTCAAGTCGCGATTATGCGTAGCGTGAGGTCGGGGGGAGACTTAAACAACATCGACGATTACACAGAGCTTTCGGACATGATGAAGTGCTCAGCAGAGCTAGGATCTTACTGGGCTGAGCCCGCTGAGATGTTTGCCCGAGCTATGGAAATGTGGGTTGTCGATCAAATGCAGTTCCAGGGCAAGCGCAACGACTACCTGGTGCGTGCCGGTAAAGGGGGGGGCGAATACCCTTCGAAGCAACACATGGAAAGAATAAGTCGTTGGGTAGAGCCCCTGCTCGATGCAATTGAGCTGGAGGTGCGTAAAGTCGCCCACCCCCTCCTTGGTGATATAGACATTCCTGTTCTTCACTCAGAAAACACGAGCGCCGCGCCGCTTCCATTGCAAGACCTGGTTGATCTTGCAATGAATGAACTTGATCGATTATTCAAGAGGTCACAGCCAAGGTTGATGGTATTTAGCGAGCCAGGCGGGAAGGCGGGGCTATACAAGGCATCGATAAACCTCCTTGGGCTGAATGATGCTCACGCTGACAGAGGCACGTTTTATCACGAGGCATGGCATGCTTGTGAAGCGACGCTCTTAGAGCCCGAGGAGCGCACAGTAATGCGAGAGGCGTTCGGTGGCGGCGGGGGACTGAGTGCTTTGGTGGTAGATGCGATGCGTGCCAACGAGATGTCAGAGGGGTGCATTGCATCAGCGCTGAGCAATCAATTGGAAATGCAGGCTTACGCTTTTGAACTCTGGGCTCAAGGCAAATTGGATATGAGCGAAACTCGGCTTGTAGAATTCTATCGGGTTAAAGGGTTTGCCGACGGCGTATTGGATGTAGCTGCAATACTGGGTGCTGAAAAAGCGAAAAGCATATTCAAGCAATTCATGCGGGGAGATTTAGCTGAAAGGGTCTCATCAGGCCTGGAGGCAAGCGCAAGGGTCTCTGTTCATCTGCTGAGATCGCCGGAGCAAGAGATGGTTGTTCTGCCTTCGCCTGGCCCCTCTATGAGGATGTGATTACCATATTCAAACCAAAAAAAACCCCATGAGAATGGGGTTTTTATTTTCAAACTGAGTAAATGCTTCTGCTACTTCAAAGCTTTGAGCGAGGCCCAGTCCGTCGAGTACGGTACACCACCGAAAGCCTCGGCCAAGCCCTGATTGTTCTTGAACATAACGTAAGGTGTGCCGATACCAGGTATTTCGCGTGTGATGGCCAAGTAGACAGCTGCGGCAGGCTTGACGAGCCCATAGTCACCTTCAGTCAAAGCAGCAATATCTGCAAAGTGCTCTTCTGCCTTCCATGTTTTGGAAAGCATTTGGTCGAGCATTTCCAAACCGCGTGTAGGATTTTCTTCATAGGTTTTTCGAAGTAATGCGGAGAGAGGGTAGCTCTGCTCGTTATTAAAAATAGGGATCCAACGGAACTCAGCATCATAGGCTTCAGCAATTGCCTTATGCTGCTTGTACAACTTTGCACATGCAGTGCAAAGAGGATCGAATAAAACATAAATGGGATGAGAGCCTTTGCTAGTGCTCATGTAAGGGAGTTGCTCAATGCCTGACAAGAAAACTTCCCGCTGTGCTGCTGCCCGCTTCACTTTCTGTGCGATTGCGTCAGCGCTCGCACCAGATTGTGCGGAGGGGCTTTGCTGAGGTGACGGTGCCTGCTGGCCTTGAGCCTCGCGCGATTCATCTTCTGTATATTCGTGCGGAGCCTGACCAGAAGTTGGTTCATCAGGAAGCGACATGATTCGGCTGCGCTTATCCATCAGCGGGCCGTTCAAGATTTTGGTGCCATCAGCCGAGAGGTACACAAAGCCAGCCGTTTTGGGGTTGGCTTTGTCTGCGAGCATGTCAATTTCCCACATCCATGTGCCTTGACCCATTTCAACCTTTTCTACCCCCCTGATTTCCGAAGAAGGAATGAGGCGGGTGATGAGGGACGTATCGGCGTCGGTTTTTGAAAGCTTCGTAGGACGTTCGACCGCCGGCATCAATTGTGTTTGTTCAGAAGCCGACGGCTTGATGAGCAGAAACATTCCGGCTGCACCGACGCCGAGGCATCCGATCAAAGCGAGGCCGAACAATACTTGCTTTCGACCCTGAGACATTGGGGGCATTAGTAACTCCTCGTGTAATTGTTGAGCAGAGCTGAGAAGCGCGGCAAAAAGTGCTTTCAGCAAGAAAGTGAAGATTCTCTAGCGTTTGAGTGACATCGTTTAATGATACTACACGCAGTTAATGAATCCTGCTAGGATACGAAAATCTGGAGTCGGCAAGGCGGCTCGAACCAAAGGAACGCACGTGGGAAACTCGACTGAAGCTGGTAAAAACCAAGCTGAAAACCATCAGGGCTCAGGGGCACAGAGCGCCGGCAGCCTGCTGGAAAAGCTTCTGGATATGAACGGCCTCCTTGCCGTGATCCAGGCAGGCCTTTCTGCGCGAGAAGATAAAACGGTTAAAAACCGCCTTATCGCAGGACTGACCGTGTTGCTTGGGTTTTCCATGGTCGGAAATGCAGTCCAATATGCTTACCAGCCCCCAACTAAATTGTTGGGAGAAACCGTCGACGGCCGAATTCGCGAGTTGCCCTTGTTGAGCGAGCCCATTTATGAGCACAAGCAAATACTTGAGTGGGCAACAAAATGCGTACAAAGCATATACCGGCTCTCATACGTAGAGCCTTGGGATGTAACACTAAAAAACAACTCGTTCTGTTTGTCTGACGGTGGCCGAGATGCATTTGGTCGGAGCCTGAAAAAAGTCGGTCTAACTGATTACTTAACACGAGAACGTCAAGGTACGATTTTCGCTACAACGAATATGCCAGAAATGCGGGCCTACAAGCTGAACAAAACTGGTTATTACGAGTGGGTTGTATTGGTACCCTATCGAGTAAATATCGACGGTAAATCTAGGGGCACTATGGATCTGACTATTGCCCTCAAAATTCGAAGAGTTTCTTTGGTTATTCGCGGCGATGGCTTGTGGGTTGAAAGTTTTCGAGTTCGTCCTCGGTCTGAATCTCAGGGGCAATGAAATTGAATTTGCATATCGTAGTTAGTCTGGCTTGTGTTTTATTTAGCGCCATTCTCTCCGCAGCAGAGACAGAAGAGGTGGTCACTATTAGTGACCCACTTGAAGCTGCTAAAGGTATATTACAGGGCAGCCCACAGCAAATTTTGGACGTCAGGCAGGCAGTTATTCAGAACTCCGCGTCATACCGGACGCCTGTGATTGACACATTCGACAACCTTGCAGAACCTCTTTTGGATATCGAAGAGGTTTTCAATGTCGGTAGTGATCCAGAAAGCAAAACCCCAGTAGTTATAATCGCTCGCGGAATGAGCACTTCTGTAAATTTTATTGATGCATACGGAAAGCCGTGGCCAATTCGTCGCAGTATAAACTTTCTTAAAAAAAGTGTACTTGTGGTCAGAGTTGCTGAGCCCCAGGGAAATCCTCAGTCCGATAAAGAGAAGGAAGGCGAAACCGCAGTGAATGGAATTGACATCAATGATCCTCAAGCGGGATCTTTGAATATCACCGCGCTAAAACATGGGGCGACGGGAAACATCACCGTGTACCTGGTTAATAGATCTACACCTATTTCCATCCAGTTAGAGGGGAAGTCTGGGGTCTACCATAAAGAAGCAACGGTAAAAATCAGTGAGGTGGGGCCACAAACCGATTTGAAGTCGATCAATCGCGGTGACGAAGTAATCGTCGGAACTAGAACTGATGCTGATTTAAATAACGCGCTGTATGGGATCGGGCCGATAGGAAGCCAGTTAATGGTGGTTGAGGGGGGGGAGGGAAAAGCTTGGCTTAAAGATAACACCATATTCCTCCAAACCCCATTGTCCGTTTACTCACCAAAGGTAGCAGGCGTTACTCATGCGAATGGCCGGTACCGAGCCTATAAGTTGCCAGCTAGTCCTACGATTATGGCGACAAACAACGAGGGAAAATCCGTGACCCTAATGATAAAGCGTAGTCAGCAGGCGAGCACGTTTGCAGAATCCATGTCAGGAAGCGGTCACTAAATGAACAAAGAAATAAATGATCTTGACCTCGAAAACATTGGCGGAGCTGATGGGGATCGTATTTCAAGCAGGGGTACAGTAGAAATACCAGGGACAGGCGGTGCAAGTGCAGTTAAATCCATTTTTTCACCTCGTAACAGGGTACGACTGCTTTTCATTGGTGTCGCAGTTGCAGCTATGCTTAGTGCATGTGTATGGGCTTTTGTCAGCACTACTGCGAGTGACGCGAAAGCTGTCGGGGGCGGAGTAACGGACGGAGGAAATATAGTCACGTCGAGAACAGGTAAGCCAAGTAACTTGCAGCGGGAAGAGGCTGACCGGTTCAATAATCAACAACTTCAGCATGAGCAAGAAACCGATCCGTCAGCACACCCGATTATCCTCACAGAAGATGAAGATAATAATCCATTTGTGGAGCAAAGAGGGTTCCGAAATCCAGATCGGATATCTAAAGCGGGCAATCAAACAAATGACAGTAGCGGACAGCCCGAGAGTGCACCCGCTAAAGGCAAGAATGTAACAATTGTGTATCCGAAAGGAACGCAAGAACTTGTGACCCGCATTCTACAAAACGAAACCGAAGAGCCTCAACTTGATTCGCAATCATGGTCATATGCAACAGTAAAATCGAATACAACAAAGAATTTAACCTCTTCCACAGGACGTAATGAAGTAACCGACTACGATAGCAAGATCAATATGAACGGTGAGCTTGCAAACAAGTGTAAGAATCCTGTGGTTCGAGCTGGGCGCCAATACATGGCAAGATCTACAATGGCCTATAGCAGTGACGTCGGCGGACCGCTGATTGTTGAAGTGATAAACGGCCCCTTACGACTACATAGGTTGAAAGGCGAAGCTGTACGCAAAGAGGAATGGAATCGGATCAGCTTCACTACTTTATTTGGTAAAGATGATCCACGCAAAATCGATGCAATTGGTTTGGATACCGAAACAGCTTTAAATGCGGTTGGCGGCGATGTTGATTACCACACGCTCTATCGATACGGATGGTGGGGTGTGGGGGCAACGTTGGCCGCACTGGGTAAAGCTGCTCAGGCTAATTCAAATACCGACACGGTTTTTGTAGGGGATAACGTAGTCCAAAACACAACTAGGGACACGTCGCGTGAGTTGAAAATGGCGGTTGGTGACTTGGGTGAGTCAATCGGTGATGTCTTTAAGAGCCGTATAGATCGACCTGTAACAGTCTCTTTGAAAGTTAATGACACCATCGGCATTGTCTTTATGGACGATGTCTGCGGCGACAAATAAGTAGGGCTCACATGAACGACCATTCAGAATCAACCTCAGTATCACCTGATGCAGACAAGGACTACGGCTTCCTGGAAGAGGATTTTTCGACCCGAAATCCCGAGAACTCTGCTGAAGCGATCACAGGCAACGGGGATCAACAGGCAGCCCCTGGTCATAAACAGAACGAAGAGCCACTCCGCGCAGATCCACGTGAAAGCGATTTGCTTAGGGCAGAGCTTGAATCACCAGACCAGGAAATCGGTAATCCTAAAAAGGCCCCTGCTGGCCTTACGAAGAACGAAAAGATCAAATATGGGCTGATTATAGGCGGCGTAGGGGTGCTCATCCTTGGCGTTTTGGGCTGGCTGGCTTACGGGTTTATGAATCCGCACCCAGCCTCGACAAAACGTAAGTCCTTCGATTTTGAGGAGCATGCCATTCGCCCAGGCTCTGTGACTACTGAACCACAAATTGAAGCGACCCCACGCCGAGTTCAGGGGGCAATTAACGGTGCTACCAGTCAACCACTCGCAGAGCACGAAAGCGATCAGAAAGGTGCCTTCTCGGTTGCGCCAGTACGGACGAGTCAGGAGGATGAGGACGAGTTTTACGACAACATGGCAAAGGTTGCTGGACAGCAGCAAATACAAGCTGTTGAGCCGACCAATGTAGTTTCATCTCAGCAGCAAAATCAACTTGCGCCTCAGCAAGTAGACTTGATGGCCAACAATCAGTTTGGAACTATTAATCAGGATCTTAAAAAGAATTCAGCCCAGTTGCTCCAGGTAATGGACGCATTGGCCAAGGTTAGTAGTGAAGTAGCTTCGCTTAAATCGCAAGTGCAAAACGATTCTGAACAGAACCGTAAATACGGCACGCAAATCGAGGGGCTAAGTGAAAAGCTGGCTGCATTCACGGTCAAGTCGGACGAACGATTTAAAGCAATCACATCGGATGCGGTAGCAGCTGCAATTGCGGCAGTTAAAAAGCAAAGCAGCCCAAGTGGCGCGGGCAACGGAAAAATGGTGCTTGTCGGCGGACCTAAAATACCAACCAAGACAGTCGATAAAGCTCAAAATCGAGACATGGTGCAGACACGGTCTCTTATCAAAAATCCGGCGCCTGCAAACGCAGCCATTAACTCTTCGATGCCAAGTACAGGCCACGCAGTACAAAATTCGAGTTTAGGGGGTGACAAACAAGTTGCTGCCTGCGGCGCTAAAGCAATATCGCAGAACTGGAACGTAAAAGGTGTCTCGGCATCAGCCGCCTACATTCGACGAACAGACGGAGAGGGCGTTATGGTTCGAGTTGATATGGAAGTTCCCGGCTTCGGCACCGTGAAAAGCTTCGACCCCAATGCACGCACTGTGTGCACAACTAGCGGCTTGATCGTACGGTGATGAGGTAAGTATGGACTTCGTAAGCATGTTGATGAATCTAAGCCAGGAATACCCGGTTATTCTTGATTCGATCATCTATTTGTTTGCAGCCATCGGCGTCATTATCGCCGCCTCCGGAATCACAGACATCATTAAGTTAGGAAGAAGGGATAGCGGGTTAGTTACCCCTTGGGCGCATATTTTTTGGAAACTAATTGGCGGATCTAGCCTCGTCGATTTGATGGTCTGGGTTAAAGCCTGGTCTGGCTCTTTGTGGGCTAACTCTGATCCCATGGGCATATCAGAATATGCCTCAGGCGGCGGATCATATGATGCTGCAATTATGGCTGCTCTGGGAATAATGGTAATCACGGGCTACGTGACCGTAGGTCGTGGTTATTTAATGTTATCTAAACTCGGGACGGTTTCGATAGAAGCCCGTGGTGATGTCATAGGTTCGGCGATGTCCCGAATCGTTGCAGGAACAGCCTTGGTTTGTGTGTTGCATATTGCATCAGCTGTAGAAGCTTCAACCGGTTTTGGATTTTTCAATTAATAGCAGGGGTATGTTGAATGAAACGTGTAATGAATGTCGTTAAGGCCGTTGTCCCACTCGCTGCCATCGTTTTGATGGCTTATTCAAGTACCGCTTCGGCTGCGGGGGGGACGCTGTTGTCGAATTTTGCTACCGGATGGAAGTCTGAAGCTAAAATCATTGTGCCGATCATCTTGTTGCTTATTGCAGCGGCGGGCATATTTTTTGCCGGCTGGGGAATCCTTTCGGCTATTTCAACGAAAAAACAACAACAGCCGCTGACATGGCAGCTCTTCGCTGTTCTCGGTGGAGCACTGGCTGTAGTTGTTCCAATTATCGTCCTCGGTTTCGCAGGTAGTGCGACTAACGGCGAAGGTGACGCAGAATCGCAAATGTCGGAACTTGGGATTAATTACTGAGGCAGGGATAATGATTGGTACGGTCGACAATCCTGAATTGGCAGGCAAAATCATCCAAGGATTTTGGCATGATAATAAACAGCTAAAGGACGTTGGTATGGACGTCCTAAGAGCTGCTGGATTTGCTTGCAAATATTGTGGTTTTGTTAGCCGTGCCAGTAAAAAGGTGCCTCATGGCTATATGGTGCCAGTTGATGTCTCTCATTCAGGGCTTGCAGCGCTGAAATTTGAAGGAGCTATTTGCCTTTGTCCCTTCTGTGCATCCGCGCTCTCAATAAATTGGTCCGTCTCGGAGCACAGAGGCGACCATGCTGAGGTGCTTCCTGTCGCTGGCAATCTGATTTGGCTACCGGATGTTTCTCAGGCCGAAATAAGCTTGGTTGCTAGCTATGTGACTGTCGGGATCAATAGTATGGATGTTGGTCACGACCATGCCAAAACGTTGCTTGAGATCGATCTAGCGTTTCGGATCAGGAAGCCGTTTTTAGCTAGCAATATCCCCCTTTATAAAAATGATAACGACTCAGATTTCGCACGTGCCTTATCTCTCTTGCCAATCGAGTACTACGAGTTTAGAGACGAAGTGCTAAAGGGAGTTCGTTTTTGGCCGAACTCAGCTTTTTGGAAGAAACAGTGCCACTATTGGTTATTGTCAACTTACAAACCAATCGAAGCTAAAATTTGAACGAAGTAAGGGAGATTCGGCATGGCTTCAAAGATCGGAATTGCACTGTTCAAAGGGGCCTCTCCTTTTTCGCGAGCTGAGAACATCGCTTGTGAATATGGTGGTAGCCCCTTTAATTTTTCGTCAGCAGCCGATTTGCCATCCCAAACTCTCTGGGTAACTAATGCGAGTCATGAAGGGCTCTACGAAGCCGGCCTAGGCCGGACACCTAGGATCGCGAATGACGGGTATTTCAGAACAAGGCTGTCCCAAATGGTTCATGAGCTGGGACTCCAGGTTCTGACGATGGATCACCAGGTGGCGATTCTTGCTGAAATTTTGGGTTGCGCGGCTGAGATGCTCAAAAGCCAGCTTGGCCTTACCCAGTACCCTGCTTACGGAATGGCGCAAGCTGTTGGCCAGCTGTACGGTAGTGCTGAGCCGCCTAAGGGCATGGCTGTGTATCAAGTCGCTGAGCAAGCTGGCCAACGCTTCACTGCATGTGAGCGGTCCCGCCGCTATGAAAACGCGGACGTTTTCAGTTTCTGGTATCCCAGAACATCTTGGGCGGCTGAGATGCTTGAAGTCCCGTTGCCAAGTGGTGATATCAAGCTTGTACAACGCCATTCATTGCCGGCCCATGGGAACAATCCGATGGCAATCGTCGAATGGGCATACGAACAGTCGGTTCCGCTTTTTGCGCGCGTGAAAGTACATGGCTTGGAAGATTCAATCGGTAAGTTGATGAACTATGGCGCCGGCGCGATGGATGTCAAAAAGGGCTCTGGCGTCGGGCGTGAATATGATGCAAGAAACTTTCGGGAGTGGTGTGCTTTGCCAGAGTTGTCGTTGTTGGCAAGCCATGGTGATGTGGAAGTGCTACAAATTGCCGTTGCTGATGGATGGCAAAGTACCGGGTTGAAAACCTTTCGTACAAAAAGGTCTGCCATTTCATATGCCTATGGTGTTGCATCTGAGAACCTTTGGGTAGGAACCCTTAGAAAAAATTCTGGAAGTTTTGGTATTTCTAAGACTCTTTCAACTGCTTGGCTTCAAGCAGAGGATAGGATGCGATGCCTTTTGGCAGCAACTAAGTTGCAGGCGTTGGGCATGGAGATCACTACATATGGGAACGGACGAATAGGTGTGGTTTGCCCACAGTCCGTACGCGCTTTGATTCCCCAGGCTGCTCTGGAGCTAGGACTGTTATACCCGGCAGTTGTTCCGGGTCTACAAATGTATCCTGCTAACAAAACGGTCCCTTTGCATATTCAGCAAATGCTACTTTCATCAGGTGATCACATCAAGAGTATTCAGGTTGATCAGGCGTGTCTTAAAGAAATGGAGTTAGCACGACATGCAGCTAAACGACCAGCAAAATGAAATTGTTAACTATCCACTGGCAGATTCGATTCTGGTGATGGCTGGGGCTGGGTCTGGCAAAACAACTGTGATTGCCAGGCGAGCAATACGTCTTGCTTCACTATTACCGCCCGAGCATCATTTGCAAATGCTTACGTTCAGTAATAAAGCAGCGGCTGAGATGAAGTCGCGCGTAAAGCGACTGAGTGGCATTGTTCCAGCTAATATAAAGTTTGACACCTTTCATAGTTATGGCTTGAAACTGATAAAATCAAGTCCTGAGTCCTTTGATTTAACAGCTGACTTTACCTTACTTAATGATACTGATGTAAAACGACTGATGCGTTCTTTTGCGCGAGACGCTGGTCTTCCTAAGAAGCTAGAGAGCGCCGATAAGAAACGTCTGAATCCGATGAATTGGCTGGGGACATGGAGCCTTAAACGTCAAGCCGGTTTCGATGTTAGAAATCATGAGAAAAACCGTTATGAACTGTGCAGCGCTCTTAAGGCTTCTCATAAGCTGACTGACGAAGAGACATTAATGGCATGGTCAACCTTAGTCTCTTATGAGGAGTCAAAGCAAAAGACAAATTCTCTTGACTTTGATGACTTACTGTTTCTACCTCTGCTTAAGGTAGTTCGAGATCCCTTATTTGCGGAGCAGGTAAGAAATGGGCTAGGAGCGATTATTACTGATGAGTCGCAAGATACCAACCGCATCCAATATGAACTCGTTGCGAAAATTGCCAAAGGTCACTGCGCAGTTACGAGCGTTGGTGATGATGATCAGTCTATCTATGGATGGCGTGGGGCTGATGTCAGTAATCTTCGTCGTTTCCAGAGGCAATTTAACGCGCATGATTTGCGACTTGAACAGAACTACCGCTCAACTAAAGCTATCGTCAGCATCGCCAACGAGTTAATCAAGCACAACGATGGTCGGTTAGATAAGACGCCTTTTTCAGAGGGCGCTGAAGGTACTGATCCCGTGCTAAGCGAGTTTGCTGATAGCTGGGAGATGTCGCGAGATATCGCTGAAGGCGTTCGCGTGAAGCTCCTTCACGGTGTTCCAGCTACAGAAATCGCTGTTTTATACAGAACCAACCGTATGGCAGTCCTGCTTGAGCCCGCCTTTCGCAAGGCGGGCATCCCTTATCATGTAGTAGGTGGGATGAGTTTATTTGATCGTGCCGAGGTCGTTGCGATCACAAACGCAGTGCGCCTGGCTCGAAATCCGCAGGACACGAACGCACTTAAATCGTTGGTCCCATACATAGATCGTTTTGGCGAGGCAAGTGCCTACACCGTTTGCGACTGGATGGAGTCTACGCCAGGGGCAGATCTGTACAACCTGCCCGCTGAGCTTCCAGGGCTCCCTGCTGGGCGCATAGCAGCTCTTAAATCATTCATGGGTGATATCCAATCAGAAGCTTTAATGTGTTCATCGGCTAAGGAATTTATCCTCTGGGCAATTGACGGGCCGATGGCGTTATTGGAGCGAGAGAAAGACGATTTGCTGCGGGAGAGGCGCGAACAGACGTTAGAGCTTCTAAGCAAAAATATTGATGAAGAGTTAGCTGAACGTGTTGCGTCAGGGGAACAATTAACTTGGCGCGATATTGCCGTCGAAATTGCTTTGCGTGATTCCGGCCAAACACAAGGCGGTTCTGGTCAAATCACTTTAAGCACGATCCATCGATCAAAAGGATTAGAGTGGGATCACGTACTTCTGGTAGGTATGAGCGAAGGCCTCATGCCGCTCGATGCACGCTCCGATGTAAGTGATGAAGATGCGGGCTACTGTCATATTGAGGAAGAGCGCCGACTCGGATATGTCGGCCTTACAAGGGCAAAAGCTATTTGTGAGTTTTATCATTCAGATCGTTATGCCTTTCCTGGTGCGCCTGATGATAAAATCTATCAGCCTTCTCGGTTTTTATATGAGATGGGTTATTCTCCGCAGTTAAGCAACTCAAGTTCAGTTGATGCTCTCGATTTTCAAGACTCACGTAGCGTGCACGACATCAAAAGCGCTTTTAATTTTGCATTGGGATTTAGACAATGAATTTTGCTGATCGGTTTCTCGAAGGCGTTGAGGATATTTACGATGGTCTGCGAGGCTGGTCAAAAAAGGATCACTCTCAGTATTTCCCAATTGCCTGCCCGCACAATGACAACATCCTCGCGCTCTACAACGGTTCGCTCATGAGTGTTGTAAAAATTAAAGGCTACATGGGGCAATATTTTCCAGACCAGTTTCAGTCTCTTCGTGGGGATTGGATTAAATTCATCAGAAATTCGAGCGCGTCTAAAAGTGCGGCGGGTTTTGATCTTTTTTGGTTCTATGAGTTTGACCCCGACGGAATGATCGAGGAAGCCCGATCCAGTCGTAAGGTAATGGTAGAGGCTGGTAAGCGTCGGGGCTTGGTTTCTGAAGACATTCTTATGGAAGAGGCTGACCTTTATGGAGCAATTTGCGCTAAAGAAGATCAGTTATTACTCATTGTTACGCATATTGATTCTTTACCCAAGGCAGATCAGGTTAGCGCTCTTGCTGAGAGGCGTCGCGAAATCACGCAAGCGGCGAAGGGCTCCGACTCTATGAATTTACGTGCCGGTGTACGTGCGATAGAGGCATTGCATGAACAGCACTTAAACAAAGTAATGATGTTCATGAGTGAAGTCGGCAAAAACTATGCTTTCAGTCGTCTTAATTCGCGTGACGCGTTGCGTGCGATGAGGATGTCGTTGATACCTTCCTCGACAAGTCCTGGTTGGAACCCTCGAATTAAAGTTAGCGATGTTAAATTTCGACCGACCGAAGGTGTTAAGCAGTCCATCAAGGATCTCCAGACCTCTGATGGCAAGCCAAACGATTGGAGCTTTAAGCTCCCACCAAAACTTTCTAATCAGATGCTTCCCGACGCAATTGATTTGGGGCGTTACGCTGTGCTTGGCGATAGGATTTATGCGCCGATGTATGTTTCAGAAGTCGCCTCTAATGCAGAGCACCTGGAAACCTTTATTTCGATGTGTTACAAGCGCCGTCTGCCAGTGCGTCTTGCGTTTAGTCTTATGGCAAACTCTTCCCAAGCAAATTACTGGAATCGCCTTTTTGCGTCGGTTTTTTCTTTTGCTTCTCAAAGTAACCGTCAGATTTCAAAGAGTGACTCGGCTCTTAATTTATACCAAGAGGGTGGAGGCGCTGTACTTGGTTTTGGTTTAGCTGCGACCACTTGGTCTAAACTTAAACCTCTCTATGATTCCAAAGGCAATCCGAGTTATGACGTTTCGGAGCTTCAAGACCGCGCGCGCGACGTTGAGACTTTGTTACAGCAGTGGGGCGGCCAACAAGTCGATACTATGTACGGCTGCGCAATCGAAGCAGCAATGTCTGCTACTCCAGGATATGCCATACCGCCAATATGTCCCAAGGCACCACAGACTGAATTTGACTGCGTTACTCAACTTCCTATCATGAGGCCGGCGAGTCTTTGGGACAAATCACTTGGAATGTGGTTCCGCACGCCGGATGGTGTGTTGATGCCCTATCAACCGATGAGCAAGTTGCAGAACGCAATGCTGACCTTGATTATGGGGGGGCAGGGTTACGGCAAATCCAACTGCATATCTGAACACATATTCTATTTCGCAAACCATCCGCTTGCTCGCGAAATGCCCTATATTCGAGGTCTGGATTTTGGTGCTTCATCGGCAGGCGTTATCGACTTGATTCGGGATTCGCTGGCGGCCGACAGAAAGCATGAGGCTCTCTTTAAGGATTTTGTCAATGACGGCTCGATGGTCAAGAACATGCTGGATACGCGGCTGTGCTTGCGTAGTCCTCTAGAAGACCATAAGCAGTTCCTTTTAAGTTGGCTAGGGATTATTTGTCAGTCCCTTTTTAAAGATGCGCCGATTGTCAATGTAATGCATATCCTCAAAGACACTCTTCAAGAGGCTTATGACGAACGAAACCCATCCATGCGTCAGTCAAACCCTATTGTTTATGAAGAAAATGGCGCGGATCCTATCGTTGTTAAGGCGCTCTCTGATATCGAGTATGTACCGGAAAAAGGTGCGTACTATTGGGAGATCGTTGATGCATTGGCTTTGTATGGTGCACGCAACAAAGATGAGTCAAAAATTTATGCTGCTAAAGTAGCTCAGCGCTACGCTGTTCCGCAGCTTGGTGACCTGCTTTTGGTGCTTGATCGTATCTCCGACCGCTTCAAGAAATCTCAGTACAAAGGCAAGGACCTTACTAGCGCCGTTTCTCAGTGCATCGCGGCAGCGAACGCAATGTTCCCCTGTATGGCGGGGATTACAAACGTAGACATTTCAGAGTCCCGTGTTTGTGTGTTTGATATGTCTAGTGTGTTTGGCCGAGGCACGGGTGAATATGATGACTGGAAGCGTTCTATATTTTTCAGCGTTGCCCTGCGCCTCCAGACTGAAGACCTGTTTGTCAATCTGCGCGACACTGGCCGTGAGATCTCCGTTGGGCGTGATGCATTCTGCGTTCCGGACGAAATGGTCAAATGGCACTTGCAGTATCTTGAGGCCCAGGACCAAATTGATAAATTATTTTGGGGTGATGAACTGCACCGAGTGGGCAAGGTTCAGGGTGCTTTGGAAATTATTGACAGTATTGGCCTGGAAGGTCGTAAGTATCAGGTTGGTATCATGCTTGGCACACAAATTCCCAAGCATTTTCCGCCTGGCATGCTAGGTCTAGCTTCTACCTACCTGGTTTTCGGAGCTGCTCAGTCTATGGATATCGCGAATGATATTCAGGAAATTTTGGACCTCTCAAATGATGAGCGTGATGCTATTTTGGAGATTACAAAGCCAACAGCAACTAAAGGTGCAGAGGTCTTTGCAGTTTTCAAAACCACTGAGGGTGTCCAGAGATTAAAACTGCACTTTCAGATGGGCGGTATCAAGAGATGGGCATATGCGAACGAAGCAGATGAGCGTTCACTTCGTGGTATCCTATACCGTAGAGGGCCATCCCCTGCTTGGGCGCGCAATGTGCTGTCCAAGTACTTACCGGACGTACAAGTTGCGATCAAGGCAAAGATGGATGCATCTGTTGGCGTCTCTATGAGTCGGCAAGAAGCAATAGAACAAATTGCGGCAGAGCTGCTTCGGAGGCATCAAGTAGCGGCTTAAACATGACAGGAGGCTGTGCTTTGATTTTGTGTGAATATTTGGTAGGGCGCCGTGATGGGAATGATCCTGTGATCATCCTTGATGGGAAGGCGGGCTTTATCGGCGACGATCTCGTTATCGGTCGCGTCAACCTCATAACCAGGGTGAGGCGGAACGATCTCATCCTTGAATTATGCGAGGAGGGTGATGACCAGCAGATGCCAATCGAGTGGCTCAGGCTGGTTGAGCTACCAGAACAGCTTGCGGAACTGCTGGCAGGTGGTAGTGTCATACGGGTGATTGATGGTAATCGGGAGATAGGGATCGCTAACCCGGTACGAGGCATCGAACTAGATAATGGCGAAGTAGAATATGCATGAGAGAACGAGCATCAATGTTTCAGAGCTGATTGCTTCTTTTGAGTCCTTTCAGCGTTGTGGCCCTGCATTGGCCGGCGCTATGCGCCTCAGTGGAGCGGATCGACCCGTGGAGGTGCTGGGTGAGTCGACTGACTGGTCGTACATCACTCTAGGGCGTCCAGTGGAAGACTGTCGTGTCAGTGAGCTGCCTGATTTGGTTACAGGCGCTCGCGCGGTTCTCCGGGCAATGGCTGACCTACGCGAAGGTGCAGTGAAGCCTAAATCGTACATGTCCCTGCGCTGAGTTTTAGCTCAGCGCAAGGTAGGCGTTCTCTCGGAATCGAAGGTTGATTTTTTTAGTTTTTTCTTCCGGGTCGACACTTCTCGTAACTGGGTTTACGCGCGGCACGTTGAATTTCACCTTCTCAGGCCAGGAACCTTTTCGTACGATTAAAGGCAAGCTGGCATGAATGGATTTGTTAGTCAGAGCACCGTTGACCCAGTACGAGACATTCGCGCGTACAAACGGGGATACGGGCGTGACCCAGCGGACCGTGCTACACACTTCGCCCTCAAGCTCCTCGATAATGTCTTGCGCATCCCTTCGCTCTAGCCTTCTGAGAGCCTCGGCCTTGGTCATGACCTCGCTTCCAATTGACTTGTTTATGGTTGAAAAGCCGATTGTCTTGATTTCTTCATGATCGATGACGTGGATCAGTCGCCAGCACTGAAGAGGGTGGGTGCGACCCAGACCTTGCCTCTTGAATATCTCGCGCAGCTTGTTCTGTCGATCACGCGCATTGGCGCTGATGATTGCCCCAGCTTTAAGCTCCAGCGCACTTTTGCTTTGGTTAAGATCTCCGATTGCATTTAGGAGGTCGTCTGAGACTTCAAACACCCCAGGGAAGCGCAACACGTTTCCGTTTTCTGATTCATCAGCAACATCCCATTTGCACACGGCAGAAATGAGCAGCTCTGATTTGTTGCCTTCGCAAGGATAACCCAGGTCGTCAAAAAGCACGCCCTGAGAGACAGCGCCCTCTTGCAGGGCCGCAGCCCTGAACCGGTTTAGAGCGCCGAGTACCGAATTTACGGCATCAAAAACATCCTGCTGTGAATGATCGTAATTTAGCATCGACACCCCTGCCTCGGTTATTCCCAAACTATTGGTTTGGTTACTGACTCTTTAGGTTGCGGCGCACGCTTTGGCGCCGTCGTTTTGGTTGTTTGCTTTTTGCTTTCTTGCTTCCAACTCCCTTTTTTCCAGATCGTCTCGGGATCCAGTCCTCTGGACTTTGCCTCTAGCTCAACAATATCCTTGATAACGCTCCAGTTTTTAAGATCTTCGGTCAGCAGCCGATAAATCAGGAGGACCAGAATTTTGGTCGCATCCTTGCATTCGTCGAAGCCTTCTTGACGTATACGGTAAATTGAATTTTTGTCTATTCCGAGAAGGGGTCCAACTGAGTACTCTTGAAAATCTGGTGCTGCTTTGCGTACGAGCAAATAGAACTGGATAAAGCTCGGCGTCCACATACGAGGGATCGTATCGGGAAATGATGCATAGAGCCTGAGCAAAATGGCCAAAGGGGTCTTGAGAGGCAGGTCCTTGTTCTTAAGCTGGTACAGGGCAGAGGTGTTCATGCCGATTGCTGCGCTAAGCTCGACAAGGCCCAGATTCTCAGTACTAGCGAACTGGTCTAAGTTACTCCCTCTAAGAAGCGTAGGTGTTGCTAGAGTTTCATTACCAGGAGTGACTTGTGGTCGAGGCTTGCGGGTAGGCACGGTACATTCCTGCTTTTGTTGAAAACGGGTATAGTGTAGCGGTACATTGTCCGGTTGTAATCCGGTTTTGTTGTGTGTCCAGTGGAGTAGGTATGTCTAAAATCAATCTGACCACCGTGGTGTGGTTTCAGGCAGGTAAGGACGGGAGGCCGATTGGACCAACCGTAACCTTAGAGGGAATAGAGAGCCGGTTTCCAAGTGTGAAATTTCCTGAGAAGGGGATCACATTTTTATACGGGCATCGCAATCCTGGCGAAGCATATCTGCTAAGGAAAGCAGCTGAAGAAGGTTATGCAGCATCTATTGCTACGGTACACGTTGATATTGGGCTATGGCTCAGAGACAAGATTGGTTTCGACAAAAATGATCCAGGCAAAGGGATAGAAAACACAGGTTTTTTTGCATTAGTGCGCGCTAAAAAGGAGGTTATGGATGCTGTTGTTTCGGTTTGGACGCGAAATATACCAGAAGGCGCTGAAAGTTTCCCCAAGGGTGGAACAAGGTTCGCAAACTTGTTCGATCAAGTTATAGAGATGGACTCATTTAAACATCTAAAGGTTATTGCTTACACGATCAGCAGTAAAGAGGCTGGTGATTTTCAAGTTGCCACACTCTTTGATTTGTCCGCTATGAAGACAGCAACCTATGGAAATCTACTGTCTGATGTTCAGGTTGTTGCTAGAAAACGCAGTTAATTAAGGCGTTGTATATTTATTACTTTTAAATTGGTTTTGCGTTGATTTTATGTGGTCGATGACCTGGGTCAAGGCTTTTGATCATTGGTCAGGGCGTCGAAAAATCGCCGTACGCAAAATTGACGACAAGGGGCGCTAGCGCCTACCATCCTGCTTAGGGGGTGGCCGCAGCGTGCCCTTTTTTTTAAATCGGCTTGCAAGGTGCAATATCATTATATGCAAAACATCCTTAGCAACCTTCCTCAGCTTTCAGTGATCCAGCAGGCAGATGCCAAGCGCTGGGTTGAAGGCATCATGCGTCACCACGCTAGCCGCGCTGAGTGGCATGCAAAGCGTTTGATGGGGATAGGCGGCTCTGAGATGGGTGCCGTGGTCAGCTTTTATCGCGGAGAGCGGCATAAAGGTTTCCAGTCGGTCAAGGAAGTGGTTCAGGGCAAGTTGATGATTCGACTGCCAGAATTCGAAAATTGGCACATGCGGCGCGGTAACACCCTTGAGGATTTAGGGCGGCAAGTGTACCTGGCACGGCACGGGGCAGTCATAGACCATGCTGCTACGGCTTTGTTTATTGCCGCGCGCAAGGCCGCAGGTTACGAATTCATGGTCGGGAACACCGACGATATCGTAATCAAAAATGGCAAGCGCATCCTCGTTGACTACAAGGTTCCAAACGTTTTTTCTGAGACGATTGACTTTGACTACGAGGTTCAACTTCATCATTACGCGACCATGGCGAAAATTGCGGGCATTCGACTCGACGGTGCTGAACTGGTGAAACTAGATCTCCCGCCGACGATGACGGAGTACCTCACAAGGTGCATTGATGGGCTGGGAGCGGAGCGGATGACTCAGCTGGCTCACTCCATTGCTCATATGGACATTCCTGGGTGTCGGATCGTCGCGTTACCAGTCGAACTCAAAACCTCACTCCAAGCGGAACTGCTCGCGGCCGGCAAAGATCTTTGGAACGATTATGTCCTGAAGGGGGTTGTCCCCACACCAGGCGTGTCCGGGAAGCTTGAACTGGATGAGCACGTCGAATTTGATCTGGCCAAATATCAACAGCAGTACATGATGGCCAAGTCTGGAATCTCTCATCTGGAGAAGGTCTTCAAAAAGGCTCAAGCGGGCATAAACGAGCTTCTTTCCGACGTGGATTATGAAAACAAAGCCTTGCCCCTGTCAGTCGTCACCGTCAAACCAAATAAATTGGATGACGACAAGATAATCAAAGAAGCCCTGGCGTTAGGGGCAACCGACGACGATCTACTTCCGGATAAGCGTGATTACTCAGTTCAAGCATTGCTGGAAGAAATTCAAATTTTGGGTGGCCAGGTGAACCTTGACCACCTTTTCAATCGCACCCTAGATGCGAGTAAGGCTTCTACATTTTTGAAAGACAAAGGTGTTGATTTGTCCGAATTTCGGAAGGAGGGGATGTTAATTGCCCTCTCTCAGAAAAAGGACGATGTGAAAATTGGCGAGGTATATCGAACCGCAGCAGCAGATGTCTTTGGGGCATGGATTGATGAAAGTCTGATCTCGAACCAGGGGCATCCAAGTGAGTTTGATGCGGACGATTCGAGTATCGAAACCTATATGCCAGTAGGGGTGAGTACGGGGCACCTCAGCGAGGCATTCGCGGCAGTTGATGAAACATTCGCGAGCGAAGAAGAAAAAACCCAAAAACACCCCATGAGAGCCCTTCCAGGCTTGCGCTAGGAGTACCAATTAATGGATGTCAAAGAGCTATTTGCACAGCAGGTAAAGACACAACAAGCCTCTGTGAAGCCTCGCAATTTTCTTGTTCAGGTAGAGGCAGATCCGGCATTTTCTACGGCTAAACCTGACGTTTTCCGTGTACGCGGGATCCGCACGGATACGAACGAGCGAGTCTACGTCATCGCAGTCAAATCAAATGCAGGCCAGGCAGTCCCCAAAGCTGGCGATGTCCTTCGTGCCGACAAGGCCGTCGTAACGGGAAAAAACGGGACTGCAAACGTGCCTGTTTTCACCGCCGAGTTTTTTCACACTTACGAAAAGGGTTTCTGCATCAACGCTGTGATGCAGCCACTACCAGTTCGTGTGCGTAGCAATATGCAAGACGCCGCTGTACTCGCCTATGACCCTAGTGCGCCGGCTTCAGTGCTAACCGGGTCGCAGCTTCAGTCGGATCTGGTCTCGAAGATTGTTGAGCATTTGATGCCATGGAAATCAGACGTGGTGTCTGCGATTACCCATGACGTTTCGGGTAAGTCGTTGTGGGAAAATGGCCCGTTGGGCGGCATGGCCCCTGTGGCAGTTGTTCGATACAGCTCCCAATCGTTCAAGGTTTATGGGCTAGGGGGGGTGAAGCAAGATCTTGAAGATAAAGGTGCGGGCTACCGCTTCCCTACGACTCAAGAAATTACAGAAAGAGTTGCAGCGCATCCTGGTGTTCAGAACATTCTTGCGGCAATCAAAGGCCTGACGGAGTCTCATGCAAGTCCAGCGCAACTCGACGAGATTGACGTATCGGTGCTTCCTGGCATTTCGTTGTCTGTCGGGCGAGACATGATTCTTTTTAATAACAAAGCAAAGCGTGAGTATTTCTCCGTTCCAAACGCCTATGAAGTAAAGGTGGAAGGGCGAGAGCCATTCTTTGGCCACAAACAGTCATTCATCCATCTGAAGCACACACGCACTGGGCGAGTAGGTGTAGTTGATACTGCACCAGCGCCTGGCGGTAAGCTGACTGCTGGTGTCCCTCTATTTGCCGCAGAGGTTGAGCGTGAGCAACACCGTGCAAATTTGGCAGCAGGTATAACCGCCCAACAGTCGCAGTCGGTCACTCCGCAGTCATCACCAAATCAGCGGCCTTTGAGTCGCCGGGAGATTGCTGCTGTCGATGATTTTGGTTCGGCTGGCGCCGGTACTGGCGGTTCTAATCAAGACGTCACACCTCAACCGCCTCAGTCGCAGCAGTCCGCGCAAAGTGCGAGCGATTTGGACGACGACCATTACGACTATGCAAGCTTCGAAGACGACCTTCACGCGATTGAGTCGTTAAGCAAAGACCTTCCTCAAGACGATCTCAACGAGATGTTCGAGCAGGCTGAGGCTATCTCGGCCGCGCGGTCTACGGCCCCACGCCTAGGCTAACAAGCATTTCTCACTACGAGCCAGGTGGCCTTGACACCTGGATTGCCAATTGTCGGAAGATCTTTCATGAGCAAAACTTCAAAGTGGCTAGATTTGTCCGAATACCAGATGAAGCTGGTGCTCGGCCGCGATCTCAGCGGTAAAAAACAACACACAATCGTTTTGGCGGGACCTGGCTTAAAAAGTGATGCCATTCGCGCCACCCTTACAAACCTAGGCTTTAGCCGTGACATGCGCTTTCCCAAAAAGCAATATTGGTCGCGGAGTATTGTGGGGTTCACCTTAGGGACTTTGTTTAAACAGTTCCCGCAAGCAGCGATTGTTGATTGGACAGTTGAGCAAATTTCTCCAGCTGCAAAATTTGACCTTGAACAGAAACAGAAAGCAGGTAATTCCGATGGAACAAGTGCAATCGCGGAGCCAGTCAGCGCTAGAAGCGCAAATGATGATGCCGTTAGAAGCGTCGATGATGCCGGAACTCGAACCGATGGAGTTTTGGTCCAGAACAGTTCACGAGCTGATGTACAAGGCCAACCCTCAGATGATGCTGGAGCTGTTCCAGACGGGCAAGCTGATAGCGTACCTGGACAAACAACAGGAAATCCTGAGCGAAGCAGCCAGAAAGCTGGAGAGGGAGTACCGACTGAAGAATCCGCTTCCGGCGCCCGCAACTCACCCAGATCGGGCGGCGTGGTACAACGCAGCGAAGTCGTTCAGCAGGGAAACCCTGATGAACGACGTGAACATGAGCCTGATAGTTCTGAGCGAAGAGCAGAACAGGCCGGCAACCCAGTAACCGATCCGGCGCCGAAGCCACGCGTGCGGGCAAATGCTGTCGAAGCGCCTGAGCTTCAAGAGTTTACCGAACCTGAATATGAGGCTGTTGGTGAGCTTTACCGAAATGGCCCCCCCGGCAATTCGAATGCAGAAGACTCAATTACGACATCCGTTGATACGGTTATTGGAAACGCAAGCACAGTAGCAATTGCTAACGCACCAATTGAAACATTCTTTATCGATGCAGACACTCAGTCAGTAGCGCGCGAAGCCTTTAATCGCCGTGACTACGATGAGGCATTCCGGATCTACCAGGACGGCCTTGGAGCCGATGGGATGACGCGCGACGCCTTCATTGATGCCCTGGCTGGCTCTGCTGGAGGCAGTGTTGCTGCGAGCGCTCTGAGCGCCTCACAGAGGCGTGTACTTCACAGTCTCGGCCTGCGTGACAACATTATCGAAGATTTCGCCATTCGGTATACGGGGGCAGATGCAAATCTTGTCCACGCTTTTGACTTCGCAACCCAGAATGACGCTCTCATCGCGGCCGCTTTGTCGCGCCGTATCCAGGGTGAAACTCAACTCACAGGCCAACTGCTGAATTACGGTTTCACGGCGCGCGAAAACGACTCCCTTGATTCGGATGCTGACCTTGAATACCTGTTTGAAGGCGAAGGCGCTCAGATAGTTATTGCCGTAGGCCGGCAGGTTCTCCATATCACAGGCCATCACAAAGGAGAGGTTCTTCCTCTCTTTGAAATTCAGGACAGCTTGGCAGGGACCGTTGAAGAGGTGGGCGCGGAATTACTCACTCACATCGCTCAGCACTGGCCTCATTTGGTGCCTAACGGGGTTCAAGTCGCAGCGCCTATCGACAACGTCCCTGTCTCTGTTGACGCGCCTGAGACACAACAGCTTACTGAGTCAACCACTGGGTCCGTCGCCCAGATCGACGAGCCTGGTAACACCGGCACAGGGGTTGCTACTAACGCCTCGACTCATGTTGAAGAAATGCTTGATGCAATGAAGTCGGTCGTTGCCGAATCTGACCGCATTCCTGAGTTTACTGACGGCTGGATCGTGATGAACGCTGCCAGGCCGTTGTTTGGTCACGCGGTAGCAAATGGCCGTTTTTTGGATGGGGTTCATTACGCTGCGGTCGATTTGAAAGACAGCCTCGCGCAGATGTACATCACCGAAAACATCAAGCTAAATGCATCAGCTATCGTGGTTGCTCCGATGGATCTGCAAGTTCAGATGGCACTGGTTGAGAATGAGTATCGCGAAAACTATCTGAAACAGTTCACACCCGATGAACTGGTTAATCAACTGGCTCCTCAGATCAGGGCACTTCAGCATATTTCCTTCAAGGAGATGAAGAACCTTCGTGATTTAGCAAGCCAGAACTTGCTCAATGGGCAGCGCGCCGTAGCTGCTCCGGTCACCAAAGGCGCTGAAGCACCGGAAGCAATCAATCAAGAATCATCAGAGCATTCCGATACCCTTCTTAAGGGCGCGGAGGAAACTCTGGAGAAAAATGCGCCGGCGTTGGCAGCGCCTGCAACGACGTTTGTAGAAGATGACGCTACAGTCGGGTATGCCATTAACCGTCACTGGCGCGGCGCAACGCTGGAACACATGCTAGCGGGCCAGGTGAAGGTTCCAACCACGACTTCCATTTTCGATGCGCTCGCGAAAAAAGAAGGCGGTGAGCCTCTTGGTGAAATGGGAATGCGCTTGCTCGCATCGTTTCGAGGTTGGGGTGTCGAGGGGGATTTACTTCGAGTTGATAACCGTCAGGAACGGGACAACTTGAACGGACAGAAAATTGCACGTTCTCTGGGCATGAGCGCATCGGAGTTTCAGCGCGCGTATCTCGATAACCGATTGGAGTCGTATTACAGCCCACCTCAGCTGGTGTCTTCAATCTGGAAGGGGATTATTCGCTCCGGCGTCAATGTTGGCGGAAAATTCCTTGATGCTGGCTGCGGTGCTGGTGCATTTTTCACGGGTGCGCCTGACGAAGTACAATCTCATGCCACGTTGATAGGCGTTGAGTGCGACCCGATCACCACGCGTCTGGCCTCTGCATTGGTCCCTGATGCCACCATTCTTCATAGCAAGTATGAGCAAGCTGTACTAGCGCGGGACTTCGATGCGGTTATCGGCAACGTCCCATTCGGGTCGTCGAAAATCCATGACTCTAACTATCCAGACGCACATCACATTCACGACTATTTCATTCTGCGCAGCCTCGATCAGCTGAAGCCAGGAGGGGTGATGTCGGTTATCACGTCTTCCGGCTCGCTTGATAAGCTTGATCCTAAAGTACGTGAAGAAATGCTCAGCAGGGCCGACCTACTCGGGGCAGTGAGATTGCCGAGGGAGGCGTTCTCACACCTCAAAGCTTCCGTTGACACCGACATCCTATTTTTGCAACGACGCCCACCCGGTACGCAACCTTCCTTTGACTACACAGAGTCGGTTCGAGTGACAGTCGATCCGGAAACTGGACGCATGTTTGAGGATCCTGAAGGCGATTCAAATCTGAATCGGTACTACTTAGATAACCCTGAGAATCTGCTCGGCAGCTATCAGATGGTCAGTACGGCGTTCGGTCCTAAAGCAGCACTGATTAACCAAAGACTCTCTGCGATGGATGTGCCAGATCGCTTCGACACGTTGGAACGCTTGGTCGATCTTCGAGTAGAAGAGTTTGTACCGGAAGGCATTTCAAAGAAAACGGACTGGGTACGCCAGGACGGCTTCAAGAAGAGCGCGAGGGTGGTTAAGCCTGAGGATTGGAGTCAATTCGAGCGCGTTCAGCAGCGTGTCGGCAACTACGTTGGCGATAACATCATTGATGAAACCGGTCGCATCATTGAGATTGTCGATATCGCTGACCAGTTCGATGCTGATGGGATTCGAATTGGTTTTGAGCACGTTGTTGCCGAAACGAAGTTCACCAGCAAGCGGCGCATGGAAGTAATGCTGGCGTACATTGGTCTGCGCGACGTTAGTCGTGAGTTGATCGCTGCACAGTTGAATGGCAGTGACGAAGTTTTGGCTGATGCTCAGTCGCGGGCAAAGCAAGCCTATGACTCTTTCACGAATAAATTTGGCCCGGTAAACGAATCCAAAAACGTCAGAATTTTTGGTGACGATGCCGGGTCAGCCGAGGTCTGTGCTCTAGAAATCTGGGACGACGAAAACGAGAAGGTTCTTGCCACCGCCGACACCTTTGAAAAGCGGGTTATTGGCGCGCCTTTGGTTCCAAACATCACCACGCCAGAGGATGCCTATTTCCATTCACTCGACATCAAGGGTCGAATAGATTTTCCATTCATGGCTGAGGCGCTGGGTATGGACGAAGAGTCTATCCAGCAAAAGCTCGTAGGCGATCTTGTTTTTCTCAATCCTGTTACCCATGAATATGAAGCACAACATCAGTACTTAAGCGGTAACGTGGTTCGCAAGCTGGCGGAGGCGGAGCAGGCACTTGTGTCCATGCCCGAACTTCAAGTCAACGTTGAGAAGCTCAGGCAGGCGCAGCCGGCGACAATTCCATTTGAGGATATTTCCATTCGACTTGGCGTTGGCTGGATACCTGTGCGGGACATCGAAGCTTTCACGAACGAACTGTTTGGTGTGACTCTTTCGGCGCGCGACTTTTCAGTACGGTACACCCCTGAAATAAGCAGCTGGTCGGTCGAGGTTTCGAACTCGTTCAAAAACAACCATGCCACCCGAAGATTGACGGTGAATGGTACGAAGGACATTCCGTTTGAGCGCCTGCTCGAAATGCAGCTGAACGCTCAAAAACCCACGCACTACGATAAGCTTGCCGACGGCCGCAGCGTCGTCAACGATGAACGTACGATGGCCTCCCGAACAAAGCAGGAGGAGCTGGAGGAGTCCTTCAAAGGTTGGGTTGCACGTAACCTTGAGAGAATGGGCAGATACACCGAGCTGTATAACAAAAACTGCAACACCATCGCATTGCCGAAGGTCGATGGGACACGCCTGACGTTCCCTGGGCTCGTGTCGACATTTACGCCACGTCAGCATCAACGTAACCAGGCTGCAATGGCTTTGATGGGTTACAACTGTATGGCAGCGCATTGCGTCGGCGCTGGGAAGACCTTCGAGATGGTCGCAATCGCGATGAAGCTTCGCCAAGTTGGCATGTGCAACAAGCCAGCAATCGCGGTGCCCAACCATATGCTTGGCCAAATCACCAGAGAAGCCAAGCAGATGTATCCGTCTGCGCGGATTCTCCAAGTTACGGCTGACGACCTCAAAGGAGCAGCCCGCCAGCGATTCCTAGCACGTGTGAGAAATAACGAGTGGGATCTAGTCGTTATGACGCACGGAATGATGAATCGCATTCAGGCGCCACTACCGATCCAGACCGCTCAATACCTGGAGTCGATTCGCTTAATCGCCTCAAAGATTGAAGACTCGGATGGACGCGTACGACGTCAGTTAGAGGCGCAGCTGAAATCACAGCAATCGCGTCTCGCTGACGTGGAAAAGATGTTCGCCGATGAACAGCGCAAGTCGGGCGTGCTTACCATAGATTTGCTGGGCATTGACTTGATCAACGTAGATGAAACTCACCTCTACAAGAACCTGGCCATCAACTCAAACATGGATGTTCTAGGTGTCACCCGTGGAGGATCGCAGCGGGCTGAAAACTATAAAATGTTGACCGAATTCATGCGCCAGCTCCATGGGCGAAGTTTTGGTATGAACTCGTTCACAGGTACTCCTATTGCAAACACCATGTGCGAGCTGTTTGTGCACGGGATGATCCAGAGGCCCGAAATTTTCAAAGATCAGGGGATTCATGATTTTGATGAATGGGCCAAGCGGTTTGGTGACGTAGTAACCGCACTAGAACCGCTTCCAGAGGGCGGCGGTTTTCGTGTGAATGAGCGCTTCGCGCGGTTTGTAAACTTGCCCGAAATGATCAAGCTCTTCAGGTCCTTTGCTGATGTTAAAAACGCCAGTGATTTGAACTTGCCGGTCCCTGATGTTCACCTGGAGATCGTTTCTGTCGATCAGTCAGATTGGCAGGTCGACTTCATGAAGCATCTCGCGCAGCGAGCGATAAAAATCCGGACAGGCAAGGTGAAACCGCACGAAGACAACATGTTGTCGATTGCTTCAGCGGGCCGTAAAGCGGCGCTGGATATGCAGTTGGTCAACGATTTGATCCCAGCTGCGGCTAGTGCAAAACTTAATGCGGTCGCCGAAAACATCCACATGCTATGGGAAAAACACAATCACATTAAAGCGACTCAGTTGGTCTTTATGGACATGGGGACCCCGAAAAAAGATGGTGCCTTCTCAACCTACCAGAAACTGAGGGATCTGCTCGGCCAGTTGGGCATGCCAGACAAAGACATTGCGTTCGTCCATGAGGCCAAAAACGATGCCGAAAAAGATGCACTTTTTGCAAAAGTGCGTAGTGGGGAAATACGCGTTTTAATTGGCTCTACCGAAAAAATGGGTGTGGGTACCAACGTTCAAGACAGGTTGTGCGCATTACACAACGTGGACTGCCCTTGGCGCCCAGCTGATATTGCCCAGCGTCGCGGCCGCATCGAGCGCCAGGGTAATAAGTTATTCAATGAGGTCACTGAGTACCGCTACACGACCAAGGATTCGTTCGATCTGTTTATGTGGGGCGGCAACCAGCGGAAGGCTACATTTTCTGAGCAGGCACTGAGTGATCCGACTCAAGTGGGCCGCGAAGTGAGTGAAGAGATGGATCTTGGATACGCCGAAGTTATGGCGGTCACCACGGGCAATCCGAAGATCCGCGAAAAGGTAGAGACGGACGATAAAGTCAACAAAATGGAGCGTAAGCGACGTGCCTTTCAAAGTGACTTGTATGGTAAGGCAAGCGAGGCGCAGAGCCTCAGCCGCTCGATGCAGATCCTTCAGCGAATGATTGATGGCGAAAGGAAAATTGAGGCCGCTCTATCGTCATCCTCAGACCGGAAACCAGTGGAGGTTTTCGGTGGCGTGAGCAAGATGGGTCTCGAAGCTTCCGCAACATTTTTGCGCGCTACTGAAGTAGGTGAGGCGATATTGGCGCGAGCCCCTATGGCTGAAGCTCGATTGATGAAGTTTCAAGGGGACTGCGAGAGTTTGGGGATACGTGTCGGGCGAATTGAGCTGGTGCTGGAGATCAACCCGATCAGTAAATTGTCATTCATGCGCGGGCAGCTCGATGGTGAGCTTTTGCCTTTGAGATTCAGTCTTTCGAAGAGTGCCCAGGTGATGGGCGGCTTCGCTCGCGAGTTTTACGACACTCAGTACCGAATCAAAAGGCACGAGTTCGAACTGGCTCGGGCTGCCGCTAGTTACGACCTGGTCAAAGACTTCAAGCTCGATATGGAGTGGCCACATGAAGCCGAGTACAAAATGTTGCATGCGCGCCAGCAAGAACTGAACAGATGGTTTGCAAGCCAGAAATTTGATGACACATCAGCGGGCGATCCATTTGCTGACCGTATAGCGGCATTGGAACTTGCGAACGAACAGGCAATGAAATTGCTTGAACTCGAACGCATCGTTGATGCCAATGGTGACACTCAGTTGCTTAGCGAAGGGTTTTCTTTCGACGCCGGGTTGAGCGTAAAAGAAGTGGGTCTTGCTGGGGGAGATGCGGTTACTTCTCGTATGGAAATGCGAATGGGATAGAAGGAAAACCCTTCACTAGAGGCCTGCTAATGCAGGCCTTTTTTATGTTCATCCAGGAGACTGGGCTACAGGCATTTGTTTGCGGGATCAGGTTGCCCGACGGTCACCTGGGATTCCAGGTGCTGTGAAAATAAGGTATCTTAAGCACTGATAGCATGGTGCAATATCATTAAATCTAGTAGTGGGGAAAGCAGGTGCATTCGAAAATGACGTTCAAAATGGTGGCGCTGATGGCGGCAATGACTCTCGCCGGCTGCCAGGCTCAGCAGAGTCGGCCGCTCATGACCGAGAATGATCCCGCTGTGCAAGAGCTTAATGATGCAGCCCAGCGAGTTGCACGCGCAGCTGAGCAGGCTTCTCTTTCTCAGACCGTGAAAAATCAGAGAGGCAGGGTTACGCAAGAACTCAAGGTCGACCTGAGTAAGGTGCCCCCTGAAATGCGTTCACCTTTGCTGCTAGAGGGCGGCTTCAACGGCGAGCTAGAGATTTTTATCAAGAGCATTGCCAGTTCTGTCGGTTGGCCTGCGCCGATATTTCTCGGAACACCACCTAGCTTGCCGCTGATGGTTGCTTTTACGGAGCAACGCCGAGCCCCAGTGCTTTGGGTTGCTGATGCGGGCTACCAAGTGGGTGATAGCGCCGATATTCGAATCAACCCTTCGCTCCGGCAGATCATTGTTTCTTATAAAGAAGCGAAGGGCGCCAAGCAATTTGGCGTTTCCTCCCGATAACTGACAGGACCTTCATAATGTTTAACTCCAAGCTAAAACCTGCATTGATCGTTGTCGCCTTGATGTTCTGTGTGAATACATACGCTGATACCTTTCCGAAGCCTCAGACGCCGAAAGAATTGAAAAAGGATGAGGAGGACTCATGCAACTCCAATCTTTGCCTCGGTGAGTTTGGCAAGGACCTGGCAGAGTGTGAGTCGCCCCTTAAAAAATTGAACGATCTGAAGAAGAAAAAACGACCCGATTACTTGGCGAAATGTCCAAAAGTCCCGATGTCGAACTAACTACTCATTAGTCTCGCGATAGAGAAGAATTAAATTTGGCGCTTTCCCCCCAGCAGCATTCTGTTGTAATGCACGACTTCAAGCTGCATGCCCTTGTACTTGCAGTAGCGGGCTCAGGCAAGTCATTCACGATGGTCGAAAGAATTGCTTATTTGGTTGAGGCCATTAGGGTTGACCCAACCAAAATTGTCGCAGTCATGTTCAATAAGAAAGCAGCTGATGAGATGCTTCTAAAGCTCCAGAAGCGAATTGGAAAGCGTAATGCACCAGAGTCGTACACGTTCCATGGTCTGGGCACTAGGACGCTGAAGCGGTTGATTCAGGGGGGCTTCGCCGAGCCCTGGGCTTTCGAGGCGAACACGCATAAGGCAACCAAATTCGCAGCTGAAGTAATTGGGTCTGCATGCCGAAAATACGGTCATAAATACCCTCGCCTTGTTGCAAAGGAATTTCTGTCGTTCATTGACCGAGTAAAAAGCGATCTTGAATCCCCTGAATCCGTTTGGGAAAACGGTAACTGGCCTGCACGGTATGAGTGGTTCGTGCCATGGTACAACCAGTTTGAAAAAGAGCGCCGGGAAAAACGCATTCGATTTTTTTCTGATCTTATCTATGATCCTGTTCAGATCATGCTGAATAACCCTGCTGCTGCGAGTTATATCGAAGGTCGCTACGCCCATGTAATTCTAGATGAGTATCAGGACATCTGTGAAAGTCAGCAGGCGCTTATTCGGTTCATCGCAGGGCTTACTGCTGTTGTTATGTGTGTTGGCGATGATGATCAAACCATCTACGGTTGGCGTGGCGCGAAGTCGGATTACATCCTGCGGGACTTTCACCGCGACTTTCCAGGTGGCACCATCTACAAGCTAAACCGGACCTGGCGATATGGGCACGCGCTTTCCTGCGCCGCCAACTACGTCATATCCGGGAATTCTGACAGAGCAGACAAGCTCTGCATTTCCAGTTCCAAAGCACCGAATACAGAGCTGTTTCTTGAGTATGAGGTGATACAGAACGGCAAGCCGAAAATTGTAAATATCGTTGATCACTGGTTGAAGAAAGGCGGTCAACTCGAAGAAATGGTTGTGCTGGTTAGGTCTTACTCAAAGTCAGCTGAAAGCCAGTTTCATCTTCTTCAGCATGGCATTCCTTTTAGGCTGGAAGGCGGTGATGAGGCGTCGGTTCTTGAAAACAAATGGGTGGCTTCCCTGATTGGCTGGATGCAGCTCGCAGCGGGACAGCTAGCGATCAACCCTTACGCCGGCGATCCTGACATTGGATCAATAGTGGGTATCCGTAAGGTCATTGACGTACCCTTGCTCGATATCGGATGGGAGAAAAGCGGGATCCTTGCCAAAATGGTGCTTCAGCACCCTGAGGAAGGGCAGGGGTTTGGCAACTTTGTATCCTTGCACGTTGCCTCACAGAATCAGCAGATGTCCGACAGGGTTTTGAAACGCGGCAAGTTGTGGCGGAAGCTCCGCCATATGGGCAAAGCGCGCGAGTATCCCAAAGCAGTGATTTTATTGAATGAGTTGATGTACTTTCTTGATATTGAAAAAAATGTCACTAAAGAGTCGGACACAGACGAAGAGGCTGACGAAATTCTGAGCCTCATCGAAGCGTTTATTGAGTATGTTAAGTTGAATTCTAAGGGTAAGTCCCTCCCAGAGTTCATGAATCATATCCAAGATCTCCTTACATTCTCGGAAAAGGCGAAGGAGTCAACAGTAGCGCTCCTGATCACCAGTATTCACAGATCAAAGGGAATGGAGTGGCCATGCGTCATTATGCCGAGCCTATATCAAGGGGCGTTTCCAATTGTCCCAAGGTCTATTAATGAGTCCAAAATCGAAACTCATCTTGCGGACGAGCGTCGCCTTTTTTACGTTGGTATGACTCGCGCTATTAGGCAGCTTTACATGATTGCCCCACGTGACCCGCAGCTGGATGAATGGTTGAGGGCTTGTAAAGGCGGCAACTGTGATGATGTAATCCCGTTTGCTAAAAACAGGTCTGTCGCAAGCCAATTCCTATACGAAAGCAATCTCTATTTGTCCAAAGCATTGCCAGCCATCCTAGCAGGTGGTAGGGGCAGGGAAAGCCTCAGAGCTTCTTCCCCAGAGTTGCTGAACCGATATTTGGAAGAGCTGGGCGTGGATTTTCAAGTTCCAAAAATCGCATGAGGTGCATTAGATATGAGCTTAATTCAGGAATATAACGAGCTGGAAGAATTGATTCGGGCCTCCCAGGCTCGCATGGATGAAATTTCCAGCAATGATGATTTCAAGGCTGAAAAGGAGTTCGATACAAAGCTCCGTGGGCTGCTGGGTACTTACGGCAAATCTCTTCGCGACGTCATCGCTATCCTTGATCCATCTCGGCTCCCCACTGCTGATAATAAGCAACCTAAAGGAAAACAAGAGCGCAGGCCTCGGGTACTCAAGGTTTACCTCAACCCACATTCGGGGGAGCGGGTAGAAACCAAAGGCGGCAATCACGCACTCTTGAAGAAGTGGAAAGCTGAGCACGGCTCTGATGTTGTAGAAAGCTGGCTCCAGTCGTAACTGGCGGGGCGGAGCATGCCGTACGTGTTCCGCCTGGCTTGGCAATAGAGTCCTGTGCCCTTCTAACAAATAATTAAGGCGATAATGTGAAGAGTGACGGACTGCACCCTTTTCTGGCTCGAATCCCTCCCGACTTGCACGCAGCAATCAAAAGCACTGCACGCGCTCACGCATTAAGTATGAACGTCTTTGTGCTCTCCCTGCTGAGCGATAGCCTCAAGCTTTATCCAGTGATTGAGATGATGCCTGTCATTCAGCTTACCCAGGCCAAACCCTTTTGCGTGCGAACTCCTGCCGAACTTCATGAGCAACTTCTGCATGCGGCGTTTTGCGCAGATCCTGAGCGAAGCCTTAACCTTGAGGTTTTAGGCCGAATTCTTGTAATGACGTCACCGTCGAAACAGAACGTTCTAAACGCTTGGAGCGTGTTGAACGAGCTGAATTCCACCATGGATACATTGATCAAGGCCTGTCCAGGGGCGCAGCTTGAAGCTCTGGCAAATTTGCGTACCGCACTTGATAGTCTTGAGCGTCAAATCACAAACTCCTCCGATTAAAGCTCAGATTTTAGCCGTGACGCCTAGCGGGGTATCGAAGGAATGAACCGCTATGACGACCAAATTGGTTACCCTCAAAGAACTACCCAACACCTGAACTCAGTGTGCCGGCGCAGCTGACTGGCCACTACATTTAGTAAGTGGAGGCAACACGATGAAGCGTTGGGATGTGTACCAGGACGGCAAATGGGTTGACGGTGTTCAGGCCCGTGACCATTCCGAGGCAGTGCTTGAAGCGCTGCGCAAACTCAACCTCGACGACGAGTCGGGATTGGACATGCGGCTGGCCGCGCAATAATCCGGAAAAAAGTTATGAGACCGGGAAAAATGGAATTAAGCATACTTTTCGGATCGACGCTTGCGGGTGTCCTTTCAATGGGAAACAACAAAGCGCAGGGTGTTCTAGCTGGGATCGCCCTGGCACTTCTGTTCTGGGCCATGTTTGCCCTGATTGTCGGGGTAGCGAATGTTGGCTTTCTCCCTCGCCATCGACGTGCACCGATACTTGCGTGCGTGGTTGCTCCATTCACGACCGGGTTGACCCTACTACTTTTGGGCAGTTGGCCAGGTCTCCGGAAGGTTTAGGAAAAACGACTATGGCTAGCCGCCGTCAGCCCTTCACGCGTTGTAAATTGTACATCGACGGAGCAGACGGCTTGAGCGCCGGCGACTACATCGTCACGTCCGGTGGGTCTGCCTACCTAGTACAAGCAACTCGGCCCAGTCCGAGCAAGCCTGAACGCCTATATCTAGACTGCGTTCGCTGGGTACTTGATCAGATACCCGCAGATGCCAGGTGTTACCAGCTCAATTGGTACCGCCGTTGAAGTTGATCAGCAGGGGGAGTAAGCAATGTCTTGGGCAGATGCAGCGGCGCCGGTCGTCGCGGAAGTAATTCGCACCGTGGGTCGCAGCGACATGAAAGCGCTGCGCAAGGCTTTGACCGAGGCGTACCCGTGGGGAGAGCGAGAAAATACGCCGTACAAGGCCTGGCGAGGCGAGGTTCGTCGTCAGTTGGGGCATCCGCTGAATGCGCCGAAGGCAGATCCAGGGAACAAGCAAACTGACATGTTCAACCAGCGGTAGGAAAAATCCATGCATAACCGCGACAAAGCAGCGAAGTTGCCGGTGATCGACGGTCCGTGCAAAGGGCAGCGAATAGCAAATACGGATGATCAATTTACCTTCGAGCTGAGCAGTACTCGGAGCAAAACGAAAGAGCAAGTCACCTACTGCCTTCGTCGCCATCCTCTGCTTGGCCTAGTGTGGGCATTGCCTTCAAACAAGACCGTAACGAAGTAGGAAGATGACGTTGCGGCACTGCTGCGCCGCCAGGGCCTGGCCGATGCAGATTGTTCGGACCTGGAAGAAATGGATAAAGAGCAATTTCCCGTTCTGCGAGATGAATTTGGCCTGCCCTTGAGCGGCCTCGACTGAATCTACGGATAAATCGCCGATGGACATCAACAACCAAATCCGTGACCAGCTCCAGGTACTGATCGATCTGGTAGAACAGGACGCGAAGTACACCGCTCCGGTTGCTCGTGGTGCAGCGCGGTGAGTCCCGAATTCACGAGGGGCAGCGTTTCAAACGTAATACTTTGCTCTTTGGGCATATTCCTTGTACCTCGAAATTCCTCCTACCCATTGTCGTGCATTAGAGCGAAGATTTGTTCAGGTCTTAGCGAACTGGGTAAACCAGCGTGTCAGCTTAGTGCCATCTACCAGCTCAATGCTCGTACCTGATGCGAATTTCCTGGCCTCCTGGGTGAAGTCACCTGAGGTGACAACAAAACCCCCGGCGGCACCTCGGGCTGCCATTATTCCGTATAACTCGCGAACGACTTGAACGCCAACACGCTGCGCCTTCCATTGCTTGCATTGCACCAGGTGGATTTCCCCGTGTTTGCGTAACACCAGGTCAACTCCGCCATCTGGGCCTTTCCCCGTTTCATTCACGGTGAACCCCAGCCTCCGCAGAGCCTCACCAGTCATCCTTTCAAAATCTTGCCAAGTCAATTGGCGTATAGCATCGCCGGGGTCGGAGGAGTTCGAAATATTGTGGAATTTTCGGGCCTTGTGTTTTCGTTTCAGTGATCCAACGATACCGCCGAGTACAAAAATTGGAGGGATCAAAAATTGGCTGTAAAAACAAATCACCCTGCCCAAATACTCAGCGGCCGCTATGCCAGGGTTCCCCGAACTGGTGATGATCATCGGTGCGCTACTGCCGACATAGATTCGTAGGCTGACAAAGATTGCACAAGCAATGAGTAAATTTGCCCAAAGTGGAATTTTCAACGTTACGGCAAACAGGTCATCGAAAGTCGAACTTTTGCGGCGGCGCGCCATTCTATTTTTCCTTGTTCGTACAGCAATGCGGTGTGCACAGTCCGTGCGACAACCGCGCTACGACGTGAATGTGATATTGGCCGACCGATGGCACGCTGGGATATGAGAGGTGTTACTAAATCGACATCGATAGAGCAAAGTAAATCTGCTTGCGGAAGACTTCAGGAGAACCCAGGTTGATGGTCGAGACAGAATCTCCACCAATCGTCCTGATGGTTAATGTTCCATAGTCCAAGGTGCGGCCAAGTATGCTTTGCCGCATCCCTACGCTCTCGATTCGCGAAATAGGGATGCTGATTGTGGCCCGTTGAAGAATCCCGGATTTCAGTTCGACTTCGCCCTGATGCAGTGTCACAGACGTACTGAAGACCGTTGCCACGCCTCTTATAAAAAAAGCGCAAGGGAGCACCAGCATTACTGTTTTGAGAAAAGCTGGTGCTGTGAGACATACCGCCACAAGGCTTACGAACATCAGCGGCAATGCAGAAGAGACAAACTCGATCCAGTGCGGCCCAAGTAGGGCTATTGGTGACTTATTTTGAGGTGGGTGGGTGGTCATCGGTCGTTCATTCATGATTGGTTAGGCAGCGTCAGCCCGCGCGACTTACGCGGGCTTCGTAACTGGGCTCCCGTTAGCGAGGAGTATTAAGTAGCGAGCGGATGTGCGTTAGGTTCGGAGGTGTGGCTTGATTCATTGGCGTCGTTGGGTAGTTCATCTTCGATGCCACGATGTCCAGGCCGGCATCGACACTTTGAGCAGCAGCCACCTCATCGTCGCCATTGAAGTAGGTCTCAACTTCAATTAAATCGTTTCGAGTTGCGGTGTAATCAACCACGTTCGCCATCCATGGCATCAGTGCCAGGTTCTGCTCGACAACCATCGCCATCTCGGACTTTTCAGCGTTGGAAGCAAAATCTGAAGGGACCTCATCAGACATGTTGTCGAATTCTTCGAAGTAATCAGCGTGGTGGTCTGGCGGAGCGCCAGGCGAGGAATACTGGTGATCGAACTGGTGATCGTACTCAAGCTGGTCAGGCTCGCTTTCGAGGTACTCGTCGAGCAATGAGCCCATATTTTCGGGCGTTGCGCCTGTGCGCAAGCTCTGCCCACCCCCGGATCCGCCAGCTCCACCTGAACCAACTTCCTCTTGATCATCACCCAGGTCGCTCAGGTCTAGCCCAGCATTTTCGGTGAGGAAGTCACCAATGCCAGACTGCTTGGCAGCGTCCCGAATTTTCTTGGCAGGCCCTTGCTTCTCGTCGGTGATTTTTTGAACCATTCTGATGACGTCTGCCGGCGATAACAGCTGAGAGCTAGCTACAACGCTCAGTGGGCCTGTTAATGCGTCACGCTGCTTGTCGATGTTGCTCAAGCTGGTCTTTTCATCTACCGCGACTTCACTGCCCATGGTCTGGCGGACGATGTTGGCCAATTCAGGATTCTCGGCTACGCGACGCTGAATGTTCCGAATCGCAATCATCGAGCCAAAGTAGATCTTCATTTCGCGCAGCAGGAAGCGCGAGTCATCGTGGATCATCTCACCAAGTTCGACCCACTCGGGCAAAGGGTCAATTTTAAGCAGCTTCGTGATCTCGTCCTGCGACGGTATGTGTACCTTAGCCATTCGCACGGGCCACCAATGTTTCAGGTAGCACATTTTGGGGTCGCTATCTTTTTCCTGAATCCCGTGGTTGAAGACTTGAGTCTCGTGAATTTGACCTTGATAGAGCAGAAAACCCTGGCCCATCTTCTGTTTTCTAATGGCGGTAGTGGTCAGGCGGTATCGTTTATCAACGTTGATATGGTCTGAGGCATAAACCTGGTTCATTGTGCCTTCATGTTTGAAGCCACCACGCATAAGTACAGTGGCTTCACCGGACAATTCGCAAGCCAACTTTGTTGTATCATCGTCGTCCAAGTACATAAATAGCTTAAATGCAGAGTTGGCCATGATCTGCTTGGTTGTTTTCTCAATACTTAGAAGCATGCCAGGAGCATCTTGTGTTCCTGTGAGCACACCAAAACCGAGGCCTCGGGCTTGAGCATTTATCATCTCTTGGCCCTCAACTAACATATACGCATTTTCATCATTCATGATCCCGTAAGGGATGTCTGAGTTTGTAGGTAGGTTGTGAACAACCTTCTCAGCGCTACCTTCAAACACCGTACCTAAACCGACAACCATACCGTTCCTGGTTGCGGTGAGAACAATTTTACCTAGGTTGGCAAGTTCATCTCCTGACTTAGACATTGACGGCAGAAGAGTAATTAATATGCGGCCGTTCAAAACTGCATCTTGGTAGTCAATTTCACCTTGCCCAGTCAAGTAAATATGGCCGTAAGTATCAGACAAGGATGCAAGGGCACGGGTGAAATATGCTTGCGCAAAGCCAAATTGCCTAGTTACTTCCTCGTTTTGCTGGCTTATATCTTTTTTATCATCGTATCCTGAAAGGGAGCTTAGATAGCCTACAAGTGCATCACGTGAGCTTTTCCCGATAAAGTTGTTATGGCAAAGACCTACAAAATCCTTAAAGCCCATGAAGCGACGAATAACTGATGGGTCAATTTGAATTTTACCAAGATTTCGAAGGTCATTTAGCCCCGGCATGATGGCTGCAACAAGCGCAATTGCGCGCTCAGAAAAGATCTTGTTGTCCCCGCCACTTGGCGGCATAAGCGATACTAGGAGTTGAGTGTTTGAATCCGGTGTTCCGCGAGCGAAGATGCCCGCATCATTAGAACTGCGAGAAGCAGGGTCCTCAGTTTCTGGATTTTGACTTTTAATATAGTTTGTAACTCGGAAATCGAAGTCGCGACTGAAAATACGACAAAACGTCGCAATTTGGTACATCGCTTTAGGGGCTGCTTTTGCATCGTTCATTGCTGCCGCGCTACCGACAGCTAGATAATTGACTATCATTGAAACGATGTTTTCAGTCTTGCCGGCACCGGTTGTGCCCATGCACAAGAAATGCTGTGTTAGGGCTTTGAAGTTAGCCCATAACTCCATGCCGGTTATTCGGCAAATACCTAAATAAAAGCTACCGCGCGCAAGAAACCAACCTTTGTTATTGCCTGGCTTCGGATCATTTTTATCTGGCTTGCCGGCGCCTAACGGAAGGTGGATTGGTAAAACGTCATCTTTAGTAGTTACTGCCAGCTGCAAAATATAGAATATTATTGTCGAAAGGAAAAACAACGCCGGAGCGAATACAATCAGCGGTGCAGCCAAGCAGGCAAATATGAATGGGATTTGAGGATACTGGAGCAGGTCCCAGGCTTTCTTGGAAAGTGAGCGATGATCAATAATAATTTGATCAAGACTAATTTCCTGGCTTTTATGAATGACGGAACTTGGCTCACTCATGGCACGTCATCTCCGTGGTCGCCTCTGCTGTTGGTGTTGGCCCCCTTCGCAGGTGTACTTCTTTGAGGTGCAGAAAATCCGGTAGAAGAGACTGCACCTTTCGAAGCGTCATTGGCGTCCCTGATAATCTTGTTCGCACTTTCAACTTCCCGTCTTTGCGCGTCCTCGCTGTATTCGCCGGGATCGATCCAGTGTTCTTTTGAAAGCGTGTCGTGAAATGCGTATACAGCAGAAAATACCATTGGCTTAATCAGCCTTTTACCCATTTGTTCTTCGATTTGATAATGAGCCCACAATCCTGCCACCTCCCAGTAACTACATTGGCCCCCATGGGAGCATAGCAAGATAAATAGTTGTCTATTTACTGGCCTAAGCCAGCCAAAGTTCGCATGGAAGAGTCGCCCATTTGATCGGGCCAGATGTAGCACACCATATAAAACATTGTAGCTGTGGGCATGAGTTTGAATAACTCGTTGGATGTCTTCATGGCTTTCGTATTTCGCGATGAGTTCATCTGCACCGGTTGTATCGCAATGATGGGGGGTAATTGGGTTCCAGTTGGTGTCGTAAGTCGCCTCAACCCATGAAAATGCCATCTGGTTGATTAGTTCGATAGCCTCGGCTCCGTTACCTGCTGCCTGAGCGCAAAATGCCGCGTAGAGGCCTCGCTCCATAGGCGGTAACGCACTAGAACCCTTCCACAGCGACCCCAACTGTGAAGCAAATAATTTATTAGCTCTTGCAAGATTAAGGGCCGTATACCGGTAGTGCGGTAGCGCACGGCGCTTCCAAGAAAACTCTTTTAACTTTTCATCTTTAGTAAACGGCGGGATAGGAATCATTTCTTTTTCGTTGACCGGCATTGCAGGGTCAAGGATGGAAGTGTTCGCTCCTTTGTGCGTCCAAAGCAAATTGAAGTCTAGGGCAAAATCTACTGGTATGGCATAAGTGCGCCATGGTCCGTCGTAGAGATGCATGCTTAGAAGGTTTTTGCCTTGAATGATTTTGCTGGCCGGAAAGTGTTCTGCCTGAATGTCGATCAGATCATATACGTTTTTAATTTCGCGACGGTACTTAAAGCGTACTACGCCTTTTTTGACTACCCATCCGAGGTAGATCATTCCGATGCTCACTGGCCAGCGCAGAACAAAGCCATGAATTTCAAATAATCTGTAAAGAGCCTCAATACCGTACCTTTTAGGGGAGATGTGAGGAATGTTCTTCAAAGCGTTTATAAGGGTTTCGTACTGATGGTCAGTCATCAAAAATGACAAGTGTGTATAAATATGCTTGAAAACAAAAAAAGATGTATAAAAGCTAAACCACATAATGTAAGGCCGAAATATCCACCATAGGCCAAAGCACAGGCCAAGGAGAACTGCCGTCCAAATTCCGAATTCGATTAAGCCGGATGATGAAGTATCACCTTGATTCATTTTGCATCACTCGCATACATGCGTTCGAACGCTTTTCTTAACTTGGCGGCGTATATTTTATTAAATTCTGGCGTTGCTGAGTGGTACAAGGCAATTGCCCTCAGATAATCATCTTGGGTTTTTATCTCGCTGATAACATCAGGAGTAAGAACTCTTTTCAGGTGCCACGCAGCCGCGATTGCGTTAGTGCACCCATCATCTCGCAGCTCTTCTTCAGAAATACCTTGAGACTCAAATGTCTTACGGTGCATTGAGTTTATTTGAAATAACCCAATGTCATATGTGCCATTTTTGTTAGCTTTACTGTCGCGGCCGACTGATCCGCCTTCGACGAGCAGGATTGCGTATAAAATATCTTGGTGGATACCGTAGCTTTGAGAAGCGACTTTCATGCATTCAGCCGTTAACGGCCGTTTTACACCCTGCTGAACAGGTGTCGCTTCATTGCTTGCGGGTGCAGCAAAGCAGCTGCCCCACCCGCAGAGTACCGCCAGTGCAGTAGCGACTGCACAGCCTGTCATGTTATTTCTGCGCAAAGCCTTGCCCAGGTGCTTGTTGGTTGTTCTGCCGGTTTTGTTCGCGGGCAGGATTCATTGTGCGAATTGCGCTGTCGATTGATAGTTCGAGACCTAGATAGATTTTTTCAAACTTCTCAATAATGTGCTCCAGAGGGTACCCATTAGCAGCGATGGAGCGCCTTGTTTGCTCCGGTAGCTCTTTGATTTGTGCAACAGTATCTTCAATGCTTTCTTTCCACTGCTCAGCCATAAGGTCAGCAGCGCTGGCTAACAATGTTTTAGCAAAATATGACTGTTCGTTGGGGTTAAGTGCGTATCGGGCCGTTAAGTCGTCAACCGTTCCCCGAATAATTCGATCATTAAAGTAAGTGCTGATTTCGGATGCCATTTTTGCAGCATCGGAATGGAAATAATTGAAACATTGGTATTCAGCCATTACGGCACAAGTAGCCAACATCAATGCACTTGTTATTTCATTTTGGGGCGAGGACGACGGATGACTGATTGATCCGATGGCAGCGGCTTCATTCATAAATGTTATTAGAGGTTGAATGTATGTGTTGTCCGGCTTGTCCAAGATCGCTGTATTGCCCTGCTCCAGGGAATTCGTAATGATCTTGACGAGCTGGCCTGAAATGGTTGCAGACAACCAAGGGGGTGCCTCCCCATCCTTAAGGTTGTAAGCATTCAATATTAATTTTGTATCGATGTTTGCGCGCATCAATACTTTGTTCATGATTTTGTTAGCTTGCTCCGGTGTTGCACCGTGCCGACTTACCGCTTGCAATATTGGACCAAGAATTTTTACACCATGTGCGGCTGCCTTCACGGCAGTATCGACCTTTTCAAGTCTTAATATGTCACTCTCCGTATTCCGGAAGGCTTGAGCCATTACATCGTCAATATTGACTTTCAAATTACCGTTACCGTCTTTGCCAGTTTGGCCGCGAGTTGTAATGCCGTCGTTTTGAATGTCGGCGTTCAGTTGATCATCGAGATCCTGTTCAGTCAAAGTGCGATTATCCACAGTCATACTCATATAGTCTTCAAGAGTGTCTTTGTTCATTTTGGGCGTCCTTACCTCATTGAACCGAACGATACGGCTCGACTAATTTTTTGTGTTTGTTCGTTAGGTTTAAGTTGCGAGCGTTGATTCAACATGTGCTCTTCGAGAATGGGTAGTGTCAGCAGGTTAGGGAAGCTGATAGCCATGGATGACCGGTCGCTTGATTCCATTTCGGGGCTGACCCAGTTTTCCTGTAGGTCCGCGAAGTAGGGCTCTATGGCGATCACTTGCTGATTGAACGGAAGTTGTTGCCATTCAGATGGTGCTATATCCAGCTCGCGCATGCCTACACAGATGCAATGTTCCAGTGCAGAGTCAAGGAACTGCACTGCGACACTCATTGGTATTCCGCCTTTCTGGATGACGCAAAGATTCCCGAATGGTGAAGCCGGATCCTCAATCATGGTGAAGGGTAGCGCATTGTATTTCGCAGCCGAGAGGCCGCTTAACCGGGCAAGTGCGTCTGCGTGGATTGTAAGTGCCCACGTGAGCGGACCTGCTTCATCTACCGCCACGGCGGCCTCCACGATCTCATCACGCAGAGCGAACGCTTGCGCGCCCATGTCCGCTGCGCGTAGAACGAGCAACTTTGAAATCAGCTCAAAAGCTTCTTCCTGGTACCTGAATTCGTTCATCGCGGAAGCCTATAAAAAAACGTATCGTGATACTGTACGTGAATAATTGGAGCGTGTGTAGGGATGCTTTTGCACGCGGCGTCGCCATGATTCTGCGGCTCTCCGGGCAACGTGAGTGTCTTAATGGATTTTTCTGGTCCATCGCACTGCTTACCAAATAATTTGCTAACCCATCTGATGTTTTCAGGAGGTATACGTGGCCAGTCAACAACTGTCAGAGCGTGAAGCCGAGCTTTTTCAAGCGTTCGCCATTGGAGCAAAATCTTCCCAGGATGAGAGCGCTGAGCATGTAGTGCGTGCTTTCAGAGAGCGTTATGCCGATGATCCAGAAATGCTGGAAAGCTTTGAGGACGGCCAAGACTCCATTCACTCCGAACGGGTCTACATGGGGCTGATTAAAAATCACGGTCAGGCAAAGTACCAACACGACCCGAAGGAAAGCATGAGCTACTTCGTCACGCTTTCCACGCCTGCCGGCGACGTGGATGTCTGGGGGAAGGACCTTCAGCGAGCGCTTACTGAAAGAAAACTCAAAGTCGGCGATCCCATCAGGCTTGATTACAAGGGCAGGGAACCGGTTACAGTTCAGGTGAAGAAGAAAGACGGCCAGGGTAATGTCATTGGACAGGAGACCATTGCAACGCACCGGAACACCTGGAAAGCCCAGAAGTGGCCAGGGCCGATGCATTCCGCACCGGCAGAGAATTCTAAGGCGGGACCAGGTGGCCATGCTCCCCAGCCAATTTCGGGTAGTGGTCCCGTTCTACCGACAGGCCGACCACAGATGTCTGCCGCGCAAAGTTTTATGTTAGGTGCCAAAGGCCTGGGAGGACTCAAGTCAATGCTCAGCTCTGGCGGTGGGGCGGTAAACAACGCAGTGGGCGGCTTTCGCGCCGAAAGACCGGAGATGGAGTTTCGTAAGGTTTTGGATGAGGCCGAGCAGCACGTAAAAACTCTTGTCGCTGCGGGCATTGGCACCACTGATCCAGCTATGAGCGCTGACCAGGTCATCGCACACAGTCACGACATCCTGCGAGTGATGGAAAACAAGGAAGCTTTTGACAAGCTTTCCTCTGCTCTTGATCGCGCCGTTTTGTTGTCGAGGGGGGCAATAGAAAAGGGTGCGCATGCCGGCGTTGAAGAATCCACCCTGTCGGAGCGAGGGGTAGATCCTCTCAAGCATTTTCTGAAGCAGCATGAGTCTGTGCTCAAAGCGCTGCCCGTCGACGATCACAATTTATACGACCGATTGCAGAAGGGGATTGAGCGTCTTGTGGCAATGATTGCGTCAATGTTCGAGCGTCTCGTCAACGGCAACGACAACCCCGTAAGCAAATCAGATCGAGACGGCCCTAAGCTTGGGGCTTAACTCAACAGCGTACTTTGGGCAAAGCGGCCCAAGACGTCGTATAAGCAGGGGTTAGGTATTGACGATGCATCTTCCACGGACCCGCTGAGGTGTCGCGCGCCAGTCTAATTGTGCCGCGTCCCTGCTTGGCATTGATGGAGTCCATCACCGCCATCAGGGCGTCGCTATTGCGACGGGGGGCTGGAGCAAAAAGGTCTCCGGTAATCAAACCTCGCTGGCTGAACTGCGACAGCACAATTCCTGCTTTGGCGAACTCAATGCCTGACCTATACAGCGCTGTCATTCCTGTGATTGCCGCGCCCAGCAGGTCGCGGGTGTCATCGGTAGGCGAAGGTAGGGCGATGATCCGCGATCCACAGTACTGCTCAACTGAAGCGAAGGGACTTGTCCTTGCAAAAACCTGAATGCAGTTCGCTAGACTGCCCTGTCTTCTAAGTTTTGCTGCGGCAGTAGATACAAAAGCTGCAATCGCTTCCAGCAGCGGCTCCAACTGCGATATTTTATTACCGAACGACCTCGAAGCGATGATCATTTGCTTCTGCCCGGTACCGGTGTCGCTGACGTCAATACAAGCTGCTCCCAGTAACTCCCGCGCTGTGCGCTCTACATTCACGCTGAAGTGGCGACGGAGAAACTTTGGATCAGCTGATGCCAATTGCCATGCTGTAGTCATGCCCAGCCCGCCCAGTTGCTCTGTCAGTCTCCCACCGATGCCCCACACTTCATTCACTGGTGCAATCTTGAGGAGCTTGTCTCGCCGCGATGGGTCGCGTAGGTCAACGATGCAGCCAGTGCTCTTCTTCCACTTCTTGGCTGCCCAGTTTGCAAGCTTTGCCAGCGTCGCGGTGCTCGATATCCCAACACCGACATCGAGACCGAGTCGTTTCTTTATCATCGCTTGAGTTTCAAGCGCCCAGGTATAGGGGTCTGCAATCCCATGGAGCAGGCAAAATGATTCGTCGATGGAGTTTTCAAATGATCGAGGCGCCTGGCTTTCCAAAATTGCCATGACTCGGTTGCTCAGGCTCTGATACAACTCGTAGTTGGAGCTGAACAGGTGAAGCCTTTTCTGCTCCACCAGATGGCGCAACTCGAAAACAGGCTGTGCCATCTTGATGCCGAGCGCCTTCGCATGGTCATTGCGCGCCACAACCGCCCCGTCGTTGTTGCTCGCAACCACCACGGGTTTGTCCCTAAGCCATGGCTGAAAGCTCGTCTCACAGCTGACATAAAACGAATTTACGTCGACGATGGCTATGGTCATTTCTGTGCTCTCAAAGGCTGTGCAGGACCCACACGCATACTCCCCAAACCTCGAATGCTTCTCCATCGCCAAGCTTGATTGGTGCGTACTGTTGATTTTCCGCAAGTAAAACCACGGCGCCGGCACCATCAACAAACAAACGCTTTACTACAAATTCGGCGCCGATCACCGCCACGACAACATTGCCAGCCTTGGGAGTTTTTGCGCGGTCGACCACAAGGACGTCTCCATCACCGATTCCCGCATTTATCATCGAGTCTCCCCAGGCCCTCATCAGGAAGATGGATGATGTCGGGCGTATCCCTACCAGGTCATCGAGCGACAGATCTGGCTGCTGATAGTCGGCAGCGGGGGAGGGAAACCCACAGCTCGCCTGACCTGCAAAGGGTAATGCTTGGTGCAAGGCGTTTGGCATGAGGTGGGCAAGTATCGTTGCAGTCATGGGTCTGGTACTGGATATTTATACAGATGTGAGCTTAACCCGGAAGGCGAGGCAGCAACAGTCAAATGAGCGTGGTCGGGTGAGGCCTGGATGAACGGTGGTGTGCAGGGGTCGCTTTTTTGTGCGGTAGTAAGTTCGCCTTGAACTTGTTTGTACACTCCTAGGCGTGTACCTTTGCTTGGCTAGAAAAGCTGTCAACGCTTGCCGTATGCGTCTCGGCACCGGGGGCCCAGTTACTACGGCCGGCACATCCAACCCAAGAAGGCGCTTCGCGGCTCGCATGGGCTGGACGGCACAGTTGAGGATTAGAGTGCGCCTAGCACGTAAAGCAGAAGCCTTGTTAGGTGTAGTTGTGCTCCTAATGAAGCCCTATAACGTCCAATGACAAGTATCGGAGAATCATTGATGGCACTTACAGGCGAGCAATACGACGCCTTGGTAAAACTCATGCGAGGTGATGCAACGACTGCATCAAATCAGGCCGCGCGCCGAGTGCTAGTCGACGGAATTACTCAGGCTAACGCTATGCGCGAGACTGGAGCAGCGCGCGCGGCTATCGGTAACGCAGTTCGCCGATACACGGAGGCTGGTGAACTCATGAAGGATGTTTTCGGAATTAAAGAAAACTGACTGGAGCCTAAGCCGACAATTGCGTTGCGCTGTAACTCGTCGAATTGGTCGGCAAAAAAATCGACGATCCCGTTAGCGGGTAAACTGAGTTGAATGGCTCACAACAAAACTCGGCCTGTAATTTTCTGGAGGACAGCTTCTATGTCGGAAGCTCGCTTGTCACCGCAAGAATTCAAAGACCTGATGAAGGAGAAAGGCTGGACTGGGAGAGCATTGGCTTTGCGGTGGGGCAAGACAGCTGTTTGGATCAGCAAGGTCATCAACGACGAGGATCGAGAGCCTCATTGGGATGATGCGGTGCGTGGTTTGCAGAAAGCCAAAAAGAAAAGCCGCTCGAAAAAGGTTGTCTCTTAAGACAACCTTTTTCCTTGCGAAAGGTTGTCTTGTAGTTTAATCTTTTCCTCGTAAGATCAACCTACGAGGGATTCATGATGTCGCCGCACGAGCTTTCACTCTCCGAATTCAAAAAGCAGGCAGCTGTCATGGCTCTAGTGGGTTGCTCCCACAAATGGGCTATCAGGCTCGGCGTGAGTTTCAGCGCAAATTCTGATGCGGCGACAGCTGATGCGTCGCTGGTTGAGGTCCATCACCGTGAGTGTGCCAATGCGATTCGCATGAGCACCTTCATTGCTCCCGACGCAGAGACCAAAATTCCAGCGCCTACGAACCTGGTCCTCAAGGATCACCCCGACCTGTGGGCGCAAGTTGCTTCCTATCGAGTGTCCTGCGCTGACGGCGCGGTAAGGCTGGCCGTTGGTATCGACAAGGCATTGCGTGTTGCGCGTGAGCACATGTTTTTCACAGAAAAAGACTGGGCAGCGGCTCGCTCACGTATTGAGGGCGGAGCTGCTGGCTTGATCATCGCGTACGGGTTTGCACAAACGGGCATCGATATGGTTCAGGACTGCGTCGAAGGCACTAACTCGGTGATGGTGTGAGTGCTAAGGCCATGGCGGACGCGCAGCGTATAGCCGACCTCGCCCATCACAAGCACCGACTCGAATGGCTTCAGGGGAAAGGTCCTTCTTGGTCGTGCGGTACCGGAGTGCACCCCTCGGACCGGCAGGCATTGATGGCGCAGAGCATAGAGTATTTAGCGAATCCATTGGGCCGCTTCAATTGTTGCCACTGCGACTCACGGTGCGCGTAAAGATTTCCTGCTGCGCCACCCATGATGCTCCCCATTAACAAACCATTTACGCCGGCGCCGGCCGGTAAAGGAATTATCTGTGAGCCCATGGAAGCTTGCCTATCACTCAGGCATGAGCGCAAAGAGTGATTTGCGCGCGGCAGTTGATATTGGCGTGCCGGTCGGTGTCGTCGCGACGCTGCTGGATGTCAACAAAACCATCTTGGTGCTACCAAGACATTTGGATCGAGGCGGCTTCGCCTTCATTGATTCGGGGGCTTTCACGGCCTTTCAGAAAGGTGAGCCGGTAGATTGGGCGAAAGTATTTCGTGTGTATGAAAGCGTGATCCAGATGACTGATCGGCCCGAAGGATTGAGCATTGTGGCGCCTGATGTAATCGGTGACCAGGTGCTAACCATAGCCTTGTGGGTTGAGCACGCGGCCAGTGTGCGTGCTTGGATTGATGCTGGTGCACGAGTGATCATCCCGCTGCAAAGCGGAGAATTGAGTGCGGGGCGCCTGCTTGAAAAAGCGAAGTCCATCTTTGGCACTGACCGCCTATGCGCCGGCATCCCTTCGAATCTGAAAGCCATGACTGCGGAGGACTGCTCCACCCTCTATCATTCGGACTTCCACATTCTTGGTCGAGTCATCATGACGGATGAACTGGAGCTAAAAATGTCTGCGCTGCGCCAGAACAATCCAGGTGCGACGTACACTGCTGATGCAAATTGGCTTCGCGCGCGCACGCATAAAATCACTTGCGCCGTGGAGCCTCGACTGCCCAACCCACATGGCATTCCACAGGATTCACCGCGCACGAGAGCGGTAAAGAAGGTTCTTGCGGCTGAAGCCTATCATTACGGTTAGGTCCAGCTCATGGGCGGCAGGTCTTGTGTTTAGAACACCAAGTCGCAGCGTAAAAATCTGGTACGAGCAGGATAGGGCAGAGGTAAATCATGAGTTTGAAAAATCCGGCGCCGACCCTCGCAATGTGGCACGCGCTCTACGCAGATAAGGCTGCCCTTAACAACTCTCCCGACGGTCACCAGTACGCGCTGGATGAGTTGGCCGACCGGCTGTGCACTCAGGGCTTGATAGGTGCCGGCGAGCTGTTGGATCTAATCGAACAGGCGAGATCGGCCTATGAGCGAGGGGTTGAGGAGCAGTTGAGCAAAATGGCCTTGGAATGCACCAATGGCTAGCGGTAAGCACGAATTGACCGAGGCTCAGGTGCAAGCTGCGGCGCTTCCTGGCGAAAGTTGGGAGGAGGCACGCGATAGGTTGTTGTTGGAGCAGCTTGGCCAAGGTGAACCATCCCGCAGTTGCGTGACAATGCGCCCAGGCTATTTGCAGCCCCCACTCAAGACAAACGCTAACTGCGCGCAAATGGACGCCCTGCGCGCGTTCCAGCAGTTAAGCCGGCGCGAGCAGTTTGACTATTGGCTGACTATCCAAGGACGTAGCCGGCCGGCGGATATTCTTGAATGCCCATCGCTGGCGAGTCTGGTTGCGATAGGTATGGAGTGGAACGATTGCACGGCCCGTGTTCCTCACGAAGACAAGAGGGGTAGGCTCTACTACTTAGTTGGCGTCGATTACGACACCTGGCTGACCTGCTGCCGTTACACAGGTTGGGGGTGGGAGCGTAAGTCAGATCGATCACTCATCAGTGGCGTATCGCATTGGCGGATCGCCCGTGAAGACGAACAGTTGAGTCGTGAGGCCACGGCAGATGAAATTCTCACAATTCGTGCTCTGCTACGGTTGTAGAGACGAGCAAACATGCGACCTGCTCTGACTGACCCGCTGTTGAATTAAAGGAAATGGTACGGATGCTTTCGATTTTCAGGCAGGCCAAAAGATCGATCTACGTGTCTGAGCCGGACATTCAAGCTGCGCTAGATCACCTACGAGCTTTGCCATACTACAGAGGCGATACAGCGCCTAGGGCCTGGGATCGTCAAAGGTTGCTCGTTGCGCTCAAAGGGGAGGTATCTAAGGGCGCTCTTCAGCGAATCGGAAATTTTAAATCGATTGGCCCAGGTGTTTGGGCTTTGGTGAAGCCGCTTGGGGTCGATTTAGTTGGCCCAACAAATGAGTCTGACAGCCTTCAAGTCTGGCTACTTATTCGCTGCGCCGGCACGGACCCAGCAGCCCTGACAGAGCTTTAGTTAGTTTCGATCTTCCGAACACATGCCTAGCTTAGCGTTGGGTAAAGGAAACGTCAGCAGTTGCTGGCCGAGCATGGATGACCTTAGCACGGTAGTCACCTACAATCCGGACCTGGTGAACTGAACAGTCTCATGTTCGGCACCCATCAAAAATGGGGTAAAAAATGCAAATCCGTAAGCCGCGATCCGAAATCCAGAAAAATGCGGTTGCTGAATTAGAGGCAAAAATCAAGCACGCCCAAGAGACTCGCGACCCCATGGATGCTGTGCTTGCTAAGGGCATTCTGAGGGGCTTGGATCTTGCTCAGCTGTTCCATGGTGCGGAAGGCGTGTCAAATCTCCGTAAGCTTCAAGCATCGATCGACAAGCTGATCCCTTCGAACTAAAAGCGTGCACGCGAGGTCATCCAGCTGATTTGCAAATATGATTAATCTTTCGCTTGATAATTAGCCTCTAGAGGCTTATTTTTATCTTGTGCTCACCTATAAGCTTGTTGAGCAGACCGCACGCGAAGCGCCCTCATATGGATCTGACCTCATGGCAAATGACCTCACCATTCTCTCGACCACCGCGCAGAACGAAGCGCGCCCTGAGAAGTTTGACGCAAACCTTGAACCGCTGAAGGCCGGCCAGTACTGGAAAACGTCCTGCGTCATTCCAGCGAAGGTCAAAGTCACACAGGAACTGGTTTACAAGTGGGACAAGAGTGAAGAGGACACTTACCAGGAACGTCGTCAGGTCTTGCGGAAGGAAGTGGGCGCGGGGGTAGTCCTGCTCGTTAAAAACCTAAAGCATGATGACGTTGGGTTGCACAATGTTATTGTCGCCGCGCACCCTCTCTGGACGGACCAGAGCGACCTTGCTTTTTTTGCGGCTGAATTCCATGACTATTTTGAGCGCTGCTTTGATGCTGAAGCAGTTCGTTTGCAGGAACGGCTGGCGCTGGAGTCAGATCTTGGGCGCCTTCAGCAAGAAATCATCGCCGGCCCGCCACCATCTGATATCCCTCCTTTGCTGGCCGCGCCTACGAACCAGGGCAGCCCATCCGTCGGCGCCATGGTGCAGCACGTACGCTCCCTAGGTGACCTCAAAACACAGTCGATGTCTGTAATCGAGACAGCAAAGCGTCACACCGCCTTCATCCAGGAAAAAACCGGCGAGATATCCAAAAAGACCGGACTCCTCGTCCGTTTTTACAGTGAGCAGGCGAGTGCAAGCTTGGCTTCCGTCAGTGACGTTGTAGCTTATGCGGAACACCTGAAAAAGGGTGTAGCCTCGATGGGGCTGTACACGGGCGAGGGCGTTGAAATCAACACGTGGGTGACTGGTGCGCCGGCGCCAGCTGATGAGCCAATTTGGCTGTTTCAAGACCTCATTTTTTTGGAAGAGGAGTTTTTGGTTCAGTTGGATGATGCCGGTTTGGACGCGGCGTCGATGGGGTCATTCGTTGCGGCTCTTAAGTCCGATACGTCCCTCAGGGATAGGATTCTTCCATACCCACGTACTGTCGTGCTTGCGCGCATTCGCCGCGAGGGCGTCATATACAACAGCGAGTCTTCAATCGGCGCTGCGTACGAAAACATGATTGCCAATCAGCCCAACCTGACCTCGTTCCTCTTAATACGAAACGGTGAAAATATTCATCAGATCTGGTCCGAGCTGGCGACTGATTCTGCGAAGCGCCTGTTTCCAAGCGGTGAGGATGTCGACAAGATTTTCGCCGGTATCGACGGTAGCGACATCACAGTCGAGGACCTGAATTACACCGACAAACTCGACGACCACGACGCGTACGCCCTGTTCTATAAGCGCCTGCTGATCTTGCTTTGGGGGTTGAACGACAATCACCAAATCTTCGGCGACTTTTACGACGTGGCCAGCTACCGTGGTTTTTTCGACCTCGGCTTTCAGAACAAGCACTTCCGCTTTGTGCGTGAAGATGATGTCAAGCTCGGCACTCAGCGGCCAACCTATGATGTTTGGTTCCGGCAGATGAATGCGTACTTGCAATCGGGCTCGCGCGTCCTTGTCTACCTTCCAGGCAACTGGAATCAGGACCAGGTAAGCGGTGCCTTTACCGCTTACGGGGAGTTTCGTTCAGAAGCCTACGAGCGGCTGACGTGGAAAGGTCCGGATGCCCAGCTGCTTATTGCAAAACGACAGGGTGAGCGTTACTACGTAGAGGTCCAGTCTCGATACACTGGCCACCGTGATGTACGTGAGCCTGTGCTAAAGCTGTTTCTCGGCCGTAGTGGCCATAAACGGCATGCAAATGATCATCTGGTGTTCTCACACCTGGTGATGGATGCAGTGAAGCCAGGCGACATTGCGTTCTATCGTGAATCGCGCACCAACCGAAAGTACTACTCAAAATACATGGCGACCTTGTTCGCCATCGGAGATCTGGCGCAAGAACAGTTCGATTTGGAAGCCCCATTCACCGCTGCGCTGATTGACGCTGCAAGACAAGGTCGGCTCAAGATTCCATCTGATGTTTCATTGCCAGACGAAGCCGGCCATGCTGTGCGACTGTGGCGTGCCTCACATCGAGGTGAGGCGCCGCCCGCTCCAAGTGATGTGGCATATGCTGGTGCGCTCAAATCAACGCTTGCAACGCTCTATCAGCTGCTCCGCGCTGGCCATAACCCAATGGATGACATGCCGGCATTCATAGCCGAAAACATGATCACGCCGCTGCGCTTTGTGATGACGGGAAAGGGTAAGTACGGGCTTTATGTCGAGACCCCAGCAGCTGAGCGCGATGACCGGATTCACAAGCATGTGTGGGTGACCCGTATCACGGTTGAGTGCACAAAGTCAGGTTTGGTTGAGCTGAGCAGGAAGCTTGTGAGGTACCCGAAAGCAACGGCCGAAGAAACAACGCTGCACGAGTGGCCAGAGAATCAATCCAATTGGGCAAGCGTGTCTATTGCTGACGAACTGACCTCAGACAGGATCACCAAATTAATTGCTGAAGCTGACGCGCACTTGAGCCGTCTGGACTACTTCTCAGGCAAGTTCGATTGGGAAGAACTCTACGAAGATTTGGTGCGGTACGTGCGCTCCCACAAGACAGGCTATGTGGAGTTGCCCACGATGGTGGCGCAGGTAGGAATCCATTGCCGCGAGGATGCCCCGAGTACCCAGGAGGCCAAGAATGGCACTAGGAAATTTAACAGGCTTGTGGTCAGGCAAGGTGTATGTGCGCTTCTCTTCAAATTTGGGAACGAAAGTCAGCGTACTCGACTGATCAACTTTTTAGAGAGCAGGTATGAAAATCCGGAAAGTGCCATTGCATGGGTTAAAACTCTCGGCAACGATCAGCCGTCACTAATGGTTTATTACAACTACGACCCGAGCGTGATTTTTGAGAAGGCGCGGATGGAGGATCGTGGGATAGGAATAGCGCGTAATTGGCAGGACGTGTTGAGGCAGCAGGATCGTACCTGCAAGCAGGATTACATCGACCGCCAGTACGTCTCGCGGCCATTGCGGACGTTCGAAGAAGCCGTACCTTACATCCCGGCAGCCGCGCTTCAGTGGATCAATGACCACGCAACGGCTCCAGACGTAGTGATCAAGTAGGGTAAACGTAGAGCCTGAATTAGACCTGGGTGGGGATCTCCGCCCAATCGGAGAAACGTCATGTCTGAGTCCAAATGGATCGAACATTTCAAGAACGATGCGGTGTCGCTTCACGAATCAGACGAAGGGCATGGCCCTCTGTTCGTGGTGATGGATCAGGGATCAAGTGGCGCCGGTCGGCAATATCGCATTCGAATTAGGCCGCATATAGATACCCAACGGGTATCCGTGTACATCGACGCAGAACATTCTGACAAGCAACCAGGCGACCTAGCGAACTACACACCCAGCTACGAATTTTCGGATAACGAATGCGAGCCAGGCGAGATCGTGATTACCGATGAGGGGCTTCTCACCGTGATGTCGCGCAGGCCCTCGGCGTCGAGGGTGAATTTTAAAGTTGGATGGTCGGCGCAGCTGCCATCAGATTTTGTCGAGCCGATTCGTAGGGCCCTTCTGTTGGCAATCAAGACACTGGCGAAACACTGTGGAGTAACCGCGCAATGAAAATGACAGGCGAGCAGTTTGACGCCTTGGTGAAGCTGATGCGTGGGAGCCCGACAAGCAAGGCTAATAGGGCAGCACGCCAAGTTCTGATTGAAGGTGTGTCCCAGGTCGCTGCTGCACGAGAACTTGGCTTGGCCGCACCCTCAGTGAGCGCTGCCGTGAAGCGTTATACCGCTGCTGATAAGCTTATTCGCGGAGCATATGAGGGGCAGCTGTGAGGGCTCCAGCGGCTCCTATAATCGCACTTCATCACCTATCAACCCACTAAGCATTCCGAGTTCGCGTATGTCAAAACAATCCACCGACCCTCAACAGCAAGACGGCATGTCCAACGTCTGGATTTACTCATTTAATCCTGATGTGGGCGCACGTGTGCAGTGGCAATTGCCGATTTCCGTGATCAACCAGGTGAATGATCCAGCTCTCAAGGGCGATCAGCTGGCGGCCGGTGTCGCGACAATAATTGGAATGTTCGACAAGCTGAGCGAGCAATGCCTCACGCAAAAAGAGGTGGACACGCTTATTTCTGGACTCATCATCTATGCGCGGAGCACGGCCGCATGGAGCCTGATGCCTAAGTTGGATTCGGTGGCCAGCATCCACCTGGTTGTTGTCGACTGGCGAACCGCGCAGGGTTGTACAGCTCTGAAGGTGGCTGGCGCGAAGGGCGACTCTCGCCAACCGATTTCGCCGGATGTAATCATGAAAGTTGGTATGGCAGGAATCAGTCAGCATGTCCGGCATCATCCTTTGGATGCTCAGGCTGATGAGAGTGCGGCTAAGGTTCTGCACTAAGTTGAACTGATCCTGCTTGTTATGGGATTGCGAATTTTCCGGTTACGACACCGGAAGCATGTAGTTTTCGGAGTCATTCAACTGGTAGTGCTTATGGTCGCGGCGCGGATTGCCATGGCCCATTTGAAAGTACTGGGGTTGGAGCCTGTGAGCGGCCCACCAGTCTTCGGCGGTCTTATTGCCGCTGTCGTTTTGGGCTGGATCTTCGGCGTTCTTTTAGCAGGCTTTGATCGTTGCGATTCGGACAGTCTTCCGCCAGGTCATTAAGTGGCAGGCGCTCCACAGTCGAATACGATAGGCAAAACAGGTGGGAAAACGTCGCTCAGCTGCACCCAAGCCCCGCCGTCAAACGTGGGGTAGCGGCAGTAGAGAGGCCCGATAATCGCGCCCAGGATTTAGCAGGGAGACACAAGATATGACCAGCACGAATATCCCCGAGCCGTACGCGGTTTACGCAGAAGGAGAGCCGGTGAAAATCACCGGCAACGTCAGAACCGTGTTGCCGCTGAAAGCCTTCACTGTCGGCCCCGAGGACATTTTTGCAGCAACTGACAAGGCTCATGCGCTCGCACTGGCGAACGCGATTACAAAGCCAGTACCGGCGTACTGCATCCAAGAAGTGGAGCCGGTAGAAGCCAAGTATCTGGCTCAGCCGTGGGGGGAGTCCAAAGAAACGCTCCAACAGCGTTTGGAAGCCCGTACAGAACCTGGATATTTCGCGGGCTGGCAAGACTGAATTGTTCGGGGAAAAGACGATGGCCATCTACGAGGAAATGCGGGCACAACTCCAGGAGCTGGTAGGCCTGGTGAAGCAGGACGAACAGTACGCCGCAGCAGTCGCCTACGGCGCGATTGGGGCCGATCAGGGCACGGCCCAGGCCCACCAGCAGCGTGCACTCGCATCGTTGAATTGAAGCGCAACTACGGGCTCAAGTGAGCCCTCACAGCCACCACCGAAAACGCTAAACCCTCAAGCCCGCCGCCGTGCGGGCTAAGCCCGTAGGAGAGGCGCGGTTATAGCGTCCGCATTTGGAGAAACGTGAGCATGGCAAAAGTGCAGTCGAAAGCTATCTGGATTTGGGTGTTTATCCTCTGGACCGTGTTGGTCTACGCAGGCTACGTCTATGGGCCCGGCGAGCGCCCTGAAAGCCCCCTCATCGTCGGTTTGGCGGTGTGGATTGGTCCTGTTGCATTGTGCTGGTGGCTTAGACTTTTGCTAAATAGGTCGGAACGGTAGGAAAGCCATGAACACCTCGGAAAAGACTCTGACCCAAGATGACAAAGAAACAACGTGGGTCAAATTTGATGGCCAGGAGGAGATGGGCGAAGAGTTTCGTCAGGCTGTCCTTGGAATTTACAACCGCCAAAGGAAAATTCATTCTGTCAAAATTGTTCGCTCTAACGGCTTGTTTGGGTTCTTTCGAAAAGTGCTTGGCGTGGTAATCACGCATACAGGCGAATAGATAGGAAATATCATGAAATTTGTTTTTCCAAAACCCAAAAAATCCACACTGCTTCTGGCGGCACTCTGGGGGGCATTGTTGTTCGTGGGCGCCTGCTACGCCCTGAATTTTTTCCCTCACCTCGGCACTATCCCTACTCCAACTGGCGGACGGCTCGACTTCGTCATGCTGGGTACAACGTCCGTGTCATTTGCAGCAATGGGAGGTGCACTATTGGGTGTTTTTGTAGTGTGCGTACCCACCCCTGTAGTCGACCAAACCAATTAACGGAAACGCCACCATGCTCACCAAAGTTATTAAGGTTCTGGACAAGATAACCGAGAGCAAAGAAACCGGACTGCGATTCTTAAAGTATGTGGCTTTGTACGGCTTTCCGCTTGGGATGGCTTCCGGTTTCATCTTCATTCACTACGGCTTTAGCGCCCAGCAGTATTTGCTGGTGATGCCTGTGGGCTATGTGATTGGGGGCATTCAAGGCTGGAAAGCTATAAATCACAAAAGCGAATAGAAAATCATGGAGGTTTTTGTTCGAGCGTCAATCCACCATACGAAGAGCGTCAATAGGTCGAGGATTCGATAACGCATTCCCGAAAAATTGAATGGATAGATGGCTATTTATGCGAAACGCAGAAAACAGCAACATAGAAAAAAAGGTACACATGCAGAATCAGATCCTGCTCTGCAAATTGGCTGGTCTGTGTGGTCTGTTATTTATTGCTGGCGGATTGGTTGACGCGGGTAACGCCTTTTTCAATAACAATCACGAGGGCTGGATTGATGCGTTGTCACTTTTGATGATGTGGATAGGAGGGTCTGGCGCCGGCGCCTTTGCAATTTCCTATGCTCTGAATACTGATTACAGTGAATCTTAACAGTTGCTAACTGAGGGACATTCGAATAGCGTTTTTCGCTGCTTCGTTGTAGGGGTTTTCAGCGATGCGTTGAATGTTCTCCTGAAGGGCTGCCTGCTTCATCCATCCTTTCCAGTTGCTGCGAAGCTCGGCGACCTCTGAGGGAATCAGAGGGCCATGCGCCTGCGCAAACTGATAAAGCTTGCCAGAGGGTTCCGCGCTTTCAAGATATTGCTTGGCAAGCGTCGTGAGGTCATCTAGACCCAGAGTCTTCATTTCAATAGCCGCGATCTGAGTTGCGATTCGCTTTTGAAGCGGCAGATCGTGCACGAGCCAGCGAGCGGCGAGGGCGGTGTTGGGATCCCAATTAACTTTGGTCGTCGATTCGGGGTTGGGGAGCAACTTACCCAAATCGGTGAACGATAACCCCGAGTATTGCTTCGCGTGATTGAAAAGCTTTGTGTACAGCACCCCACCAGCGCGCTCCATGTATTTGCTGATTTTCAAGTTATATTCAGCTCGATCCTCAAGGCCAGGCTGTGGTTTATGGCCTTTTGAGCAAATCTTATGGATGTACTCATCCAGCGGAATAGCACTTCCTTTTGCAGATCGAAATGCCTCAACTCCAAGTTCGCGGATCATCGAGTCGGGGTCGTGGCCGTCGGGTAGCAAAGCGACAACAACTTCAAGTCCAGGATGGTATTGGTCCATCACCACGCCAATCGTCCTGTCAGCAGCTCTCTGGCCGGCCGCGTCACCATCCAGGCAAACGGTGAGCTTTTTTACGCCGCTGTTGAGGATCAGTTTCAACTGCATGGCGGTCAGTGCAGTTCCCATTGGGGCCAAGCCAATTGGGAACTCGTTTGCTGCCATCGTGATGACGTCGATGTATCCCTCAACAAGCATCGCTTCTTTGGCGAGCTTGATTGCATGCTGGTTTTCGTACATGCCGTACAGCATCTCCCCCTTTTTGAAGAGCGCCGTTTCTGCGGTGTTGATGTACTTCGGTGTGTTTTCTTTGTCGACGATCAGACGACCTGCATACCCCAGCAGATCACCGTCCATACCCTTGATTGGGAACATGAGTCGCCCACGGAAAAAATCCATTAAGCGTTTGCTGTCGCCCATTGTGGTAAGGAGGCTGGCCTCTTTCGCCGCAAGTCGAACTGTGTGGAGATGGAAGTGATCGCAAAGCCCACGGAAGGAATCTGGAGCGTAACCGATTTGAAATTTGTAAAGGGATTGAGCCGTCAGCTCCCTACGCTGCACGTATGCTTTAGCCACATCATCAAGCTTCAGGTGGTTCTGAAAATAGATCCGGGCAACCTGCATAGCTGTATGCAGAGAGCTGCGTTCGTCGGGTTCATTTACTTGTGCCACGTAGGCTCCCTCCAATTTTCAGGCGCTGATCGTTTTTTGATCATAATCCACGAAGCTTGCCGTGTGTGGATGTCCCGGTTTTAGTCACAGGTTTATGCACAGGGGTTGTGGATATGTATGTGCGCAAGCAAGGTACAATAACACGTAATCTTAACGGATTGCCGCGCCCCATGCGTCGCTGATCTGGTGGTGTTATCTTTCGGCCAGGGCGGAACATCATAGGCGTAGGGAGGGGTATGAGACGTTCATACGTACAAGATCGCTGGAGAGCCTTAGCAACCGTCGCGCGCGCGAATGCGGATCGCTTGGTGCAACAGATGCACCGACAGTTCATTGATGGTGGCTTTGAAGGGTTGACTGATTATTCCAGGGTTCGATTCGATAGCATAAACAAGGCAGCGCTTGAGGCTCTAGAGATGTGGCGAGCTGAGCCTCATTTTGACTGGTGGGATTCACCTGATGCACTCAAGCGGGACCCCAAATGCTTGGATGTTTCACTCTGGTTTGGCAATCAACTTTGCGGACTGTGCTTCGCCACTGCGAGCGAAGGGAAGACACTGGTGCGGATTAAACTGCTTGAAGGTAATCCCGACGCAGAGCATCCCCTCAAAGGGCAGGTGACCACGCTGATGCTCTTGGCTGTAAACCAATTCGCAAAGCTCCTCGATGCCAATGTAATTGTGATCGATGACCCTTGGGAAGGAGCAATTCCGCACTATATGGATCTGGGTTTTGATTTCAATGGCGGCCAGCTTGAGATGGCTGTCAATTAAGGCTACGATGGCTGTGAGGTGATCAAAATATGAGCAAACTAAAGGCAACATTACGCGGGAAAGACGGGAAGCATAAAGCCACCCTGGATCGTCGTGGCCTCAAGTTGCAGCTTGTGCGGAAGGTGCGAAGGGTCACTTCCACCGATATATTTCTGCTTGAATCCCTATTTTCGAAAAAAGAGACGGCAGAGCCAGTCGGCCCGCTCGCCGGCAAAAAACGTGCGCAGGCGTAGTTAGGAGCCGGATTTTTTATAGATCGCACTCGGAAACACAAATTTTAAAGAACCGGCGCTTAGCCGGTTTTTTTGCGCTCGCCTTAAGTGAACGGATGATATAGATTGCTTAAACGCTATTAGTGGGTGATATATCATGCAGGAGCCAACCAAGCCAAACCCTCACAAAGGGTACATATCAGACCGGTCCGATGAATTGCTCAAAGGGATCGGCGACGGTGTTGAGACAGCTCGCAAGCGACGCCGGCTAAAAATTTCAACGATATGCAGTCGCGCGGGGATCACAAGGCAAACATATCAACGGTTGCGGCAGGGAGAACCTGGAGTATCACTCGGCGTGCTGATGAACGTTCTTAGCGCCCTGGACCTGGAGGAGGGGATGGCGAGCATTGCAGCGCCAGAACTTGACCAGGTTGGAATTACATTGAGCCTCGCCCGTGATCCTGAGCGAGTTCGCATTGAAGGAGAACCTAATGTCTTGGAAGCCAATTGGTAATGCGTTTGTGTTTTCGGCTCACTCAGTCGGGGATCCCGTTCCCGTGGGGGAGGTGGCCATGCACGGAAGTGGCTACGTTTTTCGCTATGCGAACAGCTGGCTCGCACGCCCTAACGCATTTGCGATTGACCCACTGAATCTGCCGCTGACCAGCAACCAGTACTCGTCTACGCGGATGTTTGGGGCGCTAGACGATGCCACCCCAGATAATTGGGGACGACGCGTACTGTTGGCCACACACAAGCAGCATCCACAAAACGACATCGAATGGTTACTTGCCTCGCGCGGCGCCGGCGTGGGCTGTCTTCTTTTCAGCGCTTCGCGACATCAGTTGCCAAGCCTTCATCAGCCTCCACAATTTGAAGACCTTGAAAAAATCATGGTGGGTCTTGATCAAGTCGAGAAAGGCGATGTCGACCTACCACCAGAGATCGCACGGCTTTTTGAGTTCGGGAGTTCAATGGGCGGCGCCAGGCCGAAGGTAACCGTAGCCCATGAGGGTAAAGAGTGGATTGCTAAACTAGGCCGTAGTGACGACGTATTCGATCAGCCGCGCGCTGAATTTGCGAGTCTCCAAATGGCTAAAGCGGCCGGCCTGCCAGCAGCTGGGCATAAGTTGGTGGAGGTCGCGGGGAAACCGGTTCTTATGGTCGAACGGTTTGACCGTCATGAAGGGGCTGGTAGGGAGCACTACGTCAGCTGTAACTCGCTGGTAAGCGCTGAGAAGCCCAGAATGCGAGTAGGCGCAGTGGATGGTGCAGTCTCCTATTCAAAGATCGCTGACGTGCTGAAGAAGGTCAGTGATGATGCGACTTACGATATGCGTGAGCTTTATACGCGCATGGTTTTCAACGTGCTCATCGGAAATTCCGACGACCACCTAAAGCAAACGGGTCTCCTGTTGACAAGCGATGCAGGATACTGCCTGGCGCCAGTTTTTGACGTATTGCCCCATCCGACCCAACTCGGGATGCAGGCTCTCATCATCGGCAATGAGGGCAGAGTATCGTCAATCAGCAATTTGCTAAGTACCCCTGAGCGCTTTGGATTGGGAGTGGATGAAGCAAAATCAATCGTCACTGATGTATACGCAGTAGTGCGAAAGGCTGCCGGCTATTTTGAAGCGGCAGGCTGTAGCGGAACTGATATCAACATGCTTGCCAAGGTTTGCACGAGGTTTGAATCGGATCTGGTCACAAGGCCACGTAACTCATCCAGCAGTGGACCGCGCTTGGGGTGATCTGGGTCGAGCAGAAACCGGATTGTGCTCCACCAGGAGCCATGGAGAAAAACTGAAATGAGCCTCACCAAGAAACAGTTGCTGAAAGAAATCGACAACCTGATCGACCAAATTGGAACGTCACTCACCCCGGTATCAGTCGAAGTACTTCACAACCGAGCGCATGGATTCATCACGTTCGGATTGATCGACAAGCAGATCGCACTTGGAAGAAAAGAGAGCGACGTGATCGCCTTGAGAATTGATGAGGCACAGACGGCGCGCCTGGCTGCCTTGGATACAGGCAGCAATGAATAAAGTTTCACGCTAATAGGCCAATTTGTGTGGCACCTAAATAATTGATGTGGCACCTGAATAATTGATGTGCCACACAATTTATTCTTGTGCCACAACAATACTTCGTTCGAGTGCTGCCCTTTGAATCTGCAATGTAATTGCGTTATCTGCTAACTGTTTTTAAGGGTCTGGCTGCGCAGATTTTCTGTTTACAGTGTGAGCCCCTTGCGACACAGTTCGGCCGTCGACAGCTCCCGTGAGATGCATGAGTAGCGCTTCGCAATCCATGCACAAAGAACCGCCCCCCTAAGGCGGTTTTTTTGTGCCTGTGAAAATCCACTCAGAGGTTTTGTTAGACTTCGGGCATTAGGAGTATTTACAGGTAAATGTAATTTTTCAGTTGCAGTGATTTACCGTTAACGGTAAATTAAACGCGGGCATATAGAACCGCAATCCCTCAAATATCTGCCACGCGGAGCAATTTTGGGTTTAGCGCTGTTCAGGGCTGTATTGGGGATTAATTACGAGTAGGCAATCTTGCCTATTTGCCTGCATAGGCAATATTGCCTATAGCTAGTTGCTTGAGGCGGTACAACTGGAGTTCATTCAATCCAGGGTTAATGAAACGTCGCTCACGAAGCGAGACTAAAGCTCCTATGTCAAAGGAATTATCGTATGAACCACAATTGCCATGGCGAATTTTTTATTGCCAACGGAGTGCTCCAATACCGTTGCTTCGCGGACAGTTCGATAATTTCCGCCCCCGTCTGTAACGGTGACCAGTGCCCTTGCTGCGCCAGAACCATAGTTGCGGTGACCGTGGAAGCCGACGAAGAAATCGACCTCAAGGCGGTTCTGGAACAGAGCTTTGCAGAGGGTCTTGGAGTTCTCGCTCTGTCGGCCAGCATGACCGATGGGCAGATACTGACGTTGATAAAAGGGGCTTGCGCCTGGAGCAAGGGCAAGGCGTTCCAGGTCATCCCACCCCCGTCCGAATAAGCAGGAAAACGCTTACCCCTACATACGCATGCTGGAGAGCTGGCCAGGACTGGAAAAAAGCAGACATCTTGTCTCAGGACTCCGCTGAAAATAAGCAGGAGAACGGCTCGTGACCGGATACCGACCACCGGCACTGGCGGTAGCAAGGATGTAGTGAGGCGAGCATTTCAGGCTGTATTGAGTGACCTAACAGAAGCATGAGACCGTTACCGATAACGGTAAATATCAGAAATTGAAGGGGAGTTGTATATGGCAGCAGGAACGCGCGAGCTTGTCCCTGGCCAAGTAGATCCAGAGCACCTTCGCCGGCTCATCGGGCTCACGAAAATCACAGCAGAATCAGTAATTTCTGCTTTGAATAGTCACTTCGTCTTAGGGACGAAACAAAGTGTTGCTTGCGCAGAATTTGGCATCAGTAACACCACGCTGTCGAGGAAGGTGTCCGACCTAAACAGGCTCAGCTTGGAAGTCCGTGAAATCGCCAAGTTTTATCGTTGAAGCTAGATTCATCCACCGTAAATGGGGGGCTACTCCTCAACACTCCTAGTGATCTGCCCCTATACGCGGCGAGCTACCATGAAGATGCATATTGCACTGTACCTATTGCTGATTACCGGATTGACCTTTTTGGTGTGGGTAGGCATATCAATTGGCCCTGGACCCGCCACTGGAGGATGACCAAGTGATGAGCGATACCAGTCCACAAGTCATTCGAAGGCTTTGCAGTGAAGAAAATTGGAACGTTGTGCTCGGTGAACCAGCTGGTCGAGCTGTGAGATGGGCGCGAAGACAGAATCGTTTCAGTGAACCTGTCTGGACGAAATGGCACTACACCGAGGGTAACGGTTCGTTCACGGCTTGTGGACGCATTGTCGTTCCTTTTGAAACAGACGGTAGCCCGCAAGAGTTCGATCTGGTCCAAGTTAATTGCTATCGCTGCCTTTCTACAATGGCGGCGCTCGAAGCCGAAGGTTAGCTCGCAGGAAACCTGGCGACATTTTATAAATTTTGGAGGTGCAAGATGAGTAGTACGGCAAAGGAAGAGCTGGAACGAAAATTGAAATTGGCTAACGTTGAGCTAGACAGTTGGGAAGAGCAGGGTGCCCAACGTGAAGATGGGAGCCAAGCGCAAGATCGGAGGTTTGAAGAACGAGGCGAAAGCCTCCGCCGGCGGGCAAATGAAATCCGTCACCAGATCGATCAGCTGAAGGAGAATGAGTCGAGAGGCCTCACAAAATAGAGAGGCAGACATTCATGCTGATGAAGGCTTAACAGCGCTACCACCAAGTTTTCACCCTCGGCGCAGTCCACAGTGTCGGCTTTGCCGAGGGGCAGGGGAAAGCAGGAACCAACACATGAGCAGCAAACGTATGCAACGAAAAGATCAGAATATCCGTGTTGCTCTTTGCGTTTGCCGTACCCTCACGAACCATTTTCAGGGCAGTGTCTTGCCCCGCCACAAATAAAGGAAATATATGTTTGGCAAACACAAGACTTCAGCCCAGAGCCCTCGGGGCTTTGTCACTGGAGCGAAGCTGACTCGGTTGCTCGGCGCACCGATCCTGGCAACGCTTATGTCTGTAGCTGGAACTGTTCATGCCCAAGAACAGGACATTTGCGGATCCGCCGTTCAGGCATCCGTCAGTTTCATGACCGAGACTTATGGAGGTAATGCGGAGGACGTCCTTGTGCAAGTGGTTTCCGCAAAAAAAGAACTGAAGGGCCTCGTGGTTGCTGATGTGTTGACGCAAGCTGGTGAGCACCAATGTGCCCTTAAACTTTCGCCGGAAACCCTCCGTAGACAAACGAGGTCTATCTGCCAATGGTCCCTACAGGTTGTCAGTTGTGATTCAGCTGAAGCATTGAAGAAGGTCGTTGTCGATGAGCCGTTCTGGGCAGCGGAAAAATCGAGCCGCAAAGCAAGCCAGGTGGTAATTCCTACAGCCTGGCAAAGCCCCCGATCTGGCCAAGAGCTTCCGACGAATAGCGCATCGCTCACCTTGCCGGAGCAGCAAAAATAGCCTTAACTGTGAATCAGTCAAAGCGGTGGATATAGGATCGGGTAATCTGGGTGTCCACCGCAATCCAAATGCCTGCCACGGGCTCAAGTTTTGCCCCTAAATTGAAATAGGGTGCAGCGATCTTACAACGCATTGATTTATAAAATAATTCCCCGACCCATAGGGCTCTTTGAAAGCGGCCAAAAAAGTTACTCACAGAAATGCACCTTTTGATGAGTAACTCTGATTAGCCAGGTATAGTATCGATATACCGTGTTTTTATCTGGTGCCAGGAGCCCACCACGGTTTTGGTCTGTACGATCCATTTTCTAGGCATGACCCTGCTCCATTTCAGCGTGTGTGCGTGCTCCGCACGGTGCTCGGGGGTGACAGCGCTCGGCGAAATTACATAAGTTACTGATTAGTAAGGGTTTATCTGTTATTCGCGCTCCTGTGTGAAATCTGGAGGATTTGCAGGGGGTGTATGCACAGGATTTCACGTAGCGTCGCCAGTTTGGATTGTACAGTCCGCACTCAACTGACCCGCGTCGAACGCCAGATTTGTGTGTTGTCCGGCATCCGAAATTGGTTGGAGTCAGCGAAAATCAGGCCGTGGTAGTGGATACGCCAGGTTTAGAACGAACAGATTGTTGGAGTTAGTTATATAAGAATTTCCATTAAGTTGAAAATCATCATGGGTTTATCGCTCTTGCTGAGATGCTAATCAATAGTTAAGTGCCCGAGAATCTGATGATGTTTTAGTGCCAGGTCGAGTACCTACTCTGTGCAGTATTTACATCGGCATTAACAATTTATGCTTCGTTTATATTGGGGGTTAGTCTAAGGGTGCACGCCCTGCCCTTGCGACGCTTATTTAGCGTTAGTTGCTGTAATTGATAAATTATCTGTAGGTGAAACGTTCTTAAATAAGACATTAACTACGGAATGAGCCAATGAATGCTGGTGTTTCCCACCCTTCCGCCCTTCCCTCCTCTTTCTTGATTGAGCTGTAAAGGATTATGAACACCCTCCTCTGGCTGAGGAATTGTTAAGTCACCAAATGTTATAAGTGCAGTCCGCTTTGGTGATCACGAAAATAAGTAAAACTTTATCTATTGCTTTTAGGGGACTTAGGCTAGGATATTTATATCGCCTTATTGTGCCGGTATTAATAAGGTGAGTACTTCTATCTAGGCTTTTGCTTTGACCAGATATCGCGCAGGCAACAAAGGTTTTTGCTATGAACAATGTCATTGCTGTCTCGCCCACTTCACTTGCTTTGAATGTAGTACCTGGTGACGGGCCAAAAAGATCCTACACGGTCGCTCAGGCACTACTGGCCTATCAGTCGCGACTGATGGATTCAAGCTGGGTGACGATCCGCTATGCCTTGGCCAGAGCTGCAAGTGACTTGGGCTTTTACGACTACGACCTTGCAGAGGTGCCGTGGAATCAGGTCGACGCTCCAGTGTTGCAGGAGCTGGTTCGTCGCTGGTCCGCTGACATGGCTGACTCGACCGTAAAGCTGCATGTCTACGCGGTGCGAGGATTGTTACGCTCATGCTTTACTCACGGGCTCATATCACACCTTGATTACTTGCTGCTCGATGAGGTGAAAACGAAGGGTGGTGTCAACGAAGTTGGGCGCGGCCAGTATGTTGAGGACGGTAGCCGGCGGGAGCTTATCGCGAGCTGCGTGAATGATGACCGCAAGACCTTGGCCGCTCGGGACCAGGCAATGATCGCCCTCCTCTTCGGGTCAGGTATTCGTCGCGCGGAGGCGGTCAACGTTACAATTGAAAACCTTGACCTCGCGCGCGGCTCATTTCGGGTTACCGTTAAAGGTGGCCGCTACGTCGAAAAGTACCTTGCAGGCTGGGCTATAAAGCCGCTTCGCGAATGGCTGGCGGTCCTTGCATCTCAGAATCAAACGACTGGACCAGTGTTGAGGCGTGTAAGCAATGGCGGCCGCGCCCTGGCCGACATGAAGCCAAACGGGCTATACGTGGCCCTGGAGAAGCGTTCAATTTTGGCTGGGGTACCAGTGATTAAGCCGCATGATGCGCGCCGGACTGTAGCGACGAACCTGATCAGAGCTAAAGGGATTTCGTTTGCCAGGATCGCTTTGGGGCATTCGAGCATCACTACTACCCAGCGCTACGATATGACCGATAGTGATGAGGTTCGCGCCCATTTCATGTCTCAAATTTCATGATTTCAACTGTTTTTATCGTCTAGAAATATGTCAAATACGCGCTAAAAGCCCCAATTCATTTGGGTTTAGGTGGTGGCTCGTGAAATAATAAATAAATATTTAACCCAGCTATTGATTGAGTCCCGGGATTTCTCTAGAATCAGCTCCAACAGAGGCAATCAACCAATTTACAGTGAGGATGTGAACATGGCCGCCAGCACTAAGCCAGCAGCAGGTAAAGGTAAAACCGCAGCAAAGCCAGCTTCCAAGGCACAGGCGAAGCCTGCTGGTGCGGCGCCGTCGTCGAAACCGTCCAAGTTGGCAGATTCGGTCGCTCCGAAAAAACCGGCGAACGTCATCAATACCGTAAGCGCCTATAAGGCGTACACCGACGATGATGTTACTCGTGTCGACGGGTGGTCCATGCGCTGGGACGTCATTGAGGAAGAGGAAGGCTTCAACCCTCGTGATTACAATGACCCTGACACCATCGCTCACATTCGCAAGATGGCTGACGGCTACAAGCGTGGCGATGTTTTTCCTCATCTGTGGGTAGTTATCCGCAACGGGACACCTTATATCCGTGATGGTCACTGCCGCCTGCGTTCGATTGCTCTGGCTGTTTCCGAGGGCGCGGTAATTGGGAAGGTCCCAATTATCGAAGTTAAAGGTGACGAAATTGCTCAAGCCGACCTGGTGCTGATTTCCCAGGATGGTCAGAAGCTGAAACCGTTGGAGCGCGCAACGCATTACGCGAAATACCGCAACTGGGGTTTCACGGATGCGGATATTGGGAAAAAATTTGATCGGACCGGCGAGCATGTTCGTTTGTACCTTTCGATGCTGGAATTCCCAATCGCTTTGAAAAAGCTGATCACCGACGGCACCATCAAACCAACGTTGGCTCTTGAGCTGTACAAGCAATACGGTAGTGACTCCGTCGCGCTGGTCAATCAAGCTGCCGAGGCAATGCGCCAGGAAATGGCGGACGCCGAGAACAAAGAGAATGTCGCCGGCATTGCAGCTTTACTGACGGGTGATCTACTGGACCCTACAGGCGCCGCGCAAGAAGGAGCTACAGCGCCAATAGTACAAAGCGTTGAGCCTCAGGGCGCCGGTGCAGTGGAGCAACCAGTGGTGGATCCAAAGCCGCCTCGCAAGGTACAGGTTACGAAGAAAAACATTCAGCGCGTTGCGGGAGTTGCGCCGAAGCTCACCAAGCAGGTTGTGGCCAACATGACTCGTTCCTTCAACGGGCTTAGCCATCGGATCGACTCCGTGAAGGTGATTGACGATAAATTCTTCATTGAGGTGACTGCTGACGACTTGGCATTGCTCAAGGAACTCAAAGCCCAAATGGATACCACTCCGGATGTTCCGCCGAGTGACCCAAATCAGTTGAGTATCCTTGACGACGCTCAACAAAATGCAGAAGAGGCGGTGGCGTAACCACCACCCTTGCGTGAAACCTACGGGGCCTTAAGGCCCCTTTTTGCTGTGTAAGTTAGTGATTTGTTAGTGTTTGTTAGGGTATGTTTGGCGCTGTTCAGTTTTAGCGCTCGCCACTGCACATCACCGGTCGGACCGATAAATCAGGCCTTGTGTCATCCACCCACCGGCCACACCAACGGCCCGAAGCGGTGGCTTAACTGATCACTGCTTCACTAGCACCAGGCGCGCAGTGGCAATGGCGTCGACCGCGAGATAAAGCGCCTCAATCGTCGCTGGATTGAGAGCGCCAGAGACCTCAAGCCCTTCCACAAAACCTTCTGCTCGCTCCAGAGCAAACAGCACGCCAGCTTTGTTTTCACTTCGCTCTATACGGCCCAAGTGAGTGATGGTGTGCGTACGGATCCTCGAAGTCAGAGACTGCGCTGCTAAATGTTCAGCACCGGTCATGGCGTCACCGAGGCAAATTCATCCAGGACAGTGCGCAACAAGTTCAGGGGGTATTGCTCACCTCGGCTAAGACTCGTGCATTCTGGTGTGTGTGCTCTGAATGGAACGCCGCCGGCGGCGCCCGTAAAGGCCTGGAATCCGACGCAGTGCCGGCAGCGCAATAAATGCTCGCCAAGTTCCCAATCCCGCGTCCAACTTTCAATCCGTCCGGCCGCTTCAAAGACCGAACCATTCAAGTCGACTGCGCTCATGGCTGGGCACTGGCTGGAACTGCCTTGGCGTTCGCATAGGTGTCTTCATTGCAGGCGATCAACGCGACATAGGTTGGCTCGGTTATCACCTTGGCGCTGAGCAAGGCGTTTGCCCATCCATCGGCAAAGTGCAAGGCACGGTCACGCGCGCTGTCAGCCTGGGCATTTTGGATGTCGAGCATTGCCATGCGCCAGTCCTCTTGCAACGCGGCGGTGGGAAGCACCACGCGACCTGCGTTAACAACAAGATGCGGGTTTTCCGGTGTGTTCATGGACGAGTCACCTTTCCGAGTGGATAAATATCACTGCGTCAATCTACTCTATGAGGTTCTGGGACACCGGACTAGGGGGTATTGGTAAACATTGGGTATCAAAATGCACGCTCGCTGTAGGACACGTCAGCTTGATTGGTAGCCGTTTTTTTCGCCTACGAGCAGCGTTGGAATGGCTTCGATCATGACGTTGTCGGCATGCAGTAGTGATGGTCAGTTACGGGTCACGCTTGCCCTCCCTCCTCGATTCCCCAGGCGTAAGCCGCGTCGGCTTGTTCCAGCAGCTCGGCCAGCTCGCTCTCATCGATCATGTCCTGGGCGCGCAACATGTTGGCCAACTCAATCAGCCTCCGCTGATGACCTTCGGGATCCTTCAGCAACTTGGCCTGATCTTCATATAACGATTGCCACTGTTTGAGGAGCGGGGTTATCCGGGTTGGGTTCATTGGTCAGCCTTCCTAAACTTGGGTGCACATCGATAGACCTCGGGCATCCGACAAGGTTTAAAAAATAGGTTCAAGAGAAATCCCAATACTATAATAATGACCGGTCTCAACAAATTGCTAGCTTGGTCTTTAAACTATATCGCAGGCACAAAAAAACGACCATTACAGTCGCTCTCTTTGCTTACGCCTCTTCACCGTTAACCTCGCTGACTTGTCACCTCCGGCTGACACATCAGCCGTTCCTCTGCCCCGACACGCCAGCCTGCAAGGCTGGGGGCTTGGGTTTGCGGTCCTTCTTCGGACGACAGCGGGATTGGCCACACTATCACTATTATCATTGCTATAACTTTTATTGCTCTTGCGTACTTTCTATTGTCCATGGCATTTCCTCTTATAGTTATGGATTTTTACATACAACCTCCCGACCGCACCAAGCGGCAAAACACGTTTTAATGTGAACAACAGGCCTTCTTTAAATACGATACCATTTGGAAGTCATAAGTCAAACCAAAACAGTAACTTTATGCAATAAATATTATAGTATTAAAAACTCAACCAGCTTATATTAGTTGCCAGCTTTCAAAGTTTAGTTATAGTTCACTGATGCTAGTCGCCTTTCCGGCATTGGCTTGTCGCACACCCTGGAATCATTGATGCGTGTAAGCGAACGTTCAGGCCGACCGGCAACACAGCTCAAAGCTGTCATCAAACCTGGGCTGCCTCGATAGAAATATTTTGCCCAGCACCTGTTTACCGTTAACGATAAAGTTTGCTTGTAAGTGTTTACACGTATCGGTAAACTTGCGAAATCAAATCAGGCGTCTGCTTCGCCGCGTTATTCAAACGTCAAAGGAAATCGCGCATGTCGACTTGCAGTAAAGAGCTGAGAGCCCTCATTTCTAAGGCTGAGACAATGGGCGCCATAGTTTTGGTCAATTACGACATGGATGCCCTCATCGGTGAGGGGCGGTCAATTATTAGCGACGTCCAGATTTCTGGCCTCAATGGTTGCGGACCCTTCCCAATGTCAGCGATAGCAGCGGCAGAACGCCTTCGCGATCTTACAGCCAATTGTACTTAACAGGGATCAGCCGTCGGCTGTCTAGAGGATAATCATGGGTCTTTACGTTGTGCGGGGTATCAAGTGCGCTTCTCGACGCCTACGGGCACGAGAAGAGTCAAGTTGCAGATTCCTACGTCCCGGTTGAGGCCTTCGGAGAGGCTGAGGCGTGTAAAAGTGCGGTGCTCTGGTTCGGCGATAACGGCATCGCTGTAGAAAACAGCGACTTACTCTGGCATTGCCATGATGCGTCGCGTGGTTTGTCTTTCACGGCCACCAAATGCCTTGCAGTTTCGGCTTCTGAGATGGATTTCTTTTTGTCGCTCACGCAAGGGTTGAGCATAGCTATTGTGATCGGTCGAACGACTACATAATGACCTGGATTGCATCACCCTCATCGAGTCCACGGGCTGCGCCTGATATCTGGCCGAGCTAAGCTTGGTTCATTGAAACAGGAACACTACTTGAAGCCGTCCAGTTCCCGTCAGCTCTCAAAAGAAAAAGCCAATCGAACAAGGAAAACCCATGAATCGCATCACATTGACATCCCTAAATTTCGCAATTGCAGTTTTTTTATTCGGCTTCAGCGTCCTCAGCGCCAATTTAAGCCCCTCGACATCGGCATTGGCGGGTTTTGTTTGCGCTATCACTGGTGCAGCGGTTTACAGTTATTTGTTCATGCGATCAGCGTTGCTGTGCATTCGCGACTGTATGGGTGAACAGCAGATAGGCATAACCCCAGTTGGCAGTAAAGCTGCAAACGTATCCCAAGCCGTAGCACCGGTAGCAGAATGATAAAGGGCTGAAGAATGGATACAAATACCGTCGCTGCTGAAATTCGTGACAGGAAAATGCAGGAAATTCGGACGCTCATCGAGCGCAATAAACAATCTCGCGACGAGGTCTCAATTGCCTACAACGAGGGGCTACTTGAGGGAAGACTTTTCGAGTTAAAAGACCTCGGTGTTTTGAGCGAGGAGGACGTGCTGTTGCTCGAAATGGAACACGTTATGGAATAAGCAGCATCTTGCCAGAAGAACCACAAGCCTTGGCGTCAAACGTCGAACTAGGCAGAGGGTTTTCCGCAGACGAAAAAAAACCCGGTCGTTTTTGACGTCCGGGTTGAAAGAAACGTAGGCGATTCTCTGAGAGGAGCATGCCTACGGCTCCGATTCTATTGCGGGTCTACAGAAAGCGCCATCTATAAACGAGTTGTCGCGAAAATTTTATCCTAAGCTCATCGACTTTTTCGCCAGCCCCGCATTTTCCCTTACCGTCTCACCTGCCATCCGGGGGGTATCGTTGCTCACCACCTCCAAAACCTTCACCGCGCCCTTTGCCCAGCAAACGGTTTCTGTTTCGGCATGAGCGCCCGTGACACCAACACTGTTTAGCAACTCAACGGTGCGGCGAATGCCATGCTGCCCTGCCAGCAACTCAAAGGCCGCAGATCCAGGCAGCAAGTGGGAGTGATCGAGCTTGATGAGCGGCGCCAGCATGTTTACCTGGAGCTCAGTCAGTGGTTCTTTCCACGCAATGAAATGACGTGGGGTGATCATGAACAGGAGTTCCTTTTTCAAAGATCGAGCATCTGAAAGCATCGATCTTGTTTGCTCGTTGTTCCCCACATCGGAGCCGATCCGAAGGTCCCTGTTGGCCTCTCTCGAACTCAGCAGGCGAATATTCGACGCAACTACTTCAAGCGCTCGTGCCTGGTTCGCCTCAATACTGCGACAAGCCGCCCCGATATTGCCGCTCACGATTACGCCAGAGATGTCGCTCAGCTGGATAGCTCTATCGGAAGGGGCGGTGCGCACGCCCTTGTTCAGTGTCATCGCGGCCTGCGGCCGATGATTGAACTCGGGTTTGAAAAGCAAAACCTCGCCGGCGGTTTGCTGCGCACCGGTTATTCCCATGGATGACAACACTTCCGATGCCCACTTGCTGCCACCTAGGTCATTTGCCAGCTCTTCGTAACAGGCACGACCGGTGAGGGATTTAGCGTCGAGTACACGGTAGGTCGCGCCAGGCATCTCAGCAGCGCTTTGTTCAGCGTTGTACCGATTGCTCGTTTTCAATAGGGGCACGCCCTCGCGCTCAACTTGGTAAAGGCCATCGATACCTAAAGTATTGAGTGCCTGCCTGACCAGCTCGCTTTGCTCTGACAACGACTTGTTCCAGTGCAGTAGATCTGACGCCACCAGGCCCCGCGTCGATTTGCATCGACTTGAATTGTCTATGGCCCATGCCAGAGCGTTGCTCAACTTGTCCTCGGATACGCGATGATGATTAGACTGCGGCCCTTCTTCCCTACCCTCGCGACGAGCGTCAGCGATGTTTTCGCGGAGGCTGGCCATGTGCATCGCGAACACATCCTCGATCCTGCTCTTTCCTGCGAGTGCCTTCCGGTTCTGCTTGAGGAAATTGAGCAAGTGCGTTCGGGTGCCTGTTTGGTTGCATGCCTCAGCAATCCACGTCGACGTGATCCGCTGTCCATTCAGCCAGTTGGCGTAAAGCCGATCTGAGGCAGTCAGGAATTGATCAGCGGAATCCATTGGGACGACGTGGCCATGTGGCTTGTTTTGATTCGTGAGCATGAACTGGCGGCCGTTAACACGCTCGCCTGTAAACATCCGTTGCACAGTCTTCGGTACTGGTTGCCACACCACCGGTCCTGACAATTCTCTGCCGACGGCCGTACCTGCCATCGACTGACCGTCTCCTAAGACTACGTATTTGTTGCTGCCGGCTCTGTCGCGGAAGATGGCACCATCAAATCCCGCCTGCTCCATCCACTTTGACCCGCGCGCGCTGGTGATGATGTCTTCAATGTAGAGCTGACCGTCTCTAGCAAGATCACCAATCAGCATCCCTGCTTTGCGCTCTCCCACCTTCTCAACCAGATCTGTAGGCGTGACCGTGGCGCCGTTGGTAACAACGAACGGTGACCGGATAGCGAGAAAAGCCGGTGTGATCCTTCCTTGGGCGTCAACCGAAGCTGTATCAACGTCACCGAAGATTTGAAAGGTCGCACCCTCGCTTGCTTGTGCGAAGACCAGGCGCGGTTCGCCGAACAAATTTTGGCAATGGCTGCCTTCGAACCAGCGATCAAATCCAGCGTCTGTCGGGGGTGCAATTGGTGACTGAGGCGTGACGCGTTGTGGGCTGGACTGTTGCGGATTCAAAATCTGTGCGTCCTTGTTGAACTCAAATGCACTGCGGATATTTTGAGCGTCAAACACCATCCATTCGGATTCGCCCCCTATTGTGTCTTCACCGGAATAGCAGACGCTGTCGAAGCCTTGGGCCTCCGCTTGTCTGGCTTGGTGTCGGTCGTTCGTGTAGAGCGTGTTTGAGCATTTGAGATAAACGGGCATGACAACAGGTGCTGGAACTGCGTCCCCAAGGCCCATGGCCTGGGCAATGTCCTTAATCTCATCCGGCATGTCGCTGTTGTGGTGGGTCGAGAAAAGGTTGTAGTCATCATGAGCCACTGCGCAGGCGCTTCCCTCCACGTAGCTGGCCACCTCGCGGACGTCATTCAAGTCATACCCGCTGGCCATCGCTAAATCTTGCAATTGGCGAAAACCAGCCGGGTCGATATCACGCCATACCGCGTCGCCCTTTTCGACAAACCCCATGAGCAGGTCGCCGATTGGGTTGGGGTGTATAGCTTTCAAGACCTCAAGGAGGTCGCGCTGGCGAAACAATTGATTCCGAGCGGCCACGGCATAAGTGCTCGCCACCTCAGGCGACTCGGTAAAGTGGAAGGCATCACCCTGGAACTGATTGTTCAATATCGACCGATGGCGGGCGGCATCGAATTGGCTAAACGCAGCCATGCTCCCGTGGAAGAAGGTTTTCGGTAGCCCATTGGCCCGCGTGGTATGTGAATCGCTGAACCATTGCGCGAACGTATCCGCTGGCGCTGGCGGCGAACTCATTTGTTGGCGTGTCTCTCGCGCTCTCCAGAAGCCGCTGGCGCTTTCAGGCAGGCCGGATGATCTAGGCGTAGGCGTTTTGCACGTATAGATCTCCACGGCATCGTAGGCGGCGCTTGCGATGCCACGGCGCCGATACTCCGGCGCAACCATAGCCGCAATTTCCAGCGGCATGACATTCCCAGGACCAAAAAGGAATGCCCCGACGACATCGCCACGCAGACTTACCGCGTATAGCTCCCCTGATTGCGTGTTCGCCGGCGCAGGGTCAGTAACAAGGAAAAGGTTGAATGTGTCGCCGGCCTGTAGCAGGACTGCGCCGTCTTGAAGGCCGTCCCTCCAACGACTGGTTTTTAAAGCCCATTCGAGAGCGCTGTCAGCCCTTTCAAAAGAGACCGCTTCGGTTTCAGAGCTGCCGGCCGCGTTGCTGATGAACCTTGATGCTCTAACGAGCGCAGCGTCGACGTCTGTGGTTTCACGCGGGAACACCCGCGCTCGCTCAGGCGCGTCCATTCCCATGCGTGCTTGGGTGTTTCGTGCTTCAACCTCGCCCGCTTCGTGGAAATATAGTTCATAGGGCGTCATCAGACTCCGGCGGAACGATGCCACGTTGCCTTGCCAGTTACCTTGCGCCCGCCACGTTTTAACCCGCTCAACGACCGTCGGCTCATGGCCAGACATTTCAGCGTAAGATTCGGGCGCACACGCTAATTCAGCTGCACTTGAATCAATCTCCACGTACCGCTGCATTTGTGCCCGAAGTTCAGGCGTTGAGCTGGCCACCTCCGCCTCAAATGATTCGGCCACCGCGCCCGGTGCAAAGCCTTCAATTTGCTGAATGCCGTGCTGCGCTTCGTGCAGCATCACCGACAGCAGGCTGGTGCCGGCTGGCAGCGTCCAAGGAGTCGCTACAAATAGCTTGGAACGGACGAAGCTCCGCGCATGGTGGGCGAAGTACCCCATATGAGGCTCATCAGGCCTGCGATCAAACGTTTTGACCTTGAGGCTTCGCATCTGGGGATAGGCTTCATAAAGCGCCGGATGATCGAGCACCAGGTCGAGCGGAACACCACTAGAACTGTTCAACCCCTCCTCTGCCCAGTCGATGTAATTCGCTGGATCCGTGGTCGTTATCTCAGGCTCGTTTTTGGCGAAGTCGAAGCCACGTATACGGGCGTTGGAGTCATCGATCTCGAACCGCCATTCTCCGTCTATGCCCAGCATCCAGCCGGTTTGCGACCAAATTGTGTCAGCAGGCTGAGTGTCAGCCGCCATCCGTTTGGCTACTTCGAGTCTCGTAGGACTACTGGTGAGTGCCTTCACCCCCGCAAAGCTGAATCTGATATCTGGGCTTGAGGTGAAAAGGCCGACGTTGCCGATGGCTGATTTGACTTGCGACGGTTCAAATACCCCGTATGTCAGGTGTCCTTGCTCAGTGAATTTGACGCTGTCGAAGCCACATTCGGTGAAGAGTTGACGGATAGCGGCATGGCCCGCTTGGCCAAACGCGAAATGATTTTCCTGCCAAAAGTCGCTGGTTCGGTAGTACGGCCCGCTTTCTTCATTGCGAGCGGCGAGTCGCAGCGTTTTTACCAGGCTACCGATCAAGGGAATGTTTACTTGCCTGCCGGATGATTCGGCTTGCGCCACCAAAGCATCGCGGAAGTCTCCAATACGCACGGATCCTTTGTGGTTGGCATTAAATAGATCTGCATCAAAGGGGCGCTTTGCGCTCAGAAATACGGGCATAACCAGAGCCATTTCGGCATCAAGCTCATCGTCATGGTTGTACAGAGAGTGATCCTGGCGCATCTCAGCGTATTCATCCGCCAGGACGGAACCCTTCAGCAGCTTGTCCAGATCCGGCGCGGCCACCTCTACGCTGCCAAGGGCGTTTGCCTGGTTGGGATGTGCCGGTCCGGACGCAGAAGGAGAGGCAGCGGTATCCGGCGCCACTGCGAAACGTAAATCGCGGCTGTCACGATCAAATGAGCCGGCGTTGCCGGTTGCAGATTTGATCTGCCGGGGGTCGAAGACAATCACATTCAAATTATCGCCCGCTGCGCGATTGATAATTACAGAGTCGTATGGCGCACCGGCAGTACGAGCGGCCTCAAGGGACTCAATAATCTGCTTCCGGTTGATATCAGCCTCGATGGACGCGCTCACGAACTCAGTCGTGATGATCAGTGGGTTTTCAGCACGGATGTAAACCGGCATCACGTTCCCGCCGTCCATGGGAGGTTTAGCGAACTGTGAAGCTGGGTTGAACCCTATTGCCCCGTTCGTAACGCTGTCGGCATACACGCTTGCCTCTTCGCGGGAGCCTGTGAAGTGGAACCCGAATGAATACGGGAATCGGGAGTTAATCGAGGATTCTTCAAACGCGGAGAAATCTTGGTTGGTACCGTGGTAGAGAACCTGCGGCGCCCCGTCAGCATCAAGCAATTTGGATTGTCCAAACCAACGCTTGAATGCCGGCTGTTCGATCTGCGGCGCCGTGGTTTTGCCCTCAAACCGAATGTCTGCACTGGCGCGCTCGAAGGTGCCGACATTAGCGATAGCCGATTTGATCTGGCTCGGGTAGAACGAAACAAACTGCGGGTAATCATCACCCCAGCCGGATGCGCCGCGCTGCAAGTTGCCAGGCTTCGCCCATATCATTCCGTCGAAGCCTTGCGCCTTCAGCTCTTCGAATCGCTCAGGGTTTGAGCGGATCTGTTCGATCTCGCTCTGATCGGCCGGAAGGTATGGATTTTGGATGCTCAGGTACACGGGCATTACAACTGAGCTGTTGCGGATGTAGCTGTAATCTGTGCGAGTGGTGAAGTAACTGGGGCCCTGGTTGAACTGTGTGAAGTCAGAACCTGTACCGTGATAGGCGACCAGTGGGAGGCCTTGGCCATCGACAATCTTCGACGCGCCAAACCAGTTTTTAAACGCTGGTGTCTCGGTCGGCGCAAGCAGAACCTGAGAAGCATCAAATCGAATATCAGCGTTCGTTCGATCGTACTGACCGTTGTTGTCCGACGCAGATTTCAATTGCGACGGCTCAAACGTCACAACGTAGTCAAAACTGCCGCTTGCATCGATAGTGGCAATGCCGTCATAGCCGAGCCCGATCAAGCGCTCAGTGAATTTTTCTGACGTCTCATCCGGGTACTGCATCGCCCTGACTTCGGCGAACGTCCCAACCAGCGGGTTGGTAATGCGTGCGTGCAGTACCATCACGGTGTCGCCGTACTGTTGTGCCTCACCGATATTGGCTGAGGTGTAAATGCCGGCGCCGATGGCCCCGAAGCGACTGATCTGGAAGGCGCTGAATTGAGCATTGGTCCCGTGGTAAACCTCAAGAGGCTGGCCACGGTCGGTGACCATTTTGGAATCACCGAACCAGTTCGCAAATTGATCAACTCGTGGCGCCGGGGCCGCAGGCCTTGGAGCTGGTGTTGGCCGGAGATCTAACGGTGTTGCGGTGCTGGCCCAGAACATCCCCTTCGATACCGAGAAGTCCGATGCAGTGCCGTGGTATAGGACCATTGGAGATCCGTCACTGTGCTTGGCCACACTTCCTTCATGCCACCGGCGAAAAGCAAGGCTATCAATCTGGCCGTGCTCGGCCGCCAGCACTTCACCCCACTTGGCTATCACCGAATCCAGCTCAGACTGGTGAACGGGGAAGTGTGTGTGTCCGATTATATGAGCCGCGTCCTCAACGCTTTGGAACGCTTCTTTGAGCGTCAGGCCCAAGCCACGGGAGTAATGTTCTGCTTGCCAGGCGCCCTCACCGACATCCCTGATTACGGTCAACACGGAGGTGTCAGGGTTTCCGGTACCACTTACTGAAGCGAATAATCCAGTCGCTTTGAGGCTGTCGACTGCCCGGCCACGATTACTCAGCCTTATCGTAAAGGCAGTGATTTCTCCTGCTAGGGCGCGTGTAATCGGGTCGGCGCTTGTTGATGCATTCGAAACGGCCTCCCCCATGTGTGCGAGAGTTTCATAGGCTTGAGGTGAGTTAAGGCTGGCCAACGAATACAGGTAGGCCATTTGTAGCGATTCTGGAAGTGAATTCAGCGTGTCCGCGCGCACTTCGGGTGATGCCTTATGCAGAGCATCGAGCAGCTGGGTGTCGAGCTGTGACTGCCACTGGTTGTGATCGAGCGATGGAACGATTGTGCCGGCGACATAGTAATCAACTGCCTCACGAGCCAGAGCCGCGATGTCCTGAGGATCGAGCTTGAAGTTCTCCAACTCTCCTTGCCGCTCCAGATCGCGCATGAGCGGTGTTCGGTAAAGCCAGGTGCGTAGATCCCGCAGACAGCGATTACCCAGAGAGAAGCCGTCATGGCCACCTTCCCGAGCTTCAGAATCTTGCGCGGTGAGTTGGATCAAATACGCGAGATGCTCGCTCGACAAATTAGCCGGGGCGGTAGACGCCGGCACCAGCATCGCTGCCTGCAAGGCGTAGGTGTCACCCTCGGCAAGCAGCTTGTTAAAGCGTGACACGATGCGCCCGTAATCGCGCCCGAGCATGTTGTGCAGCGCGGCGTGCTCGCCCACCTCATGAAGGAAGGTGGTGCACACACGTTCAGGATCGATGTTGTCACCGATCATGAAAACCTGGCCTTCGATATAAAACGCCGAAGGCTGGACCTCTGCACCGCTGAGTAAAATTTCATCGCGCATTTCAGGTGGCAGCTCACTGATGTGCGTCACCAGGTTCAACTTGCCCGAGGCCTCAAGGGTATCGATTGCGGATTTGCCGTAATAGTCCGAAAGCAACGCACGCATGCTTTCAGATGTTGAGCGACGAGCGGGGGCAGCGGAGTCGACACGCAACTTGATCGAATGATTTGTTTTTGACGCCGGGGCACTGGTGAGCAATGCGTCGTAAGCGCAGCGCCAGACGCTCAGAAGCTCAATGTTAGTCATCGAGGCGAACGTAGGATCCTCGGCGCGCATAGCCGGCACAATGAGGTCTATGACACTGGCGTCTTCGAGCTGCTCGACCATAAAGAGGTCGATCAGCAAATTGGTACCCTCGGCTGTGCGCTGACTGATACCGGTAGCGGCGCTGGCCACGTCAAGCCACTGGGAGGTGGGTGCATGGCGGAATTTTCGGCGAAGATCGTCGGCGGCGGCGCCCAGGTAGGCCGAAACACCAATGGACTGCGCGATCAAATGCTGAGGCACTGTGGCGGCGACAACAATGCTGTCCGGTGCCTTCTGTGCAAAGACCGGTGCAGTGCACGCTGAAGACATCAGCAACTGCTCGTACGCCTCCCATTCGGACGCCCCCCATTCGTTGTTGGGGAACCACAAATCGTCGAGCGTAGTTGCAACGGTTGTTCGCGTGCGCCCCGTCGTTAGCGAGAGCTGAAAAAGGGTGTAGCCGTCCAATTCGTTACCGGTTATGCGCGCGACGCCGGCCGACGACGACAGATACGTTGCGGCACCGTTCGAGGGTGCGAATGGATGACCGGCTTTGATTGGGAGGTCGCGGCACGCCTCTTTCGTCCAGTGAGCAAGTTCCACGTCGCCGGTCGATTTACTTCGACTCAACAGCCAACGTGCCAATCGTCCGCGATGCTCTTCTGGCTGAGCCTCCAGCAGTACCTTCACTGAGTGCTGATCGAGTACTTTGGTCAGTTCGTCAGGATGCTGGCTACGCAGCGCTGGGAACGCGCGGCGCAGTGCCGTCAGGGTGTTAAATGTGGGGGCTGTGGCGTCATTTGTGATGACCCAACCGTAACTGGCGAGCTGGTCGACATTAACGCTAGCCGGGATAGCCAGGCGCATCGAGGTCAGCGGGTGTTGAAAAACAAGTTCACCGTTCTGTGCGTCGCCCATTGGGCTATGGGCGAACTTCTCGAACAGGTGCTGAAGACCGGGCATGCCCTGTCACTCCAATGTGTTATCCCATGCGGGGACTTCGAAAAAGTTGTGGGTCAGGATCTGCGGGAGGTGCTGACACGGCATGATTGCTGGCCACTTGTTCAGTGGATGCAGTGATCGTTTGATTCTCAGGCCGTGCCGCCGGCACTGGATGCTCTTTAGCTTCCATGCCAAGGCTTTGCCGCAACAGGTTGTCCTGGGTCTGCTGATCAGCGATGGCTGTTTGTACCTGGAGCAAAATATGGTGGGCCCGGTTTGGATTGATCTTGGCCATATCCATTGCGAGTATTTCGCCGCTCAAGCGACTAAGTACTTGGTGAGCATTGAGCAGTTGAGGCTTTATCGTTCTGTGGAAGTCCGTCATGAACTGCGCTGCGTTCATGGTGTGCGCCGACTCGTTGTGCGGGACGATGATGGGACCAGTGATGCCGCGCTTTCTTGCAAACTGAAAGGCTTCCATCATGTGAGCGCCTTCATCGTACTCAGCACGCTCACCAATCCACTCAAAAGCGTCGCTGACCGGGCCAGTGCTGGCGTTACCCGTAACGATCAAGCCGACGCGCACCAGGTCCCAGCTAGAATTGTCGGCGCCGAAACTGACTGCCGCTTCGCGAGAGATGCAGGTAGCGGAAGCCGGCGCCTCCACGCGGATGGTCTCCAGTGAACTTTCGCTAATGAATCGCTTGTCCACGCCATGGGTCAAGAAATTGCGGATCTCCGAGGCGTCTCGGAACAGGTAGGCAGGCGCGTTAGCGCTGATGTCAGGGTCTGAAGACCAGCGGAGATCTGGGGTTTCAGTCGGGCCGCTGATCAGCACTGGGACACCGAGGCTGTTCACTTGAAGGATTACGGGCTGGCGCATGTTCGGTATTCCTATGCGAGGGCTTTGAGGGCGCCACTATTATGCGGCAGCCGCACAGGCGGAATGAAAAGAACCGGTGTCGGTAGCGAAGACAGCAGGATATTGAGCCACGCTGCATGGCCATCAGCGGCCGGCTGATCCAGCACCAGCAGACGGGTTAACGGGTAGATGCCTTCAGTCGAGTAGAAAGCCACCATCCCGTCTGCGCTCAGATGCATACCCTTGACCAAGCCATAGGCGATGAAAATCTGTAGCAGGGGCTGTTCGTCGATCAAAGTGGGCAGCATGCGCTGGCGGAACTCACCGCACGGTTTGTTCTTGACGCTGACCTCTACCAGGTACTGATTCATAGCGCTCCTTGCGAAATCTGGGCACTACGCCCAGGCAAAGCTCTCAGATTTTGCGTAAGGACGCCCTGTTGCGACGCCGAGGGCGCTTGCTTGGCATTGGTGCTTTCGCGCAGCTCAAGCTCGAACGCCTTAACCAGGTAGGAAATGCTTGCCTCGGTCGGAGGCGCACCATCGTGCGAATACACCACCATCCCAAAGAAAATCCGTGCCGCACCATCCACACCATGAGAGACGGGATGGACGTTGGCTGAACCGATGGCCACGGCCTTGTTCTGGTGTAACGCAGAATGCACATACCGGAGCTGATAGGTAGAAAAGAGCGCCGCCAGTTCCTCATGGGTCACCGCCTTGAGGGCAACCTGCACCAGGTGCACTTTCAACTCATCGCCGGCGAACGTGTAGCGGGACACGGCCACTTCGAAAAGCTTAAACATTGGAGGCCTCATGGCACTGCGCGCCATTGCTGCGCTGTCGCTGAAATGTAATGAGCTGGCGCGCAATGCTGTCGGTGCCGGCGCGGGAGCTAAGGTCATTGAGAATTTGCGCGGTAGCAAAATCTCTCAGCCAGTTCTGTGCGTGCATCGCACCTGCATGAGCGCAGGGCTGGATCACTAAGTCATCGAGCAGAAACGCGCAGCCACGTGCCTCGGCCAGGTTGACGACGAGTTGCAGGGCGTGGCGATTAGCGCTGTAGCCAATGTCGAGCCCCAACCGTGGAAGTCTCTCCAGCGAGAAAGCGACGCTACGCCCCAATGCAGCATCACAGACCTCATCAATCGCCTGCTTTGCAAGCTGCGCTACGTCCTGAGCGCCGGCGATGGCCAGGATCGAGGCACGATGGACAACCCACTGCACCATCTGGCGCGGGCTGGCCAAGGCTGGCGAGCAACCGTGACGACCGCTCGCCAAATTCCGGTATGCGCTAAATGCGGCAATCGCCGCCGTCGCCGGCAGACTCGCACGCTCAAGGGTTACCCACGTCAGCTCGCCACTCGCCGTCGGCACAGAACGGTAGGCGTTCGCCTGCCCATCGACGTCGAGCGCAACGCTCACTTGGCCAGCCCGCAAAGGCTGGAATTCAAACCCATTCAGCATAACCAACGAATCCACCTTAATTTAGTCCATCCTCCCAAGCGTTCCCTTTGAATCAAGAACGCCCTGCCCCCTTCGGGGGCAACGTGGTGAAACTCACAATTCAATTGTGGGCCTACCACCGCCCTGATCTTCCCTCACCGCCGCAGGCGGCCTTTGGACGCCCACCAGACAACACCTCATGACTTCCAGGATGAAGAGGCGCTGTAACGCTTCTACGTCAGCGATTGAAGCGTTTTGACGCTCCCGTGTAAGGCATTGAAACGTCAACGTAGAAGCAAAAACGGTACGCGTGAAACCGAATAAAACGTCAAAGGGTCAAAACTCGCCAGCATCGTACTATGATATTGTACCTTGCATAAGTGGGCCGACCTGGAATGATTCATGGCTAACGACAACGACTCGGACAACAAGCTCCCCGTAGAAGCTACCTTCACAACAGAACGTTTACGCAATCTCGTGATCGATCATGTGATCGACAACGCGTCACTATTCCTGCCACAAGGACCTGGTGCAGCAGAACACTTGCTAAAGCTCCTCGACTCTTTAGAAAAAATGGGTCAGAAGATAGCGACGGAAGCGATCACAAACAGGCAGAATCTGTCCCCATTGCCAACCTTCGATAGCATTATTCATCCCAACCCAGAGCAAAATGTGAGCGACTCAACGCGCTATGAGATGAGATTCCGTCTTGTAGAACAGATCGGAAATGAGGCTCCGTTCAAGGATGAGGTAATGAGCCGCTCTGAAGTCGAGAAAGAACATGGCGTTGAATTCTTCAACGCTTACTGGGGTGAAATGGGTGAAAAATGCCCAAACAACGTCACAACAGGTGATAGGACGTTATGGTTCACAGCAGTTCGTTATCCAGTTCTCGATCAAAGCGCTACACAGTCAGCAAACGCCAGCGACACTCCACGCTACCGCTCTCCTTCAAACCGGTGACAGTACGCTAGCGCTCAAAAGCGCTAGCGTAGAGCTGTTACACGACAACGGATCAAAAGCTCTTAACTTCAACGGTTAAAGCCTTAGACGCCCACGTAGAAGCAAAAGCGCCCCCCTCCCCAGCATGACGCACAAAACCAACATACAAAAGAGCCTCCCCCTGCGGGGTTGCGCCTAGCAGCGCAATGCGCTTGGGACGCGGGCAAGCCCGCTGGGAAAAGCAAAGATCAACATCATCTCGGTGCGGCCTACGGCCGCACGTAGGTCTTGAGGATGTAGCGCGGATTCCGGGTGTATGGATGGTTTCAAAGTTAGGCAAGGTGGAGCAGACGAAGGAGTCCAGGTAGCCCCCGAAGGGGGCGGTGCAGCAGTTGATCCTGCGGACCACGCTTGGGAGGATGGACTAGTTTTGGCGGGTATTTACGGAGCCGCCGGCAATTTGTGGTGTGGCACGGACCAGATCAGTTAGACCGCGAAGCGGGCGGTACTGATGTGCGATCACCACGCCCATGGGAGGATGGACTAATTGCTGCGGGCAGGTAGGTCATGCGAATTGACCAGGATGCTTTTTGAGAATTAAAACTGTCGCAAAAGAATAAAAGCTGTCCGGCCCATCTGCGTCAGTTTTATGTTCCGGCGTCATACCGCGCACTTGTTGAGAATGCACTGCGCAATTGTGGTGAAATGGTCGCCACAAAATCATCGGGTGGGATCTGAGGTGGCTAGGGCTATAGGTCGGCAAAAAACGGATCTGCACGAGGCGCATATGCATAAGTATGAGCAATTTGCCTGGCAAGACGCATTGTCCTTGGCCGCTTGGCTTAAGAAGTCATTCGACCTGGAAGCCGTACGCGAGAGCTACGAGTCCAACTCGATCCAGGGCAACAACGATTTTGAAAAATATCATGCAGATGTCATCCAGGAGCTGATAGCCACGCCCGAGAGCCGGCGGCCTGCTTACCTGCGTCGTGCCTGCAAAAATGTAAGCGCCCTTACGCAAGGAGTGATGATTGTTTTGGCGATCATTGCCCAAGTGCGGGTCAAGGAAGTGATCGAGCTTCGGGACCGTTTCCGCCGTTCCCTTTACCCTGGAGGCGGCAACCGTGATACCTGCGCCGGTATATACGCATTCAACAATGCAATGCGGGATGTAACCTTCATGACATGGCCCACGGCAGTGTTCGAGGCGTTATCAGAGAGGGAATCAAAGAGGGAGGCCGAATGGGCGCGCATTAAACCCGTTGTAGATGAATGGGTGTCTGTGATCGACAGCTTCGACGATGATGACTGATTTGGTGGCCACGCCGTCTCTCGGATAGGAAAGCCCCCCTCACGCAATCTACGTTCGTTGCGACGGTTTTAATTCTCTAGAGCTTGCCGCTCCAGCGGCTCTTTGACGTGTTGCGACAGTTTTGCGATTTGGTAGCCTCGCATTGGTGGGCACGTAATCAGCGCAACGTAACGACAGTTTTAACTCTGTGAATTCAAGGAATTTGGTGAGTTCAGTACATCCTTCTGTCAGCGCGGTTGCTGCGGAGGCGACCCAACCTGGGGTGACGATCTTCGGTTTCTCCAACCAACAACCGAGAACGCGGCGATAGTAGCTCGCGCATTTTGCGACTATTTCACCTAAAACGCCGACGTATAGGAAATGTCCAGGTACTGCCCAAGCCCAGCACATGCTGGGCTTTTTACAGATAAGGGTAATTCTAAGATTGCGCTAATTTACCGTTAAGTGTAAATTGCTTGTACTTGAAACATACCAATTAGGAATAGCCATGAGCGTTCAACTGCCGATGTTGTTGGGTGATGAAGCGAGTTTTCGCGCCAAGTGGGAAGGCGAGATCGACCGGCTGATCCGTGATGGCGCCCTTTTTGTAGCAAATCACTCTGGCGGTAAAGATTCACAAGTGCAACTGATCCAACTTCTGGAAAGAGTGCCACCAGCTCAACTCGTTGTTGTTCACGCTTCACTTGGCGAAATGGAGTGGCCAGGCGCGATGGAGTTGGCGCGCGATCAAGCGGCCGCAGTACGTCTCCCCTTCATTGTGGCCAAGGCCGCCAAAACGCTGCTGGAGATGGTCGAGCGACGGTTTGAGAGTCGACCAGAGGTTCCTAGTTGGCCATCTGCATCAACTCGTCAGTGCACAAGTGACTTGAAGCGCGGTCCAATTCAGCGCGAAGTTCGGGCCTACGCCAAACAAAAAGGATTCAAGACTATCGTGAACTGCCTTGGCTTACGTGCCCAGGAATCACCCGGACGTGCAAAGCGCGCAGTGTTCAGCCGCATGGCTATAAGCAACTCTGTGCACACCTGGTTCGAATGGTTGCCAATCCACGATATGAGTTCGTCTGAAGTTTTCGCTGCAATTTCGGAGGCGGGTCAGAAGCCGCACTACGCCTACGCCTTGGGTAATAATCGCCTCAGCTGCGTCTTCTGCATCATGGCTTCTAAAGCCGACCTGCGTAACGGTCGTATCGAACGTCCAGAACTGTTTCAACAGTACGTTGAACTGGAGGAGCGGACGGGCTACACAATGCACATGAACAGGATCCCGCTCATCGAGTTAACTGCATAATCCAACTGGTCAGCCATAAGCCCCGCCATAAAACGTGGGGCTAAATGCGTAGCATGACGCTGATTTACATAATCAATAATCGAGTGCGTTACATGTATAAAGGACCCGATTCCTCGCCAAATTCGGCCACCGCTTCACCTGGTGCCGTACGCTACGTTATCCCCACATTGCTCAGCTATGAGTGCAGTCAAGCGACAGTTGATGTGCCGGCCGAACCAGCATGCGGCCGCATTTGCGAAAAATGTGAAGGTACTGGATGGGCAGATTCGAAGAAAATCAATGCCTGCCCCAAGTGCCTTGGATACGGCATGTACAAACCGAAGGAGTAAAAGGCCTCCACGCAGCGGAGGTATCTGTTCGTGAATGCATTACATGACATTAGGAGATTTGAGAATGGGTACGTACATGACAACAGTCGTTGAAACGCTAGGTCCCGAGGGCTGGAGCGTTAACGAAACGCCGGTGTTCACGAATGACCCGCGCTGGACTGACGAAGCATCCGTATACACGCATCAAGCGTTCCACTGGCAGGAATATGTAATGTTTTCCTTTTTTGCGGACGTACGAACGCTGCATCGCGGTGTAGTGCCTCTAGCTCCAGGTCGTGGGCTCCCTGACGATATTTCAGACACCGCCCTGGAAATACTACTTGGCGGCTGGGGCGCTCACGGCTGGCTATACGGCGGCATTTCTGACTCAGCGTTCGAAACGGTCAGTCAGAAAGTCGATAATCGTAACTTCGACGCAAATTACGGCTTTTCATGGATCAGCTTTGCTGAATTGAAAAGTGTTAACTACGAAGCGACGATTACATCGATTGAAAATCCATCGAATTCCGAGCTGCTCAGGAATGCGCTGGGGGAGCGATACTTTGTGCACCTAGACCAGTTGTCCCAACTCGGTTCGCCAGAACAGGTTCGTATCCTTTTCTGCTTCAGCGGTTGACCTGTTGATGCGGAGTGATGGTGCCGATCACCCTGTCTTCCTGGCAACAGCTGTAAACGGCATTTGGAGCAAATCGGCCAGCTGTGAACAAATCCTTCAAGCTTATTAGGGTTCCAACCAAGGTTGGACAAGAGGGATTAAAACGAGAAGGATTAAATCTCTGGTTATAAGCTTGGGGTTATAGGCTGTGGACAGTCCTCAGCAGGCGGCGTGGCGCCTCACTCTTGGCAATCTGATATGTACACCACTTAACGCTTGACGTTCTTTAAATTCCGGTTCGCGTACAGAAGAATCCTGCCTGCGTACTCAAGTTTCCTGTGCGCGCACACGTGATTCCTGTGGCCGTACACAACATTCCTGTTGTGGGAGATGCAGCCAGTATTTCTGTTGATAACTACGAATAATTTAGTGCATATCCTGTTAATAAGCTGTGCATATCGTGTGTTTAATACATCTCAGGAATATCCAACTCCCTTACATATCCTGCGCTTAGGTCGCTTTTTCAAACTATCACTTACCGTTGAAGGCTCGATGCCCTTCTACCGGAATTCTGTGTACGCACACCGGAATCTCATGTGCGGAGCAGCCCACAGGCGTTGGCAGGACTTTTGGGAGTAATGCACCGCCCAGACGTTGCATTACCACCCCACCATCGGTAACCCACTTTAATGCCGGCACAGCCAGCTCCTCAGCGAGCAGGTAGCAAAGTAGGTACACAATAGCCGACCACCACCGGAATCAGCTGAGCGCTCTCACCAAAATTCAATCCTCGGCAGCACCGGAATCTTGTGAACGCGAATGCAACAGTGCCCATTGAAAATGGACCGGATTCTTGTGTACGCCATACAGGCAGCGGCTTTCAGCGATGAAAATGTTGGTTTAGAGGTAAGGATGAGGCTGATCTACACAGGAATCACCCGTGCGCTGTTAATCAACCTGGACCATCTCTTACGACCGGAATCTGATGTACGCCTAGACCTGCCCTCGAATAACGCACCTTGCCAAGCATCGCACGACGATCTCGGCACCGTTGATGCAGAAACTTTGGTCACGCGAATCCGACCGGAATATTGTGAGCGGCCCGCACACGCTGCCTCTACGGGCCTCAAAGCCACGGAGATTGGTCTAGACGTGACACCCGGACGAGGATTGGACCGGAATTCTGTGTACGGCTTAAAAGAGGTACTGAGTGGGATACGCCCCCATCCACGTCAATGAAGGGTGCCGACCGGAATTCTGTGTACGCCAGCCAAGCAGCATAATGAATCCAGTGCCTTCGTCTCATGAGCATCCGTTGGAATGCATTACCCGTACACAGGATTCCGGTAAACCAAACTGGATCCAGCTGTCTGCATGATGGTTATGCTGTAATCGTCTTAGAAAATGATCCACTGATGATAAATGACATATATGCTTTGCTATTAAAGCAATACACGTAGGAGAGGGTCATGCCGGATTTGCTGTTGAACGATGAGGAAATTCGCCAGGGCGTCATTGATGATCGGCGTGTGAAACTTCAGCAAAAGTTCGAAATCGATTCTGGGCAAGGCATTTTGCCCTTTACCAACGAGCGGTTCTTTGAACAAAGCAACCCAATCCTGCGTTCAGCACTGTTTTCTGTGAGCAAGATGGGCGCGCGTGATCGGACCCAATATCTCGACTGGACAGAAATCTTCAGCCTCGGTAGCGGCAGCATTCTCTATCGTGGCCCCGCACTTACCGTGGACCATGAAACTGTTCTCGGCCGGATCATGGTGTTGGCGCGCGGCAGATCCCTCACGAAACCAGTTCACGCCTACCAAGCCGATGTATTGCGGTGGCTCTACCTTGACCCGAACTCTGGGGCCAACTACAAAAAAGCCCGGACAATCCTGGATGACCTCGCGGCCGCTGAATTACGGATCAATAGCAAGCCGGCGTTGCGACGCCTGTTAAATCTGCTGACCTCACCATCACTATCGGATTTACCAGACGGCAAATTCTTCCAGGAGTACATCAAAAATCGATATGGCGACCAGATGAAAATGATCGCAGTGGGTCTGGAGAACGACCAACCTGTACACATCGATATGCAATTTTTACAAAACCAAGCTCACAACTCAGCAACTGGAAAAATGCTGCTGAACCTCGATCCAATCGCAGCGCTTTTCTTCGATGGGGTGAATACCACTCTTCTGCCGTTCGAAATACTCGATAAGCAGGATAGATTCGGCAGGAAATTACTCCCCTTCATTGCGTCACACCGCGATGGAGTGTTCCCTATCAGGCTTGAAAGCTATCATGAGTTCAGCGGTTCAAAATCTGCATATGCGAGCGTAAAGCGCCGCGTGAAGTCAGAACTGAAGAAGCGTTTTGAGGGCTGGGTGTCGGAAGGCCTTCTCTGCGCAGGATGGGAAATTTACCGGAATAACGAAGGTGATGAAATCGTCAGAGGTCTCAAGCTCGGCGAGATTGCGCGCATAAAATCTAGCCTGGCAAGTGCAGGCGCGACTGCAAGCGACGATTGTTTTGATGAGGTTGATGACGAAGTAATTCAGGAACGTGTCAATAAGTTCGCCGACAAGGCTCGGATGGAGCATCCGGCGCCTGTGAAGAGAAAAGCGCGCACTTCGTGAGAGAACCCGAGACGCCCTCCTCGATCTCATGACCCTACCGTTACGCCCATTCCGCTCGCGCTGATGAACTCGCCCTACCCCTGCCTATCGACTGTGCAAACATGTCTTAGCGATCCCTTCCCCCCAACCATCCAATAGATTCATCAGTGACTCTTCTACGCCTTAAAGATTCCCCTATGCGGGTTCTGGCTGGGTGCACCTTGAACAAGGTCAACGAACAACGTATCGTGATATCATACGATGCATTGTGATCTTGGAAGCTCCACAAATGCTCTACGAAACCACCCTACGTGTCGAAGACCTTTGCCGTTTCGTTGGCCAGGTACTGGCCGAGCATCCGCGCACAAATGCACTAATGCTGCTTGTGGCCGTGGACTTGATTCATCACCAGGGCGATTCGCCGGCGAATATTTACGAGCGAACCACGGGCGCACGAACAAGCACCGCCGCTGAAAACTGCATCACGCGGCTACGGAGAATGGGTTTTTGCAAAATGGCCGACGGTGAATACCAAGGCGGTGCTAGCGGCCGTAGACAGGTTTTTCTCACTGACAAGGCTGCACTTGTGCTCCGACTGGAGCCGTCCAAATGATTTTGCAACTCGTAAACCCCTTCATCGCCCATTCAGCAATTGCCCGCTGGTTGCACCCTCTCGACGCTTTGCCCCTTGAATGCGACGGCATGACCCATGTGATCGCGGCCATCCTCAACAGGACTGGCATCAGTTACACCGTCTTCAAAGGAGTGCTGCATGACACGAGCTTGCCGCTGTCTGATAGCCGCGCAAGCGTTGTTCACTTGTGGATCGGCCTACCAGATGGTGCGGTTGTGGACTACAGGGCACGAATGTGGTTTGGGCCCGATGCGCCTCATGGGGTTTTTACACCCTCTGCTGGTTCCCGTTATCAGTACAAATCGGCGATACCGCAACCTAACTTCTGCCTGCCCATATCGCTGGTAAGTGCGATGGCTGAGAAAGATCTTTCTGACTTTCCAGTACCTCCCATTGAAGCAATTTTTCATTACGACAACGCAAACACAATGCGGTCGGCTCACACCGTGCATTAACCGGGGACAAAGAAATGTTGATGACCATGAATCGATTTAAAAGGCTTAATCCAACTAGCAAGCGTAAAACCTTGTTCCGCATCAGCGTGTGCGTTGTATTGGCTCCATTTGTATTCAGCGTGTGCTATGCCGTCCTCATGCTCATCATGATTGCCATGTGGAAAATCGGTGAGCTGATGGGTGATAACGGAAAAATGATCCCGTACTCATGTTTTGCATTTGTCTTTCTATGTCTCTGGCTTGTTTGGGAGTGGCGCACTAGTCGCAAACAGTATCGAGAATACCTCTTCAATCAGTCCGCGCAAGAACTAACTGACATGATCAGTGCACCAGGCGGCCTGTATCGAAAGGGCGAGTTGGAAATAGCGCGCGAAGCGCTTCAAGAAACGCAGAATAAGCCTCTTATCGCCGCTTAAATTGTTAAAATCGCTGGAGGTTAAGAAATGAGCGAATATCAGGTTCAAAAAGAGCGCTGGGAATCTATTGGCTTTGAACTGCGCTCACTTGAAACTCAGCGGTTTTATCTGACGCGAACCTTTCAAGACGTCATCTTCATAGTCCGCCATGCGAATAACACCGTTCTTCTTCCGAAAATGGAGCACGCATTTCGCGTTTGCTTTAAGGACCGAGAGACCGGCCAACTGAACTCCGAGATGCGCATGGCGAACGGTGTTGATGAGCTGTTGAGTCTCATGCTGAGTTGGCGTCGTGAGCTGCACACGCCCTGCGAGCGTGGGGCTACGCACAACCTGCTTGCCGGACACTTCATGAGTGCCCTCACAAGGGGCTCACGACAAATTTCGGAGCGGCAATGATGGTTTACCAAGTCGATATCGAAATAACCTCTTCGGGTCCTTTGGATTCTCAGTCATCAGACTCTGAGTCGGTTCATGGGGTTTCCACCTCTACCGCTCAATTTAGAATTTTGTCAGGACTACGGCCATCTGAACTACAAATGAATCATCTTTTGTCATTGTACTGCGACGAGTGGAGCCTAACGAACTTCGATTATGTCGCAGGTGTGGGGCAATTCTCTACGGTCGACTTCAACGCCCCAGATCAAGGGACAGAGATAATGTTAGAATGTGATTCTGGATGGCCAATTGCAACACAATTAATAATTGAACGCCCCCTATCAACGAGCACCTGAGTTAGTAACTAATTGCTCCCTAATGTTTGCGCAGCCCGCTCAGGTAACGATTCTTTGAGCGTGATTAAACATCTTAATGCTTATTCGAAAGGATCATTTATGAACAACAATAGTAATGTTCGAGAACTCATGTCGGCGAGGATCAAGAGGGTGCATAACACCCGTGGGCAGCTTTATAAGAACTTCGCATATTTAGTTGCTGCCTTGACAATCCTTACGCTAATTGCCAATGGCAATGGGGCGATTGCCGTCTGGGGCGGTGCCCCCCTAATAGTTGCCATGGCCTTTTTCTTGGGTCTTCCAAAGTGGTCTTTTTTGGAAGACTACAAAAATCAGAAGGTTCCGGATGCGTTCTTAAAGGAGTTGGAAGAGAGTCAGATCCCAACTCAGCTAAAAGGGATGATTGCCATGGCCTATGCTGATGACAAAGATTTGCGGTTCCTCGACGTCCTTGAAATCGAGAGTTCTTATGAACTCGCAGAGACGCGCAGATCTGGCACAGGCTTCCAGAGCCTCGCAAAGCATATCAAACGCGTTGACTGACCTGACTCTGCATTGCACTGACTCAAAATTTCGCCCTCGATTTTGTTCCCGCAGGTGACAGCGCCACCGCTGTGACCTTTTGAGCTTGGCGTGGGAACCACCTCACCTTTCCAGTGATAACTCCTTAGGTGCAGAAATGCAGAACGACGCAATCAAGAGGTTGATTGAAGCGGTACCAAGCGCAAGCTTGCGGCTTGGAATGATTAGAGGTGACAAGCCAGGCGTCTTTGCCGGAGACGAGCCGATTTGTCGTGTAAAGGAAGGTTCCGAGGGGGCCGCGTACGCCGCGCTGATCGTCGGCGCCGTAAATGCCCTCCCTCAACTGCTAGCGTCTTCAGAGCGACCTGATAGAGGCCAGAGAATCGACGCAAATCTGCGCGACCTGGTGGCTCAGCGTATCTCCGGCGTTTTGTCCATGCGACCAGGTACGAAAAAGAATCAAATGAGCATTTGGGCCAAATTAATTTGGACAACCGTCGAGACTGTTCTCGCAGAAAACCTGCGCCCTGATCTTCCAGGCGGTGAATGTCTGATTCCCAGCGACGTCGCCTTCGAGCGCGAAACGATACATTCCGCGAGACTTGCCGCTGTGCTGGAATTTAGCGCTATGGTTATGTGTGCCTGTGCGCCTACTGAAGGACTGGAAGCACAGGATCTGGAATCAGTGATACAAGACTGGGTAAAGTCCTGTAACGCACAAACGATTATTGTTGCAGCCTGAACAGGTACAGGCATTAAACACTTTATTTTAGGTATAAAAAAACCCCGATCAGTCAGTCGGGGTTTTTTCTCGTTTAGGTTTAGACTTAGAAAAAGTTGTAGGTGTAGCTAGCGATCAAGCGGTTCTCATCTTGGTTACGCTGGGAGGCCGCATCGGAGCGCAGTGAAGCATTCCGCCAGGTCAAACCCAGACCTTTCAGGGTACCAGTAGGGATCACATAGCCCAGGCTGAAATCGCGTTCCCATTCGCGACGGTCGAAGCCAGCGGCCGCGATGTTGTCACCCTTGAGGTAGAGGACCGAAGTCGTCAGGCCAGGAACGCCGATGGCTGCGAAGTCGTATCCATAACCCGCCAACCAGGTGCGCTCGCCGGCACGCTGGAACTTGCCGATTTGTACGTCTGTGATCAGGTAGCTGCTCGAACCATCGCCTTGGTTGAGGAACGGGAAGTCAGAAGTACCGTTAACGCGCTGATAGCCAGCGGTCAGCGAGTGACCTTGCAGGAGATAAGTGAACTTGGCAGACCAAGTCCGGTTGTCTACTTCGCCGTTTTTGTTCTGATAACCCGATGCGCGATAGCCGGCAATACGACCTTCTTGGGTTGCGTTCTTCCCATCAGAATCGCTGTTGAAGTAACGCAGATCAGTTTTCAGGGAGCCTACCGGAAGCGCCCAGTTATGAGTCAGGCCCAGGAAGTGCTGTTTGTAGAAGTCTTCAAGCTCGCCGTAGTAATACTGAGCCACGAGATCTTTTGTGATTTTGTAGTCACCACCGGCGTAGTAAAACTCGTTGCTACGCTGGTTAGCCCGTGCCGTGACTGGATTGCCGTTGGAGCCGGCGATGGTCAGCGAATCGTTGTTGCTGGAGTTACGACCCTTGGCGTGCTCAAGCTTACCGCCCACCAATGTCAGGTTATCGATCTCGTTAGAGGTGATCTGGCCACCTTCGAAAGTCTGAGGCAGTAAACGACCATCGTTAGATTGGACGACTGGCAGCTTTGGCTGAAGTGTGCCCAGCTTCAATTCGGTCTTGGAGATTTTGACCTTACCCGTCAGACCCAGGCTGCCGAAATCGCCAACCGCACGGCCGTCGCTGTCGCTCGGGAATACGATGCCGCCCTTCCCTACGCTACCACTGTTGTAGGCAGTGCCTTTCCCTGAGTCAAGACGTACGCCGTAGAGGCCAATAGCATCAACGCCAAAGCCGACTGTGCCAGCGGTGTACCCGGACGTGAAGTTGAAGATAAAGCCTTGGCCCCATTCCTCTTGCTTCGACGGATTCGCCGTGCCATCTCGGTTGTCTTGGTTGATGTAAAAGTTACGGGCAGTGACCGACAGGTGACTGTCTTCCACAAAGCCATGTTGAGTGGAATCAGCTGCGTGTGCACTTAGGGACAAGATCGCCAGCGCGACTGCCGAAGGCAGAGATCGGATGAACATTGAGAAGGCTCCAGGATAGATCTAGTTTTTTAGGTTGTTGCTGTGATGCTGAATGGCCGCCACGCTAACTGTATTTTTTTGTTACGTAAACGACCGAACAGATTTTTACTTATGCTATCCAGCTATTACTAGCCCAGCAGCATGCGACTTTTGTCTCATCTGGGTAAATCCGAGAATACCATGTGTTTACCGCGTGTACTATGATCGGCGACGGCAGATCTGTACATTTTTTGGATTGTAAGTCAGTCAGATTACATTTTCATTGCTGCTAGGTTGCTGCCTTCAGTAGGAGGGTCGACGCTGGCAATTCAATTGAAGCACTAGAGGCTCTGGGCCTTGCGCGGCCGGAAACGTTTTAAAGCGTCTGACAAATGGGCACCCCAAAAGTAAATTCAGTAAACATTCTATTGACTGCGTTTACGGTTAGCTTTAGCATCGTGCTTCCAGCGGCACTTTGGCCGCTGAATCGCTTAGGGGCTGCACGATGAAAACTAAATTGAAAGTTTTGTTGGTAGCGGCTGTAGTCGCTACCGCCGCCGCCCTAACCGGCTGCAACACAACTGAAACCTTCCTGGCCAGCGGTCAATCACGATTCGACTCCGACCATGCCGGCTATGAAACCGTAACCGGCGAACGCAATTACATGTCGGTAAGCCCAGAATATTACGTGCATGGTTCTTAATACACGGCACTAGTCTGGTTTTCGACATCTCCGAAAGATTTTTATAAAATTAAGGGTCACTAACATGCGTGGACTATGGTTTGCACTACTAACCTGTTCTGGGCTACTAAATGGCTGCACCCATATTTCCGACCTCATCGATTGCAGACCCCCTCGCCCAAATATCGAGCTTTTTTCAGATCATATTGGCTGGGATCACCAGTCAGTCGAGGAGGTTAGTTGCACTCCGGAGTCATTGCGTGCAGTTCAAGAAGCACGAATTAAGCGTGAGCTGAAAGTAACTAGTCGCTGAGGCAGTTATGCCCAATAAAAACCCCGCAATCGCGGGGTTTATTTTTAAAGGGCAGCGCTCAATGCGGGAAAGTGTCGATATATCGAGGTGGTTGATACACCCAACTTTGAAGCTGTTTGCCTGCGATCATGGCCTGCCAGAATCAACTTCCTCGCCTCGGAGCATTTCTCTTCTGTCATAATTCTCGGCCTTCCTCCGCGACGTCCCGCCAGCCGAGCAACCTCAAGCCCTGCAAGAGTCCGTTCAACGCATAGCTCCCGCTCCATCACTGCGAGGGCTGCCATAACGTTGAAGAAAAACCGGCCGGCCGGATATTTCGTATCAATTCCGTCGGTGAGCGACCTCAGATCGATCTTGCGCCGTTCGAGCGTCGCGGCAAGGTCAATTAGGCCTTTCATCGATCTACCCAGCCTGTCGAGCTTCCACACTACCAGCGTGTCGCCCACTGAAAGAACACGTAACGCTCGTGAAAGACCAGGTCGCTTGTGTGTCTTGCCGCTGACCTTGTCTGTAAAAATCCTCAAGCATCCTGCTGACTCCAGCGCGTTGAGCTGCAAGCTCAAATCCTGATCCGTCGTGGAGACACGCGCATAGCCGATAAGCATCAATTTTCTACCTACAAAAAAACTGGATGCGAATCCTACTAGAAACGACCGTTTCCGGTAACGCCTCTACGGGCGTTACCTTTAAGGCCATGAATCCGGTAATAAATTCATTCACCAGCACCTGTAATCAGAAAGGCAAAATTTACGGTTACGCCGTTTGTTATGATGCCTCTCAAGATGCTTATTCATACACAAACACATTAAGTTGGTCGGTTAATAATGCCGTCCGATATACAGTATCAAATGGATGGAGCATAATTTATTCTGGTGCAGGAAATTCGCTTAACTTAAACGGAGTTTATTATGGCAATTGGTACTCGCTAACGGCCTATAGCACTAATTCTTCCGATTCTCCGTCTACTACAGTTCAAATAGAGGTAAATCAGCTGAATACAGACCCTGGCTCACAAAATGGCTCTTAATTAATATAAGTCCCGAATGTCGCGGGGCGTTAATGCAAAAACGACCGAATCTGGTAACGCCTCTACAGGCGTTACCTTTAAGGCGATGAACCCGGTTGTAAATTCATTCACGGTTCATGCAAATATCAGAGGAAAGATATACCCAAATGAGTTCACTTATGACGGCTGCTCGGCGATAGTTATAAGTGCAATCTTCAGCTGGAGTGTATCGGGGGCGACACGGTTTGAATTATATAATGGCGGTAGTCTAATATATTCAGGCACTGCAAATTCATACAGCGTCCCAACCAATGGAGCATATGACTTTGGCCCTTGGACTCTTAAGTCCTATAATGGCGCATCGGTAACAACCTCGGTCGTATATCCGTCTTACGGAGACAATTGCAATTATCAGTCGGGTTAACTTTGATTGCATAAAGCCCCGCTGAAAGCAGGTTTTATGCAGAAACGACCGTTTCTGGTAACGCCTCTACGGGCGTTACCTTCAAAGCCATGAATCCAATAATTTTGAGCTTCACCGAG
>NZ_JBGQOI010000012.1:0-192282 GCF_052113765.1 Pseudomonas sp. W22_MBD1_FP4 | reverse complement strand
GTAGTGAAACGATGCATCGCCGATGGTAGTGTGGGGTTTCCCCATGTGAGAGTAGGTCATCGTCAAGATTAAATTCCAAAACCCCTGTCTGTTATACAGACAGGGGTTTTGTCGTTTAGAGGCGCTGGTGGGTGGGGGCCGCACTAGTGGCTCAGAACTGGTAACTTACCGCCGCGCTTACGCTGCGCTCTTCACCCAGATAGCAGAAGTTCAGACTGGCATAGGACGCTACATAAGTTTCATTGGTCAGATTGTTAGCATTCAGCCTCACATCCACGCCCTTCAAGTCGACGTTACCTTAAAGGTATAGCTGCCCAGGAACTTAGCTCCATATGTGCTTCCAATTCCAGCCCCAGCGAACGTACAGCGCCGACAGCACGATAAAAGCTTTTCTGCGGTAGCTTGGTTGCCAGATTTTCCTGATCAATTCGATCAGGTCTTGCAGATAAAACCCGGTCTGCTCCACCCGGCGCAAGTAGCTGGTAGGGCTGTAATAGCGGATAGCAGAGTTACCATAGGCTGGGTTAAACGCATTGATTGGCTCAAGCGACCCACTTGTCCAATCCACCACTGTTTACGCCCTTGATAGCCCGCACCTATCAGCATGGTTTGCTTGGTCGCCCTAGTGGAGATAGGCCTGTAACGTCAGTGAAGTGTCATCGGTAAAGTCGATGCTCAGACGGGACATCTGCGCCCATAGAGTAGTGAGGAAGGACCCTTGAGAATGTCCACGCGCTCCAAGAAGTACGGATCAACTTACATCGTGCTATAGGTGCCTCTGTCCCTCATGGACTTCAAGCCATCAAGGTAAATGTTATCCACCGAGCGATCATTTAAGCAGCGCATCGCACTGTAACCCCACCGAGTGCCGGTCCTGAGTTTGCGCTGGCATGCTGGACATAGTGACGCCTATCGGTCGTGAGAACTGATTGAGTACCTGGCTCAGTGGGCCTGCAGCTATCTTGTAGGGTTGATTGACCTGCTCGGTGCGGGCTTCTGCCGCTGAGACACTGATGAGTACCGTACCGCTACCCAGCGCCGTCAACAGCAATGCTGCGCGTATGGCTTGACCCAATAGCGGGTAAGAAGAGTCGAGCGTGTTGCGGGGAAAACACGCTGGTATGTTCAGCATCTGTAGATGCCTGGTGAGCGCAGATTGACTGGCTCACTGTCTAAGCCGGACTCACGGAAAAAAGCCGCCAAAAAAGTGAAAAATTAGACCCTTCGCTCCAGGCTCACCCACCAACGCGTGCGATAGCGCACGTGTACCGGCAGTATGCGTGGCAGTATCGCTAGCAATTTATCGGTGTCCTCCAGGCGGAATGCACCCGACAGCCTTAAATCTGCAATATCCATTGAGCAGCCCAGATAACCAGGGCGATAACGCCTAACTTCTGCAAGGAAGTCGATCAACCGCATATTTCGGGTCAGGAGCAGCCCATCTGACCAAGCAGCAATGTCCATATCTGGCGGCGGAGCAAGCATGGCTTCGGTCTGACGCACGACGTAACTCTCACCTGCGTGAACGCGCGTCGAAAGACCATCCGGCCTGTGCGGTGAGTGAATCGCTACAGTACCGCTGACCACATTCAAGCGTGTGCAGTCACTGTACTGACGAACTGTAAAACGCCCTTCGATGCCTTCCAGCAAGCCGTGTTGAGCTTGAACCAACAATGGGGCAGAGGAAGCAGCACCGCAGCTCACCAGTATTTCCCCACGCACCAGTGTGATCAGACGCAGCTGCGCATTGAAGTCCAGGTCTACCGCGCTGTCTGTGTTGAGTTGCAGGCGAGTGCCATCGGGCAATTGCATGCTGCGGCGCTCGCCGGGGGCTGTTGCGAGGTCAGAAGTCCAGCGCTGCAAACCGGTCAGGTCCCGGCTTAGCCATACTGTTGAGCCCACCAGCAGTGCGCCGGCCAATAACTTCAGTGCCTGCCGCCGTCCCAGGCCTTGTGTACTGTTTTCCAGTGCTTTATGTACCCCGGGGATCGCGGTCAGATGGCTATTGAGCTCCTGTTGTAGCGCCAGTACCCGTTGCCAGGCCAGTTCGTGATCATGATGAGCTTCGCGCCATTGCTCGCATTGCAGGCGCAGCCGTGTATTGGCGGGGTTGTGACGTAAGCGCAGCATCCAACTGATGGCCTGCTTGACCACCCTAGAGTCTGGCCCGGAGCGTGTGGTGTTATTCATTGGCGCCGTAACGCAGGACGGAGCAGTAGTAAAGCGCCTCGGCGACATAACGCTCAACTGACCTCAGTGATATACCCATCTGTTTTGTGATCAGCTTGTACGTTAGCCAATCACAGTGAACCATCAGAAATACCTTACGCACCTCAGGTTTTAACCCTTCCAAAAGCCGGGCGATGTCCTCCAGTAACTCCAATATCAACGCCCGCGCCTCAGCGCTTGGCGCCAGCGCTTCGGACAGATGGGCGATTGACTCGATATCGGCTCGTTCGATCTCCTCGCGGCGCCAGTGATCAACGACCACCTCTCGTGCACTTGTGCGCAACAATGCCCGTAGCGCCTTGAGTTCAAAACGTTCGATTCTCTACAGCAGTCGCATGAAGGCGTTTTGAGGCAGTTCTGCTGCATCTGCGACATTGGCCATACGGCCGCGCAGCCACGTGTTAAGCCAGTTGTGGTGGGTGCAGTAAAGCGTCTGCACAACGCTATCTTCACGCGAGGTGTATTCAGAAAGAGGCCTGTAGACGAGCTCGTCCAGACGTCACAGATGTCAATTTGTCTCAGTGCTTGGCAGGCGGAAAAATTTTTTACTTCGCTCCTTGTACGACAACCTTTTGTCGGTTTCCTACCTAAAAAGAAGATCTTTCCCACAAATCACTAAGTTTTACTTCGGTGTGGCCGAAAGCCTGATAAGCCATGTGTGCACCGAAATAGAGCGGCCCGAGACGCTGCCTAGACCGTACATGGAATGCTCCATTCGGCCCGCTCACCCCCCCTTTGGCAAAAAGAAGTCGATGAAATGAATCTCAAGTTCAGTCATAAAATTTTGTTGGCCGCGTCAGGCGTCGTGGTTCTAGCCTTCGCGTTATTTACTCTTTACAACGACTACCTGCAGCGCAGCACCATCAAGCAGAACCTGGAGTCGTCTATCCAGCAGTCGGGTGAGCTCACCGCCAGCAGTGTGCAGAACTGGCTCAGCGGTCGGATATTGGTGCTCGAAAGTCTGACGCAAAACGTTGCCCACCAAGGCAGTGCGGCTGACCTCCCGGGGTTGGTCGATCAACCGGCGTTCACCTCGAACTTCCAGTTCACCTACGTTGGTCAAACCAACGGCGTGTTCACCCAGCGTCCCGACGCAAAGATGCCTGACGGCTACGACCCTCGTCAGCGTCCCTGGTACAAGCAAGCGGTGGCTGCCGATAAGCCCATGCTGACGCCGCCCTATATGGCCGCAGTGGGTGGGCAGATCGTAACGATCGCCATGCCGGTGAAAAAGAACGGCGAGTTGCTCGGTGTGGTCGGCGGTGACCTGAGCCTGCAAACCCTGGTGAAGATCATCAACTCGGTGGACTTCGGCGGTATCGGCCATGCGTTCCTGGTCAGCGGCGACGGCCAAGTCATCGTCAGCCCTGACGAAGACCAAGTGATGAAAAACCTCAAGGACATCTATCCAGGTACCAGCGTCCGTATTGAGAAAGTTAACCAGGAGGTCGTCCTCAAAGGTCAGGACCGCATCCTGTCGTTCACGCCTATCAGCGGTTTGCCCGGTGCTGATTGGTATATCGGTCTGTCGATCGATAAAGACAAAGCCTATGCACCGCTGGGAAAATTCCGCACGTCCGCGTTGATCGCCATGCTGATCGCTGTTGTCGCGATTGCGGTGCTCTTGAGCCTGCTGATTCAAGTATTGCTGCGCCCTCTGACCACCATGGGCATTGCCATGCAGGACATCGCCCAGGGTGAGGGTGACCTGACCCGCCGTTTGACGGTTACCAGCAAAGACGAGTTCGGTGAAGTGGGCAGTGCGTTCAACCGGTTCGTAGAACGTATCCACGCCTCGATTTCCGAAGTGTCTTCAGCAACGCGCCAGGTGCATGACCTGTCCCAGCGTGTGATGGCGTCCTCCAACGCTTCGATCATAGGCTCTGACGAGCAGAGCGCACGTACCAACAGCGTCGCCGCAGCAATCAACGAGCTGGGCGCCGCTACTCAGGAAATCGCCCGTAACGCCGCTGACGCCTCACAGCACGCCAGTGGTGCCAGCGAGCAGGCCGACGATGGGCGCAAAGTGGTTGAGCAAACCATCCTGGCAATGTCGGAACTGTCGCAAAAGATCAGCCTGTCCTGCACCCAGATCGAAACGCTGAACGCCAGCACCGACAACATCGGCCACATCCTTGATGTGATCAAAGGCATCTCCCAGCAAACCAACTTGCTGGCATTGAACGCGGCAATCGAGGCAGCACGTGCTGGTGAAGCCGGACGCGGGTTCGCCGTGGTCGCCGATGAGGTGCGTAACCTGGCTCACCGTACCCAGGAGTCGGCTGAAGAGATTCATAAGATGATCACTTCGCTGCAAGTGGGCTCGCGTGAGGCGGTGACCACCATGAATGCCAGCCAGACCTCCAGCGAAGAAAGCGTTCAGGTGGCCAACCAGGCCGGTGAGCGCCTGGTCAGCGTAACGCAGCGAATCGTCGAGATCGACGGCATGAACCAGTCCGTGGCCGCCGCTACTGAGGAACAGACTGCCGTGGTGGAAACCCTCAACGTCGACATCAACCAGATCAACCTGCTGAACCAGCAAGGTGTGACCAACCTCAACGAAACCCTGAAAGACTGCGATGCGCTGTCTCAACAGGCCAATCGGTTGAAGCAGTTGGTCGATAGCTTCAAAATTTGATCTGCTGAGTGTGTAGGAGCGAGCGATCTCGCTCCTATCGCTTACCCAGCAAGCGGCGAACATTCTCCAGGGCGCCATCGGCGAACCCCTGCACAAACTGCTCAAATCCCACCTGTGCTGCGTCTAAGGGCTCGGCAATGATGGTCCAGGTTACCCTGGAGCAGTGCTCTCCAAGAGCGTCTACTTTGATTGCCGCCCACAGCCTGGCCACGCCCAGGGTGTTGTAGATCGTGGTCCAGGTCATGTGCATCGCGTGCTCATCCCAGCTATTTAGCTGTTCCACCACTCGGTTGCCATCGCGGAAAAATTTCGTGCGTAAGGCGCCCACACCGGTGCCGGTCATTTCGATATGCGTCAGGGCCGGTATGAAGGTATCGAAGCCTGCAAACCGTCCCACCGTGTTCCATAGGCGGGTGGCATGGCAGTCGATCACCACAGAGGCCACGATCGGCCTGCCGTTTGGGTTATGAATTAACGTATCGGGTTGCAGCGGTTTCATGAAGTTGTCCTGAAGCGGTTCAGAGAAAGCCGATGGTCTTAAGGTAATTGCAGCCTCTACTCAGCAGCACCGCGTTCTTTTCGGGGTACTGCTCGCCCATCTGCTGGACGCCGTGTTGTGCGTTGTCATGACGGATCATCAACGTGTCGCCAATGTCTTCATCCAGTCGATCCAGGTAAAACCCGATTACGCCAAACAACGCATTGTCCTGGCCCGCTGTTCGCAGCGCCTGCTGCCAACGTGCAGTACTCACCCGTTCGAACCGATGGCCCGCCCGGCTGAACGCATCCAGGTAGTGATCCCAGCTCAATGGCTGTGGGTTGTGCAGGTTGAATACGCTTCTGTCCGCTTGAAAGCGCGTGCAGTGGTAAGCAATGAATCGAGCCAGGAAGTCCACGGGCATTAGGTCGAAATTCAGATCTAGCCGAGGCAACATTCCCAACTGCAGAGACCCCTTAAGCATCAGCATCAGGCGATTCTTCTGCGGCTGGCAGACACCGTTGCGACTGTTGAAGCTGATATTTCCAGGGCGATGGATATTTACCCAGGCACCTTGCGCGACCGCACGCCCCAACACTCGCTCGGCTGCCCACTTGGATAGGTTGTAGCCATTGCGGATGTACAGCGGCAGGGTGGTCGCAGCCGCTGCTTCGAGCACATACCCTTGCGGGTCGATGCTGCTGGACGCCGACAACGTTGAGACAAAGTTGAAGACCTTCTTGCAGCGGGTCTCGCACAGGCGCAGGCATTCGAATATGGGTTCAACGTTGTCTCTGGCCAGTGACGCGTAGTCCATCACGTGGTTGACCTGCGCCGCGTTATGCACCAGCACGCCAAAGTCTGCGGCGAGCGTGTCATACACCTCGCAGGTCAAACCCAATCGCGGCAGGCTGATGTCGGCGGCGAGTACCCGTACCCGGCTCAAGTCCAGGTGTTCCAGGTGGTATTCGCGCAGCGACTGGGTAAAGCGTGCCATTGCAGGCTTCCCCGGCATCTCACGTACCAGGCATGCCACCTCGGTTACACCAGAGGCCAGCAATGCTTCGACAATATGGACGCCGACGAAACTGTTGGCCCCCGTCACAATCACCTTGTGCGGATCACCAGCGCAATTCCTATGCAAGGGAGTGATCACCCAATCCCGTTGGGCATCCAAGACTGCCTGGCCAGAGGATGCGTCGGGTGGTTCTCCGTCCTCCATCAGCGTTGCGAGCGTACGAATCGTCGGAACTTCAATGAAGTGGCTCAACGCGAAACTACGCCCAAATTGCTCGCGAACACGCAGCAAGAGAGTCGACAGCAAAATTGAATGGCCGCCCAACGCGAAGAAGCTTTCGTCGATGGACAACTGATGGCTGGGCACACCCAGTAGCTCGCTCCACACCTCGCTCAATCGTGCTTGAAGCGGTGTGTGTGCAGCCCGGTGCGCAGCGCTGAAAATCGGTTGGAAGGGGAGCGCCAGCAGCGTCTTCCGGTCGACCTTGCCGTTGTTGGTGTACGGCATGCCTGGCAGCTCCACCCAGAAACCGGGTTGCATATAGTCCGGTAACCGTTGGCGCGCATGCTGCTGTAGGGCCACCAGCGTGGCGCCGGGTGCGGGCTGGGCGACAAAGACGCAGATCCTGCTTTCATGGTCGATCACTACCGCCAGTTCGCGATACAGCCGGCTATTGCGTAGGCATTGTTCAATCTCTCGGGGTTCGACCCGGAAACCGCGGATCTTCACCTGATCGTCGCGACGCCCACCCAGCACAATCCCTTGGGCCGTCCACTGTGCCAAGTCGCCGCTGCGGTAGGCCCGCAGCGGTTGGCCGCTCGGCATCAGCAGTTCGACGAATGGGCTGTCAGCCTGATGCGGCGCATTCACATAGCCCAGACTTAATCCGGGGCCGACGATGTACAACTCGCCCATCACCTGTTCATCCACAGGTTGCAGATCGTCATCGAGTATCAGCACCTGGCTATTGGCGATCGGGTGGCCAACGTTGCGATTGTTGTCATCGGGTGCGAGCGTCCGGTGCGTAATCAGCACTGTGGTTTCGGTGGGGCCATAGAGGTTGTGAAGCTGACACTGCGCTGCCAGTCGCTCGATGACATGGGGTTCGCAGGCATCGCCACCGGTGAGCAGGTGCGTCACACCCAAGGGTTGATCCAGCGGCAGGATATTGAGCAGCGCGGGCGGTAGGAAGGCATGGGTAACGCACTGTCGACGGAGCAGTTCCACCAGTTGCTCAGGGTCGCGTCGTTGTTCTTCACTGGGCACGATCAACTGCGCACCTGCAATCAGCGCAGGGAAAATGTCGATCAATGACGAGTCGAAACCCAGGGGCGAAAACTGTAGAACGCGGCTCCATTCATCTGGCTTCATGCAGGACCCAAGCCAAGCAGTGAAGTGCGCCAGGTTACCTTGACTGAGGAGCACCCCCTTGGGCTGGCCCGTGCTGCCAGAGGTATAGAGCACCATGCACGGCATATCCGAGCAGGGGCGATTGTGCATCAACAGATGAGCAAATTTGAGGGTGTGTGGCTTAACGGTGCTGACATCGAGTGAAGTGAAATGCGCCCGTAACGGGTGCTGGCCGGTATCCAGCAACACTTGAGCCCCGGCGCTTTCGAGCATGGTCCTCTGCCGTTTAAGAGGCTGCTCAGATTCCAGTGGCAGGTACACCGCGCCACAGCCGAGCAGCGCAAGAATGCTGGCGTACAGTTCGATGGACTTTTCCATGCACACGCCAACTATCCACGGTGTTTCAACAGCGTCCAGCAAGGGCTGTAATCGTTGCTGGATTGCTATGGCTTGAAGGTGCAACTCGCGGTAGGTCACCGTGTGCCCGGCGATATTCAGAGCCGTCCGGTCAGCGAAGGCATAAAGGCTGGACTGGAGCTGTTCGATCACAGGCACCTGGGCTTTCTGGATCAGGTTGGGGTCTGCCGTACGATTGAATCGGTGCATAAAGGCCAGCGTCTCCAGCCCCCGCAAGCTCTGCTCGGGCCAGTCAGTGGCAATCGCACTCGTAGAGAGAGACCCGGGATCACGTGAAAAACCACTCACCAGCAGCGCGACCCAGTCCACCACTGTGTCTGTGACCTGCCGGCGCAGTCGCTGGCCGTTACCACTGGGTTCTTCGGCGATGTCCAGCACGGCAGACAAACGTCGCTCACGGTCATAGGCGCGCAATTGCAACAGGGGCAACCCGCAATCGGTTACCGGACCGACCCCAAGGCGCAGACTTATACAGGAGGCTTTGCCCACGTCATCCGGCAACGGCAGGCTACCGTCTTCAATCCACAGGTCGATGTTCTTATCGCCCGACACATGCCCGTATTGCTCCAATACTGGCCTGATGGCGCTAAGTGCCTTGCTTATTCCGAGCCAGCCGATTGTCAGGCACCTCATGGCGACACCGGCAGGTAGTCGTTCAGCGCCTGCGCCACACTTGGCGTTTGCAGCAAGCCGCTGTGTTGCAGGAAACCCATGATATTGCCCATCAACGGGTGCTGGCGGGTGATGGGAAACGCCAGCGCTGCGACTTCATCGCGCAGATTCCCGCGTAGGCGATCGCTGATGTCGAGGTGCTCGATCAGTTGCAGGTCGAAGTTTTTCTGCAGGTCGTTGGTCAGGTAATGCGCCAGGAATGTGGGCAGTACCTGAGCGATGCTGTCACGGTCGTCCGGGCTCGCGGTTTGCCAGTAAATACGCACCAGCCGGGTCCAGAACTGCGCGTGGCGGCCTTCGTCAAACAGGTGGTCGGCCATCAAGCCACGAACGGAAGCTTTGACACTGCTGTCCTTAGAGAACGCTGCGACATCGTGGGTTACGGTGTTTTCGGCGATAGCCACGCCAATCAGTTCCACAGCATCGCTCAGATGGGCGGGGGCCTGCGCCTGTGCCGCCGGCAGCGCACGGCTCAGTTCGATATGCTCCGGCAGGTCGAGCGGTTGTATGCCGGTCATTTCCACTGCCTGTTGCAGGAAATCCAGCGCTACCAGGGCGTGGTAGTCCTCATCCACCACAACCGTCATCGCATCAACGCGACAGGCTAGGGGGAAGGGTAGCGAGAAGCGATTCTTGGCAATATTGCGCGCAGTTTTTTCGACGATTTCGGTTTCAAAAATGACCACGTCGTTGATGAATTTGTAGAAGCTTTGCACCAGCACGAAGTCGCGCCATTGTGCGCAGTGTTCAACAAAGGTCTTGCTGAGTACCAAGGGTTGGCGGCACATCGGATAGATCAGATTTTCATCGTTTTCCAGCAAGCGGCGAGGGCGTGTACGGATGGTCGCGCGGCGTTCCCAGTCGTCGGCGATGGGGGTGTAGCCCGCGGTATTCATGGGCGCACCTCTTGCAGCGCGGCCCGCACCTCGTCCCAGAACGTGATACGGCTTTCTACGGCGGCGAGGGCTGCTTCGTCGGCTTGTTGCGGGTAACTCGGAGCCACTGCCAGCAAGCGTTCGAGCAACTGCTCAGCTGCCGGCCCATGATGCTCAGCGTCTAACTCGACGTGGCGCTCGAAGTAGCCGCACAAGGTGGGTGCTTGGCGATGGATAAACGTATCAGTCTGCAGGATGCGTTCGAACATGCGTGGGACGACACACTCACGGCCATGAAGGAATACGGCGGCTACACAATGGGTGGGTGCGTTCAGTGCCATGTGCAATGTGTCGCTGACAAAGCGTGCAGCACCAGCAGGAGCGTTCGACATGCTCAGGGCAGTATTTGCATCAACGCCTTGGTGTTGCAGTGCAATGAAACGGTTTATCGACGAGGTGCTGGCGCCGACTTCGACCATGGCTTCCAAGTACAACTCGAAGTGGCTGCAATAGCCTTGCCTGGGGTGTGAGTCTGACTCTTCGCCCAGCACTATCTCATTGATCAGGCGTGCAGCGTTCGGGTCGGCCGGTGGCAGCCAAGGCAGGCGAGTGCATGTCAGGTCCTGTTGCAGGCGTTTGGTGAGTGTCATGAAGTCCCAAACTGCAAACACATGGTGCTCCATGAATAGTTGTAATTTTTGCAGTGAGGTTATTTCCAGAAATAACGGATGGTTGCACAACTTCAGTTTTCTTTTTTCAAGTAATGGTGGGTACATGGTTGATGCCTATGAGTTGTTGCGTCTGCTGTTTAAGCAGTATTGGGTTGTTGTGAGTGGCAAGGAGATAAAGAGATATAAGCCAGACTTGGCGCGCACAAACGCTCGCGCGATTGGGGCTGCGCCGTCGAGTTAAGTGTCTGGTTTAGTGGCGGTGGATAATAAGCGGGTTAAACAAGTTGGTAAGCATATGAATGCATTAGATGTTTTGCTAAATAATATTAGCTGTCGGCAACTTGCATTATAAGAGTGAGAAGTTTCTTCGGCGCGGGGTGTGCTACCTGATCAGGTAGGAAGCCCCGCAGCTCTTGAGCGTCAAGACGAGAGACCTGGCGCTATGTTATGGGGTGTTTTTTACAGTGGTATTCGGGCTGTTGAGATAGGCTGTGATCACTTCCATTCCGCGCATCAAGTGATTACGCAGTGTCAGGATGCTTTCGTCGGTTTTCCTCTGCGCCACAAGGTTTAGCAGTTCACGGTGATCTTCCTGGGATGTCTCACCCAGCCCCATCGCTTCTAGGTTGAAACGCAGGAAGCGCTCTTCCTCATTTAACCCGTGCTCTACCAATTTGAGTAGCCGTTGGTTAGGCGCCTTGCTGTAAAGGGTCATGTGAAACAGGCGGTTGAGACGACCGATCTCGGTGTAGTCCTTTTCCTGTTCGAGGGCACAAATGAAATTCTCTGCATCGGCCAGATCTGCTTCGGTCAGCAAGGGAATCGACAAGCGTAGCGCTTCAGACTCCAGCAACAGTCGCAGCTCATAGGTCTCAGCTGAGTTGTCTTCGATCAACGGTGCCACGACGGCGCCCTTGTGGGTGACCACATGCAGCAGTGACTGCGCCTCTAACTGGCGCAAGGCTTCACGCACCGGCATGCGGCTGACCCCGAACAGGCTGGCGAGCTCCTGCTGGCGCATGGCGGTACCGCAGGGCAACCGGCCATCAAGGATGGCATTGCGCAATGTTTCTTCAATCACGGAGCGAGCGAGATGGGCGGGAATAGGACCGCTGATCTTGATGCTGTTCAAAGGGTTCGGCTTCTGCGTCACGGCTACGCTATCCTCCTTATGCAAAGAGTGGTGGCTAATTGGATCCAATGCACACTAGTGGCTGCCAATAAGCTTGTCAAACGGCCACGGTTTCGGCTTGTAAGCGTTTCAACGCGGGGCTCCGGCGGCCCACATCCGAGCTTTCCGGGGTCTTACACGCTGCTGCCATGTTGCGACATTCCCGCATATCGATATTCATTAACGGTATTTAAAATGCCGTTCTTATACCTATAAAGTCACTCTCCTGTCTGACCGGGAGTGAACTCATGTCTGCCACCTCTACTGTTCCAACAGCGATCTTTTCCGCCCAGGATTTCGAGGTTCGCCCGCTGCCCGGCAGCGTCGGTGCGGAGATTATCGGTCTGGACCTGTCCCGGCCAGTCAATGACCAGGATTTCGCGCGTATTCATCGCGCGCACCTGGATCACCATGTGGTGGTCTTTCGCGACCAGCGCATCACCCCCGAACAACAGATTGCCTTCAGTCGCCGTTTTGGCGTGCTGCAGATCCACGTACTCAAACAGTTTCTGCTGGCCAACCACCCGGAAATACTGATCGTTTCCAACATTATCGAAAACGGCCAATCCATCGGCCTGGGCGACGCGGGTAAATTCTGGCATTCGGACCTGTCCTATAAAGAACTGCCGAGCCTTGGCTCGATGCTCCATGCGCAGGAGTTGCCCTCTGAAGGGGGCGACACTTTGTTCGCCGACATGCACAAAGCCTGGGACCAACTGCCCGAGCACCTGCGCAAAGCTGTCGAAGGCCGCAGCGCCGCCCATTCCTACACCGCGCGCTACAGCGAGACCAAGTTCGAAGGCAATTGGCGCCCCACGCTTACTCCCGAGCAGTTGGCGCAAGTCGCAGAAGTGGTACACCCGATTGTGCGCACCCACCCGGAAAACGGCCGCAAAGCGTTGTTCGTCAGTGAAGGGTTCACCACCCGCATCGTCGGCCTGCCGGAAGACGAAAGCCGCGATCTGCTGGCTCAGCTGTACGCCCACAGCGTGCTGCCGCACAACATCTATCGCCACCAATGGCAGCCCCACGACCTGGTGTTCTGGGACAACCGCTCGCTGATCCACCTCGCCGCCGGTTGCCCGAGCCATCTGCGCCGCAAGCTGTTTCGCACCACCATCCAGGGCGACGCGCCTTTCTGATTCGGAGCATGACCATGTCCAGGAATATTCCATTTGCACGATTGGCCGCCACAGTTGGATTGGGTATCAGTCTGTTGGCGGGCAGCCTCGTCGCTCCAGCGGCGGCCCAGGCCGAAGGCGAGATCCGCATCGCCGAACAATTCGGCATCGTCTACCTGCTGCTCAACGTGGTGCGCGACCAGAACCTCATCGAGAAATACGGCAAGCAGGAAGGCATCGACATCAAGGTCGACTGGACCCAACTTTCCGGTGGCGCGGCAGTCAACGATGCGCTGCTGTCCGGCTCCATCGATATCGCCGGTGCCGGTGTCGGTCCGCTGCTGACCATCTGGGATCGCACCCACGGTAAGCAGAACGTCAAGGCCGTAGCGTCCCTGGGTAACTTCCCGTACTACCTGGTCAGCAACAATCCCAAGGTCAAGACCATTGCCGACTTCACCGACCAGGACCGTATCGCCGTACCTGCGGTGGGCGTTTCGGTACAGTCGCGCTTCCTGCAATACGCCGCCGCCAAGCAGTGGGGTGATAAGGAATTCAATCGCCTCGACAAGTACACCGTCGCCGTCCCGCACCCTGACGCCACCGCCGCATTGATCGCAGGCGGTACTGAACTGACCGGGCACTTTTCCAACCCGCCATTCCAGGACCAGGCCCTGGCCAACCCCAATGTGCATGTGGTGCTGAACACCTATGACCTGCTGGGGCCGAACTCACCGACGGTGTTGTTCGCCACCGAAAAATTCCGCAACGACAACCCGAAAACCTACAAGGCCTTTGTGGACGCGTTGACCGAAGCCGCACAATTCGCCCAGAACGATAAGGGCGCCGCAGCCGACACTTACATCCGCGTGACCAAGGCCAAGATCGACCGCGCCGAGCTGCTCAAGATCATCGACAACCCGCAGTTCGAGTTCAGCGTCACGCCGAAAAACACCTACCCGCTGGCGGAATTCCTCTACCGCGTCGGCGCCATCAAAAACAAGCCTGAATCGTGGAAGGACTACTTCTTCCAGGACGCCAAGCCCCTGCAAGGAAGCTGAGATGAACGCGCCCTTGCAAGGCCACACGGCCAGCAACCTGCACACCGCCGAGCCGTTGCTGGCGGTGGATAGCGTCAGCCTCGAATACCGTACTCCCGAGCGCGTGGTACGGGCCACGCACCAAGTCAGTTTCGAGATCGATCCGGCTGACCGTTACGTGCTGCTGGGCCCTTCGGGCTGCGGCAAATCCACGTTGCTCAAGTCCATCGCCGGGTTTATCAAACCTTGCGAAGGCGAGATTCGTTTGCTGGGGCAAAAGGTCGAACAACCCGGCCCGGACCGCATTGTGGTGTTCCAGGAATTCGACCAACTGCCACCGTGGAAAACCGTCAAACAGAACGTGATGTTCCCACTGTTGGCGTCCAAGACCCTCAAGCGCCGTGAGGCCGAAGAACGCGCGCTGCACTACCTGGACAAGGTGGGCCTGAGTGCCTTCGCCGACGCTTACCCCCACACGCTTTCCGGCGGCATGAAAGCCCGTGTGGCCATCGCCCGCGCGCTGGCCATGCAGCCGAAAATCCTGCTGATGGACGAACCCTTCGCCGCCCTTGATGCCCTGACCCGGCGCAAGATGCAGGAAGAATTGCTGCTGCTCTGGGAGGAGGTGCGCTTCACCTTGTTGTTCGTCACCCACTCCATCGAAGAAGCACTCGTGGTGGGCAATCGCATTCTGTTGCTGTCCCCCCATCCGGGGCGCGTACGTGCAGAAATCCACAGCCATCAATACGACCTGCACAGCTTGGGCGGTGTGGACTTCCAGGCGTCGGCGCGGCGTATTCATCGCTTGTTGTTCGATGAAACCAGCGCAGCGGAACCCGAGTTGGGTTTTGCCGACATCCGCATCGCTTACTAAGGGGGTAACCCATGCGCCAGGAATATGAAGTCACCCTCGAACCGCTGCTCAGTGTCCCCGTGGAGCGCGAGTTGCCCCTGCGCCAACGCCTTTGGCAACAAGGCTGGCTGCGCAAGGGCCTGATCCTGATCGTGCTTGCGATCCTCTGGGAAGTCGTGGCGCGCTATCAGAACAACGACCTGCTACTGCCGAGTTTTCTGCAGACTTTTAATGCGCTGTCCGACGGCCTGCGCAGCGGTGAACTGCTGAGCAAGGTGAGTATCTCGCTGGTGGTGCTGATCAAGGGTTACCTGATCGGCATAGTGCTCGCCTTTGCCCTGACCACCTTGGCCGTGTCGACCCAATTGGGCCGCGACCTGCTGAGCACCCTGACCTCGATGTTCAATCCACTGCCGGCCATTGCGTTGCTGCCGCTGGCGCTGCTGTGGTTCGGCCTGGGCCAGAACAGCCTGATTTTCGTGCTGGTGCATTCGGTGTTGTGGGCGCTGGCGCTCAACACCTATTCGGGGTTCCTCGGTGTGTCCGAGACGCTGCGCATGGCGGGTCGCAACTATGGTCTGAAGGGCATGCGCTTTGTGCTGTTTATCCTGATCCCGGCTGCACTGCCGTCGATCCTCGCCGGCCTGAAAATCGGCTGGGCGTTTGCCTGGCGCACGCTGATCGCCGCCGAGTTGGTGTTCGGCGCCACCAGCGGCAAGGGCGGGCTGGGTTGGTACATCTTCCAGAACCGCAATGAGCTATATACCGACAAGGTGTTTGCCGGGTTGGCGGTGGTGATCCTGATCGGCCTACTGGTGGAAAACCTCGTGTTTGACACCTTCGAGCGGCTCACCGTGAAGCGTTGGGGCATGCAGCGCTAAACAGGAATGATTGCTCTTTGTCCGATGTGAACCTGATAATGCCGGCCGAATTCGACGCTGCTCCGGCGTCGGATAGGCTTGGTAAAAGGATTTACGACGATGCGTTTTTTTGTCTTGGCTGCGGCCTTGTTGCTGTCGACCTCTGCGTTGGCCGAGTTCATACCCGAAACGGTATCGATGCCCAAGCCGGTCTACCCTGGCAACCTGACTAACACCCAAGGGCATGCGCGCGTCAGCCTGAACATTCACAGCGACGGCACCGTCAGTGACGTCAAAGCACTCAGCGCCACCAAGCCGGAGTTCGGTGAGGCGGCCGTGGCTGCAGCCTCAAAATGGCGCTTCAAACCCTGGACGGTGAATGCCGATCGGCCAGAGGTAATCGATGCTCAGAACGACATGATTTTCTCGCCCGTACCGACGAGTGAAGAAAGTACGCGACTGACCTTTACGCAAACCACCTATCAATCCTGCAGCGCGTTGAACGAGGAAGTCAGCCAGTTCCGGCGCGATCATCCCTCCCGGCCACTGATCGCCATGAAGAGCTTTGCCATTACCCGTGTGGCAGTGATGTTCCCGGCGTTAAGCGGTAAAAGCGACTACAACGAAGGCCTGTCCAAGGCCGACGAGCTTGAAAGCGCTCTGCCGGACATCGTGCGCAAATGCCAGGCCAATCCCAAACGAACCTACGCCGACTACCTGCCACGCAACCTCAAGCGCTACCTGTAAAGCCTGCTACGATTGCGCCCAGTTCACTCCCTTCTGATCACGAGTGCTTGGCATGCAACTACCGGACATGAACCTGCTGGTCGCCCTCGACGCCTTGCTCGACGAGGGCAGTGTGGTCGGCGCCGCCCGGCGGATGAACCTCAGTCCAGCAGCCATGAGCCGTACCCTCACGCGTATCCGCGAAGCGGTGGGCGACCCGATTCTGGTGCGGGCCGGTCGGGGCCTGGTGCCAACGCCCAAGGCCCTGCAACTGCAAGGTCAGGTGCGCAACGTGGTGGAACAGGCGGCGCTGCTGTTTCGGTCGGCGGATCAAGTGGACCTGACCACCCTGCGCCGTCGCTTCAGCGTGCGCGCTAATGACTTTTTTATTGGCGTGTATGGCGGTCGTCTCTTCGACACCATGGAGCGTATGGCACCGCTGTGTGAGCTATGTTTCGTGCCAGAAGGCGACACCGACGACGAAGCGTTGCGCGAAGGACGCTTGGATTTGCGCGTGAGCAACACCCAGCCGGCAAGCCCCGAGGTCAAGGTGCAGAACCTGTTCTCCACCACCTTCGTCGGCTTGGCGCGGCAGGATCACCCGTTATTCGACGAGGAGATCACCGCCGCACGTTTCGCCAGTTATTCCCACATCAGCATCTCGCGACGCGGCATCGCCCGGGGGCCGATCGATACCGCGCTGAATGCCCAGGGTTTGGAGCGCCGTGTGGCGATGATCGCCCCAGGGTTTCACGGTGCGATGTTCATGCTGCCTGACTCCGACTTGATCCTGCCGGTGCCCAAGGAGGCGCTCTACAGCGCTAATCGCCTGAAGCTGCCCCTGCGCGCCTTCCCGCTGCCGATCTCTTTGCCGACCCTGGTCCTGGCCCAATCCTGGCACCCTCGCTTCGATAAAGACCCCGCTCACAAATGGCTGCGCGAAATCATGCGCGAGAGCTGCCACGCCACGTGGCTGGAAGCCCAGCCGACCTGAACATCAAGCGTACGCAGAGCAAATGTGAGAGGGCGCTTGCCCCCGATCGCGGTGGATCAGACAGAGAATCTGTGCCTGCCACACGGCAATCGGGGGCAAGCCCCCTCCCACGAGAGATCTGTGGTGGATTCATGATTGCGTCTGACGCACTTATACCCTGCCAACATGTAACTTTTTGTCATGTGTGTGCCTGATTAAACTGCTCGGGTATTTTTAATCCCGAGTTATCCGTTCATGACTTCCCTCGCTGCCCCCACCCTCGCGGCCGCAGCCAAACCCACCGCCATCACCCCACCCGTATTCGGCCCGCGCATCATCATCGGCCTGGTCGGCGTGTTGTTGGCGGTGCTGGTGTCCGGTCTCAACGAGATGGTCACCAAGGTGGCCCTCGCCGATATCCGTGGTGCGCTTTACATCGGTTTTGACGAAGGCACCTGGCTCGTCGCGGCCTACACCGCCACCTCGGTCGCGGCCATGGCCTTTGCCCCCTGGTGCTCGGTGACGTTCTCCCTACGCCGCTTCACTCTGTGCGCCATAGCCCTGTTCACCGTACTCGGGATCCTGTGCCCCTTCGCGCCGAACTACGAAAGCCTGTTGCTGCTGCGCACCGTGCAAGGTTTGGCCGGTGGCGCATTGCCGCCAATGCTAATGACCGTGGCGCTGCGCTTCCTGCCGGCCAACGTCAAGCTGTATGGCCTGGCCGGCTACGCGCTCACCGCTACCTTCGGCCCGAGCCTTGGCACACCACTGGCGGCGCTGTGGACCGAATACGTCGGCTGGCAGTGGGCGTTCTGGCAGATCGTCGCGCCATGCCTGCTGGCGATGGCGGCCGTGGCCTATGGCTTGCCCCAAGACCCGCTGCGCTTGGAGCGCTTCAAGCAGTTCAATTGGCGCGGCCTGCTGCTGGGCTTCCCGGCGATCTGCATGCTGGTGATCGGCATCCTGCAAGGCAATCGGCTGGACTGGTTCGAGTCGGGCCTGATCACCTTTTTGCTGAGTGGCGGCTCGCTGCTGCTGGTGCTGTTTATGCTCAATGAATGGTCGCACCCGATGCCGTTTTTCAAGTTGCAGATGCTCGGCCTGCGTAACCTCTCGTTTGCTTTGATCGTGCTGGCGGGCGTGCTGATGGTGCTGACCTCAGTGATCATCATCCCGTCGAGTTTCCTCGCCCAAGTCCAAGGCTATCGACCGCTGCAAACCGCGCCAGTGATGCTGCTGATGGCGTTGCCGCAGTTGATCGCGCTGCCGCTGGTGGCCGCGTTGTGTAACCTGCGCTGGGTCGATTGCCGCTGGGTGCTGGGGATCGGCTTGAGCATGTTGGTGCTGTGCTGCATCGGCAGCGCGCACCTCACTTCGGCGTGGATCCGCGACGATTTTTACGGCCTGTACGTGCTGCAAATCTTTGGGCAGCCCATGGCTGTGTTACCGCTGTTGATGCTGTCCACCGGCAGCATTCAGCCACAGGACGGCCCGTTCGCTTCGGCCTGGTTCAACACCGTCAAAGGCCTGGCCGCCGTGGTCGCCACCGGCGTGCTGGACGCGCTGACCACCCAGCGCCTGCACTTTCACTCGACCATGTTGGTGGATCGCCTGGGCAATTCGCCCTTGGCCGACGGCGACGCGCCGGGCCTCGCCCATCGGCTGCACGAGCAGGCGGTGGTGCTCACTTCTTCGGATCTTTATTACGTCATGGGCGGTGTCGCCGTGGCGTTGATCCTGCTGATTTTCTGGATGCCCACGCGGATCTTCCCGCCTCGCGCACCGACCTAGCCACAAGGACTTTCCATGAAACGCAAAGACAAAATTGCCGTCTCCGTCATCACCGTATTTGCCGTCGGTGTGCTGTTCTATCTGGTCGCGCCAGGCTTGCTGGGCAGCAAACATCAGAGCACTAACGACGCGTTTGTTGCGGCAGACTTCACCCTGGTTGCCCCGCGCGTTGCGGGTTTTATCAAGGAAGTGCTGGTGGAGGACAACCAGCGGGTTAAGGCCGGCCAGTTATTGGCGCTGATCGACGACCGTGATTTTCGCGCCGCCGCCCAGGCCGCTGATGCGGACACATTGGTTGCCCAGGCCCAGCTGAAAAACGCCACCGCGACCCTGGAACGCCAAAGCTCGGTGATCGCCCAAGCCCAAGCCACCGTCGCGGCGGATCGCGCCGAAATGGCGTTCGCCGAGCACGAACTGAACCGCTACAACCACCTCGCCGGTGTGGGCGCCGGTACTGTGCAAAACGCCCAGCAAGCCAAGACCCGCATCGACCAGGCCACCGCACGCCTGGCCAATGCTACGGCGGTGCTGGCGGCCGAACGTAAGCAGGTGGAGATTCTCACCGCCCAGCGCGATGCGGCCGAAGGCGGGCTCAAGCGCGCCCAGGCAGCGTTGGAGATGGCCAGCTATCAGCTGTCCTACACGCGCATCGTTGCGCCGGTGGATGGCATGGTCGGCGAGCGCGCCGTGCGGGTCGGCGCCTATGTGACGCCGGGCAGCAAGATCCTCGCCGTGGTGCCGTTGGCGCAGGCGTACGTGGTGGCTAACTTTCAAGAGACCCAACTCTCTCACATGCGAGCCGGCCAAGCCGTTCAGGTGCGTGTCGACAGCCTCGACGGCGAGTTGCTCAACGGCCATCTGGAGAGCCTCGCACCCGCGACTGGGGTGACCTTCGCCGCGGTCAAACCGGACAACGCAACGGGTAACTTCACCAAGGTGGTGCAGCGCATTCCGGTCAAAATTGTGCTGGAGCCCAACCAGCCGCTGACCGAGCGCCTGCGCGTCGGCATGTCGGTGGAGGCCAGCGTCGACACTCAGCCGGTCGCACGTCAGCGTGAGGTTGCCCAGCAATGAAACGAGTTGCCTGGCTCACCCTCAGTTTGATCAGCCTGAGTGCATGCACCGTCGGCCCGGATTTTCAGCGCCCGCAGAACGCTCAAGTGACGCAATGGAGCGCACCCCAAGGCCGCCAAGCCGACAGCCGCGCCGTCAGCGACCCGCTCCAGGAGCGCTGGTGGGATGTATTCCACGATGCACAACTCTCGGCCCTGACGCGCCGCGCCCTCACCGATAACCTCGACTTGAAACTGGCCAGCAGCCGTCTGGAACAAAGCCGCGCCGTGCGCCAGGTGACCACTGCCGAGCGTTACCCCAAGGTTGATGCCACGGGGGCTTACCAGCGCAAACGCAACAGTGGCAAAGGCTTGAACGACCCGTCCGGCGAGAATGGCCGCGCGGCGTTCAGCCAATGGGATTCGGGTTTCTCCGCCTCCTGGGAGCTGGATTTCTGGGGCCGGGTCAAACGCGAAACTGAAGCCGCCGATGCCACCTTGCAAGTCGCCGAAAACGACCGTCGTGCTGTGCTGCTCTCGGTGCTGGCCGAGACCGCCCAGGACTACATCCAACTGCGCGGCATGCAAAATACCCGCGCGGTGACCGAGCAAAACCTCGACGTCGCACGCCATAGCCTCAAGCTCTCGCAACTGCGCCTGGCTGATGGCGTCGCCACCGACCTGGACGTGGCCGAAGCCGCCGCCCAAGTCGCCGCCATCGAAGCGCGCCTGCCGGATTTGCAGCAACGCCAGGACCAGTTGATCAACGCCCTGAGCCTGCTGATGGGCGAGCCACCCCAAGCCCTGCACGCGCAGTTGTCCAAGGACGCCGCCGTACCGCAGACCCAGCGCCAAGTTGCTATCGGCCTACCGTCGGAGCTTGCCGAACGCCGTCCGGATATCCGCCAGGCTGAAGCTCGCTTGCATGCCGCCACCGCCAACATCGGCGTGGCCAAGGGCGATTTCTATCCGCGTATCACCCTGTCCGGCAGCCTCGGTTCACAGGCCATGCAACTGTCGGATTTCGGCTCCTGGGGCTCACGCGCCTTTGCCTTCGGCCCACAGTTCAGCCTGCCGCTGTTCAATGGCGGGCGCCTGCAAGGCATGGTGAATCTGCGCGAAGCCCAGCAACAGGAAGCGGCGCTGGCCTATCAGCAAACCGTGCTGCGCGCCTGGCATGAAATCGACGACCAACTGACCCGCTACAACGCCAGCCAACTGCGCCGCGACAGCCTGGCCGAAGCCGTGCGTCAGAACCAGATCGCCCTGACCACCGCGCAACATCAGTACGTGGAAGGTGTGGCAGATTTCGTCAATGTTCTCACCGTGCAAAGCGCGTTGCTGGCGACGCAAGAGCAGTGGGTGGAAAGCTCGACCGGCGTGTCGTTGGCGATGGTGGGGTTGTACAAGGCGTTGGGGGGAGGATGGGAGTCGGTGTATCCGCTGCAAGCTGTTAACCGATGAACTCACGAAGTCGAGAGTAGGAAGGCTCTCTATTTTGGCGCGGGCCAAAAAATCGGGAACGCGAGCAGTACTGTGGCGGGCTATTCCTTAAAGAGCCCTCGCTATGTCCATTGCTGAAAACCCTTACGCACCGCCGCAAGCCGATCTCACCCTCGCAGCGGCCCGGCCCGCTGCCTTTTTTGTGGTGGCCCACCGCAAGCTGCTGGTGATGATGCTGTTGTCCTACGGCCTTTATGGCTTTTACTGGTTGTATAAGCACTGGGATGCCTATCGCAGCGCTACCGGTGCCAGAGTGCTGCCTGTGGTTCGGGCATTTTTTTCAATTTTTTTTGCTTATTCGCTCGTCCTGAAAATCAAGCGGGCGCTCGATTTGAAAGATGCGTCCTATCGATGGTGGCCTCGTTGCTTCGCCCTGGGCTGGATAGGCTGCGCCTTTTTACCCTATACCTACATCTGGTTTGTATCGCCTTTGACGGTAGTAAAAGTGGGTGTCTGCTTCACCATTGTTCAAGTTGCCCTGATGGTGCAGATTCAGCTTGCGGTGAACCACCTTGAGGATGATCCAAAAGGCGAAGCCAACAGCCGTTTTACATGGGCCAACGGAATTTGGATCGTCATAGGCGTGAGTTTGTGGGCGCTGGGAATAGCGTCTGCGTTCCTTACCGCTTAGTAGACGTGAGCTTGCTCGCGAAGGGCCAGCAGTCGCCGCGTGCATGCAGAATGCACGCGTATTTGTTGATGTTTTTCTAGCGTTCATCAGAGGTTCTGCAAAAACACCACATACCCCCGAAACCACTCACTCCCCTTCAAATACTCCGGCTCCTCCCACGCCCCGCCCTGGATCAAACCAATCTTGAACGCCAGCCCCAACCGATTCATACGCGGTAAATACGCCGCGTAATCCGGGATGCTGTGGCGGCCTTGATACGTTTGCACCACCACCTCATCCACCACGCCCTTGAGTTGGGCGATGGCGGCCGGGTCGGCGTTGCTGCTCCAGTCCATCAGGCCGGTGATGCTCAGGCGCAGGTCGGCGGGCAGGCGGTGGCGCAGGTCGCGCAGGAAGTCGGCGTATTCGTGCAGGTATTGGGTGCGGGCGTCGAAGTCGATCTGGATACCGACCACCGGGTTGCCCGCGTCGCGCCAGCGTTGCACCTGGCCGAGCAGTTGGGTGTAGACCCGTTCCGGCCAATGCAGGGTGTGGGCGCGGTAGACCACCCAGACTTCACCTTGAGTGATGCGCGGCACGCTGATGCCCTGGGCGATAAATTGCACGCCGCGTTGGGGCGCGCGGCGCGTTGAGTTGATCTGGCCCTGGAGGATGTACAGGGTTTTCGCCTGTTTGAGTACCGGCTGGGGCGTGACGCCGCTCCACAGCCAGAAGGCGTCATAGTCGCGAGCGTCGACGGCGGCGAAGGCCGGGCTTGCCAGCAACAGCAAGCCCAGCCACAGCTTTTTCACCAGTAGTACTGCAGGGATTTGCCCCACTGGGTGTCGCCAAACCCGGTCTTGAGTTGGCGGAACCAGGCTTTGCGCACAGCCGGTTCCACGTCCTGGCCGCCGCAGCTGTTATAGCCGGCCGGCGCGTAGCAGTTGATGGCGCGGAACAGCGCGTAAGCCTTGTCGTTCTTCGGCGCCTTGGCATTGGCGATGACCTGCTTGTAACCGTCGAGGCGCGAGAAGGTTTCTCCTTTGAAGTCCGACGCGGTGCTGCCCAGGCTACCGGCGGCGCGGGCCTGTTCCAGGGGCATGCCGTCCAAGTTGTTGCGCAGGATGAACTCGCCGAAGCAGTTCAGGGCTTGCGGGTTTTTCGCGTCAGCCTGCAACGCCGCTGCGGTTTGCGCGATGCTCGGGCAGGCGTAGCCGGATTCGGCTTTGTCACCGCTCCACTGGAACAACTTCAGGGTCTGGTTGCCGCTGTAGACATAACCCAGGCTGGCGCCCAATTTGTCCTCAGTGGGCGAGGCGGGCAGTTGCTTGAGATCTTCGGCGAAGGTGGCGTACTGGCCGCGCAGCAGGTCTTTATAAAGCAGGACGAATTGCGCGGTCTGGCGCTCCAGCGGATCGCTGGCCTGGGCGATCTGCTGGCGCAGTAACTCAGGCCCAGCGACGTTGCGCAGCAGAATGTAGCGCACCTGCTTGGCACTGATGGGCGAGTCGCTGGCAAACACCTTGGCTAATTGGCCGCTGCGTTCGTAGTTCATGGCTAGGGCCAGTTCCAGTTGGTCACGTTGCAATGGCAACTTGGCCTGAGCGAGCAGTTTCAGCCACAGTGCTTCGGCGCTTTTCCAGTCCTTTTTATCTTCAAGCGCCAATGCACGCAGCGTCTGTTGGCTGAAGGCGAAATAATCCAGGTTCGACGGCATGTCCTGGGGTAGGTGCTTCAAGGCGGTGTCGGGCTGATGCTCGACGTACAGCGCAAAGGCCGCCTGCAGGTAGTCGTACAGTGCTGGCGTGTTGGCAAACGTGGCTTTCTGCTGGGCGAGGGCTTCGCGGGTCAGGCGTGGCGGAGTGTTGGCGCGCATCAGCATCAGATCGGTGACGGTTTGCAGCAGCGGCTCTTTGAGGTTGGCGCTGTTGACCATCAGCAGCTTGAGGTCGGCTTCTTCCACCAGTTCGTCCACCGACACATTGCGCTGGGCGTCGGTGGCTTGGGTCAACTGCCAGGCGAAGTCTTCAGCCAGTTTGTCGTTGTCGTCCGCCAGCCAGTGCACGCGGCGCAGCAGGCCGTGGGCGGACGTCGCGTAGACACCTTGTGGATAAGTGTTCAGGTAGCCCAGAAACCCAGCTTCCGCCTGGCCCAGTGCAGACTTATCCACATGCTCAAGCTGCGGCATGCCGTACTCATCGAAGGCCTCAGCTTGAGCCTGGTTGAGTGAATTGCGCGCGGTCATGTACAGCGCGGTCTCCTTCAGCCAAGGGATCGTCGACAGGTTGGCGGCGGCGAATCCGCGTTCGGCGTCACTGAAGCGGCCGCTGTAGAAGTCAGCGGCGGCTTGCAGGTAGGTGCGAAAGAGCAGGCCGTGGGCGGACTCGATAGGATCGGTCACCACCTGGCCATCCCAGTCGCAGGTGGTGAGCAATTGCAGGCGAGCCTTCACCAGCGTCGTGCGCTCGGTACTCGGCATGTCGGCGTTGATGACCTGGCTGATAAACGCGGTAGCGCTGTCATCGTCATTGCTGCGGCAGCGGCTGCCTTCGCCGTCGACGAAGGCTTCGCCAGCGGTCTTGTACTCTTCGCGCTTGATCCCCAGACCGGTCAACAAGGTGTCCAGCTCGGCGGTGGGCGATTGGTCGGAGTCGGGCTGCGTCTCTGCGCTTGGGGCGGGTATCAGGCGATACACCGGAAACGGCACCGGGCCAAAGCCCTGGGACAGATCATCTTCACTCAGCGCGTTGGGCGTCAGCGCCGCGTTCTTTTTGTCGGCCAGCAATAGGCGCAGGTTGGCCCGGCTGTCATTGCCAGGGCTCAGAAACGGTAGGTTGTTGCAGGGATCGAGGCTGTCACGTGACACCCGCCAGTCCGGGTAGCACGAATCGTCTGAACTGGCCTGGGCCGGCAGGGAAACACTGGCCAGCAGGGCCAATGCCAGGGGTGACAGAAAACCGATGCGCATGACGTGTCCTTGATCCTGAGTCCTTGGAGGGAGGCAATCATAGCCTGATCCGACGCGTGCTTCGTTGAAGCCCTACACAAATTGCCGATTTGTCCGATTCCAGCAGCGACTCAGGGGCTTTTGTCCTAGAGTGGCGGGAGTTTGCACATGAGCAATCAAGGCAGTGGCAGGGGAATCGGGGTGCGTCGGTCTGTGGTAGAGCAAAATGAAAAGGTCGGGGCGTTGCCCGCAATCAACCGTCTCACGTGGGAGGGGGCTGCTTGGCTGAGCCGTCTTTGGTGGGTGCCGATCCTGGCGTTGGCCATGGCCCTGCGGTTTTATCACCTCACGTCGGCGGCGATCTGGGGAGATGAAGGTTCCAGCCTGCTGCTCAGTGAGTACGCCCTTGGCGACTTGTGGTTTCACGCCGCCCATGATGTGCACCCGCCGCTGTATTTCTTCCTGCTGCGCGGCTGGATCGAGCTGTTTGGCGACAGCATCTGGTCAATTCGCGGCATGAGCGCCATTCCCGGTGTCATTGCGGTGGGGCTGGGCATCTGGCTGACGCGGCAACTGTCCACCCGTCGCGCTGCAGTGCTGGCGGGCGTGCTGCTGGCCCTGCTGCCGACCGCCGTGCGCTACAGCCAGGAAGTGCGCATGTATTCACTGCTCGGTGTGTGGCTGCTGGGTGCCACGCTGGCGTTGGTCTACTGGGTGCGCCAACCTGAGCGCACGCGATACATGGCGGTGTATGTACTGCTGATGAGTGCCGGGTTTTATACCCACTACTTCACGGCGCTATGCGTGCTGGTGCATTGGGCGTACCTGGGGCTGTTGAGTGCCGCCCCCGGTCAGCGTTTGATCAAGCGCCCGGCGTGGTGGGGCGCCAATGTCGTGATTGTGTTGCTGTACCTGCCCTGGTTGCCGAACTTGCTGGACCTGGTGCAACACGTCGACCAGCTCAAAGTGGGCGGTGACATTGGCTGGGAAGAACCGGTCAACCTGCTGTCCCTGCCGTCGATGATCTGGCAGTTCGTGCTGCAGGATGAAGGTGTTGGTTTCTGGCCGCCGCTGTTCTGGCTGTTTCCGTTGCTGCTGGTCGCGGTCGTCGTGGTGACCGCCTGGCGCGACCGCGAGCGCTATCGACCGGCGAGCCTGCTGGCGTTGTTCTTTCTGCTGCCGCTGCTGCTGGTCTACGCCGTGTCGTTTATTTCACCGGTGTTTATCGAGCGTTATCTCACGGTGTACGCCCTGGCTTTGCCGATCCTGCTGGCGCTGGCCATCGACCGTTTGTCGTGGCTGGGTGCGGCGGTGTTTGTACTGTTTGTGGGCGTGGAGCTGGTGGGGCTGAAGAACAACTTCGCTGTGGATGAACACGACCAGTTCAACGTGCCCGTGGAATTCGTCAACCGTAACTACCAGGAAGACGACCGCATCGTGCTCAGCGACATGATGTGGTACCTCAGCTACGTGTATTACGACCAGACCGATGCCCAGTTGCAGCTCTACACCCCGCCAAAACCCGATGGCACGCCGACCCGTCCCAACGCCTACGGCTTCGGCACCCTGGTGGACCAGGACGGTGGCCGTATATACCTCGACCACTTGTCGGCATTGCCCGAAGGCACCCGCCGCGTTTGGCTGATCAGCAGCAACGAAGCCCCGGACGATTTCGCCCCACTGCCTGCGGGCTGGCGCGAACTCAGCCGCCAGGACGGTGGTGGCGCCAGGGCGCGGTTGTTCGTGCTGTGCAACGCGCCATCGGCGCAACCCGAGGGCTGCCGCTAGACTCGTTTCAACCGCCTTTATCAGGAGCTCATCATGGAATCGCCTGTGCACAGCTTGTCGTCATTGTTCAAACAGCTGGGCCTGCCGGATGACCCGGTGAGCATCGAAAAGTTTGTGTCCGTTCACTCGCCACTCAAGTCTGAGCTGCATCTGGCGGACGCGTTTTTCTGGACGGGCAGTCAACGGGCGTTTTTGCGTGAGGAGATTCTGGAGGATGCGGATTGGGCTGAAGTGGTGGATGAGTTGAACTTGATCTTGAGGGGTGGGCGAGGCTAGGAAGAATCCTATCGACTAAGCGGAAGTGGACGATAGTGGCCAGAGGGAGAGCCCCGTTACTAATAGGCGCTGACTCTCTCCTCTGGACGCTATATGAAACGTCTGATCCCTCACGACGAAATTGAGAAATATGATCTCGGAAAAATCGAAAGTCCCTATTTTGCGCGAATAAGTATCAGGGAATTTTTTCGCGTTCCTTATACGTTGCCTGGACTGAGCGAATTGCTTAGGCAGTGCAATATCTCTTCTGCCTGCTGCTCCGCAGAAAAAGACCAACGGCGCGTTTTGGAGAAGCTGGCCGCCGGTGATTGGTTATTTGTGATGGACCGTCCTTTTCTCCCTTTAAGCAGGGAGTGTCGCGTCAAGTACGGACACTTAATGGGGCGTCGACTGTATGTCGGGCCCGGCAAGTGGGAGAAGGTAAGCGTCGATTACGACGGCATCAAAAATACCGCTATCCTCACCGCCAATCGCTTAATTTCCGCAGGTGATGAAGGGCGGGTATTTTTATCGGATGGGAAAGATCTCGCAAACACCACACGAGTTATGACCCAGCGATGGGTAAGGCTGGACAGTGGGGATGATCAGCTTGGCCACCAATCAGTTGAACGTAGATATGGAGAACTACGGCATATAAAACAACGTTATCTGGAGGGAGACGACAACTGGCAGGTCGGTGGTAAGTCGTGGTATTGGCAGCCTGTCACGCCGGATGTGGCCTATGAATACAAGGAAGAAGAAACGTGATGCGCAAGCGTGTTTTTTGGTTTTGGGGAGCCATGGATGCTTTTCTTTTGATTCGATATGCAGTCACCAGTGTAATGGGAGGAAGAATTCCTTATTTAAGCGATATTGAGAATGCGTCATGGCTGCTGCGTGAGCACAGTGTGGTGCAGTTCTACATGTTCGTTTTTGCCATGCTGTTGCAAGTTTCCATTGTCATCTCCTGCGTATTGTTTTTTCTTGGCCGTGAGAGCGTTAAGTGGGTTGTCTACGTTCAAACTCCCTTCCGATTGGCTTTTATTGTGCCTTCCGTTTCGCTGTTGCTTGTAGGCGCTCAACTTTTTCGCGATTACAACCTGGTATTGATGGCCGTGTTAGTGGTCGTTTCCGAAGGAGTGAAGGTCTGGAGTGTCTGGCGATGGGGCAAAAAATCTTGAAGGGCGGTGTGGCAGATATCGCGTTCGTGCGGATGGCCAGCCAAAAATCCGCTTTACTCATCCCATACCCTTCCACCCATCCGCAAAATTGTTTCAAAACTTGACGCATCCTCCTCCTTCCACCATATTGATAGTTAGCAAACTAACTGTATGCGAACTATCCAGTGCCTCAATCCCTCGAACAACTCCAGATGAACCTCAGCAGCAGCATGGTGGTGGGCGCCCGTAATTGGCGCAAAATCTGCCAGACCACGCTGGTGAGCTATGGCATCTCCGAAGCCTGCGCCGTGCCGCTGTTGATGATCGGCCGCTTGGGCGACGGTGTGCACCAGGTCAAAGTTGCCCAGGCATCCGGTATGGAGAGCCCATCCCTGGTGCGCCTGCTCGATCGCCTGTGCAGTGACGGCTACGTATGCCGCACCGAAGATGTCCACGACCGTCGCGCCAAGGCCTTGAGCCTCACCGAGCGTGGCCGTGAGCTGGTGCAAGCGGTGGAAGTCCAATTGGTGCGCCTGCGCCGTGAAGTGCTGGCGGACATCGACTCCACCGATATGGAAGCCGCGCTGCGTGTGCTGCGGGCCTTTGAGGCAGCGACGCTTTGAACGGATTCTTTACCGGTTTTCCGCCGGCCCGCGACTGGTTCTACGGCGTGCGTACTTTCGCCGCGTCGATGATCGCGCTCTATATCGCCATGCTGATGCAAATGCCGCGTCCGTACTGGGCGATGGCCACGGTGTACATCGTCTCCAGCCCGTTTGTCGGCCCCACCAGTTCCAAGGCCCTGTACCGCGCCATCGGCACCTTGATGGGCGCGGCGGCGGCGGTGTTTTTTGTGCCGATGTTCGTGCAGTCGCCGTACATTTTGGTGGTGGTGATCGCACTGTGGACGGGCACTTTGCTGTTCCTCTCGATGCACCTGCGCACCGCCAACAACTATGCCTTGATGCTCGCTGGCTACACCTTGCCGCTGATCGCCCTGCCGGTGGTGGATAACCCGTTGGCGGTATGGGATGTGGCCGAGGCGCGAACCGAAGAAATCTTCCTCGGTATTGCGGTCGCCGCCGTAGTGGGGGCGATGTTCTGGCCGCGCCGCCTGATGCCCGTGTTCGATGGCTCGGTGGCCAAGTGGTTTGCCGATGCTCAGGTCTACAGCCAACGCTTTCTGACGCGCAATGTGCAGCGTGAAGAAGTCAGCACTTTGCGCAGCGGCATGGTCGCCACCTTCAACACCCTCGAATTGATGATCGGCCAATTGCCTCACGAAGGCGCGCGGCCGCAAACGGTGCGTAACACCAAGGAACTGCGCGGGCGCATGATCCACCTGCTGCCGGTGGTGGATGCCCTCGACGATGCGCTCTACGCCATCGAACATCGGGCGCCGGAATTTCTCGACCGCATCCAGCCGATTCTGGAAGCCACAAGCCAGTGGCTGGAAAACACTCAACAAAGTGCACCGTTGGAAAGCTGGCGCGCCCTGCGTGACCAAGTCGACGCCCTGCAACCCCAAGGCGAGGCGCTGGACGACCGCCACACCCTGCTGTTTTCCAACGCGCTGTATCGCCTGGGCGAATGGATCGACCTGTGGCAAGACTGCCGCAGCCTGCAAGCGGCCATCCAGTGCGAAAGCCAGGACAGCTGGCGCGCCGTGTATCGTCACTGGCGCCTGGGCCGGCTCACGCCATTCCTTGACCGTGGTCTGATGTTCTATTCGGCGTTTTCTACCGTCACCGCGATCATCGTCGCCTCGGTGCTGTGGATTCTGCTGGGCTGGACCGACGGCGGCAGCGCGGTGATTCTGGCCGCCGTGGCGTGCAGCTTCTTCGCCTCGATGGACGATCCGGCGCCACAGATCTACCGGTTCTTTTTCTGGACCGCCATGTCGGTGCTGTTCGCCAGCCTGTACCTGTTTCTGGTGCTGCCCAACCTGCACGATTTCCCGATGCTGGTGCTGGCGTTTGCGGTGCCGTTCATCTGCATCGGTACCCTTACTGTGCAGCCGCGCTTCTACCTGGGCATGTTGCTGACGTTGGTGAACACCTCGTCGTTCATCAGCATCCAGGGTGCCTACGACGCGGACTTTCTCAACTTCGCCAACGTCAACCTCGCCGGGCCCGTGGGCCTGCTGTTTGCGTTTGTGTGGACATTGGTCGCGCGGCCTTTCGGCGCCGAATTCGCCGCCAAGCGCCTGACCCGTTTCAGCTGGCGTGACATCGTCGGCCTCACCGAGCCCGCAACCCTGGCCGAACACCGACACCTCGCCGTGCAGATGCTCGATCGCCTCATGCAGCACCTGCCGCGCCTGGCACTCACCGGCCAGGACACCGGCATCGCCCTGCGCGATTTGCGCGTGGCGCTGAACCTGCTCGACCTGCTGGCGTACTCGCCGCGCATCCTTGGAGTGCCACGGGTGTTGCTCAACCAGGTCGTCGAAGGGGTGGGCGCTTACTTCAAAGCCTGCCTCAAGGCGGGTGAACGCTTGCCCGCGCCCAGCGGTCTGCTGATGACCCTCGACCGCACACGCCGGGCCCTCAACGGCCAGGGTCTGCAAGACGAGGACGATACTCGCCTGCACCTGTTGCACGCCCTGGCCGGCCTGCGCCTGGCGTTGTTGCCTGGCGTCGAATTTATTGGCGGCACCGAGATGGAGGCGCCGTTGCCTGATGGAGCGCCTTTATGATCGGTGATCTGGATATCAGCGGGGTGTTCCTGCCCACGCTGCTGGTGCTGATGGGCATTACGTACGTGTTGTTTCTGGTGGTGCACGGGCTGTTGACGCGCATGCACTTCTACCGCCTGGTCTGGCACCGGGCATTGTTCAATGTGGGGCTCTACGCGCTGTTGCTGGGCGCGGTGGACTCACTCAGTCGATACCTGATGACATGAAAAAACCTTTTTTGACCATCGGCCGTGTAGTCCTGACGCTGCTGATCGTGAGCTTCGCGGTCGTCGTTGTGTGGCGCATGGTCATGTACTACATGTTTGCGCCCTGGACCCGCGACGGGCACATCCGTGCCGACATCGTGCAGATCGCCCCGGACGTGTCCGGGCTCATCCAGCGCGTGGACGTGCGCGACAACCAGTTGGTGACCAAGGGCCAGGTGCTGTTTGCCGTCGACCAGGACCGCTTCAAGCTGGCCCTGCGCCAAGCCCAGGCCGCCGTGGCCGACCGCCAGGAAACCCTGGCCCAGGCCCAGCGCGAGTACAAGCGTAACCGTGGCCTCGGCAACCTGGTGCCCAGCGAGCAACTGGAAGAAAGCCAGTCCCGCGTGGCCCGTGCCCAGTCGGCCCTGGCTGAAGCGCAAGTGACGGTGGATTCGGCCCAACTGAACCTGGATCGCTCAGTAATCCGCAGCCCGGTGGACGGCTACGTCAACGACCGGGCGCCGCGTAACCAGGAATTCGTCACCGCCGGCCGGCCGGTACTGTCAGTGGTGGACAGCAATTCCTTCCATATCGATGGCTATTTCGAGGAGACCAAACTCGACGGCATCCACGTCGGTATGGCGGTGGATATCCGCGTGATCGGTGATAACTCTCGCTTGCGCGGCCACGTGCAGAGCATCGTCGCCGGTATCGAAGATCGCGACCGCAGCAGCGGCTCCAACCTGTTGCCCAACGTCAACCCGGCGTTTAGCTGGGTGCGCCTGGCCCAGCGGATTCCGGTACGCATCGCCTTTGACGACGTGCCGGCGGACTTCCGCATGATCGCCGGGCGTACGGCCACGGTTTCGATCATTGGCGACAAGCCCAATGACGGAGCCACGCCATGAAGCAACTGTTGGCAACCGCCGCGTTGGGTTTGCTGCTGTCGGCCTGCCAAGTGGTAGGCCCGGACTACCAGTTGCCGGACAAGGCCGCGGTCAACCGTGGCGACCTGCAAGGGCAACTCGCGGGCGAGGGCTCTAACGTGGTGTCAGCACCGGTGCCGACCGACTGGTGGAAACTCTACAAAGACCCGCGCCTGGATGAGCTGGTGCGCCAGGCCATGGCGTCCAACACCGACTTGCGCGTGGCCGCTGCCAATTTGCAGCGCGCGCGGTTCCAGACCCAACAGGCTGAATCCGCCGGCGGCTGGAGCCTCGGCGCCAAGGCTGAGGCGCAGCGCCTGCAGGAGTCCGGCGAAGCATTTTTGCTGGCCGACAAAGTGCCGGTGGGTAACATCGGCAGCGTCGGCATTACCACCTCGTATCAATTCGATCTGTTCGGCACCTTGCAACGGGGCATCGAAAGCGCCCAGGCCAGCGCCGATGCCGCTCAGGCCGCTGCCGATATCGCGCGCATCACCCTAGTGGCCGATGTGGTGCGTTCCTACACCCAGGTGTGTGCGGCCAACGAAGAGCTGGCGATTGCCAACGAGTCCCTGGACTTGCAAGCCCAGAGCACCAAGCTGACCCAACGCCTGCGTGACGCCGGCCGTGGCGATGAAACCCAGGTCACCCGCTCGCAAACCCAGTACAAATCCCTTCGCGCCGACATGCCGCGCTACGAAGCTGCGCGCCAGGCCGGGCTGTTCCGCCTGTCGATGCTGCTGGCCAAGCCGTTGGACCAACTGCCGGCGGGCACCGGCAACTGCGCCGAGCTGCCGCACATTGCCCAGTTGTTGCCTGTGGGTGACGGCGCGGCGCTGCTCAAGCGGCGTCCCGATGTGCGCCAGGCCGAACGCCAATTGGCCGCTGCTACCGCACGTATCGGCGTGGCCACCGGCGCCCTGTACCCAGACATCGCCATCGGCGCCACCGTGGGCACCGTCGGTTTGCTCGACAACCTCGGCACGCCTGCGACCAACCGCTGGGGTTTTGGCCCGATGATCAGCTGGACCGTGCCGACCAACGGCGCCCGGGCCCGCGTCCACGAAGCCGAAGCCGCCACCCAGGGCGCCCTGGCGCATTTCGATGGGGTGGTGCTCAACGCCATTCGCGAAACCCAGACCGGTCTGGCGCAATACACCGCGCAACTGCAACGCCGTGATGCGTTGGCCGAAGCCGGCGAGTCGGCCAAGGAAGCGGCGGGGCAGACCCATCGCTTCTTCCAGGCCGGCCGCGCGTCGTTCCTGGCCGACCTGCAAGCCACCCGCACTTACACCGATGTGCGTGCGCAATTGGCGGCGGCAAATACCCAGGTCGCCATGAGCCAGATCGATCTGTTCCTGGCCCTGGGCGGCGGTTGGGAAAGCGGACGAACGCAAGCGTCACAGCCCGGCAAACCCTGAGCGGGTAGCTATGCTTTGTCAGGTGGGCCGCCGTGATGGCCTACCTGACACTGCTCGCGTTTGCTCATGGGGATTCCAATAATGAAAAACCCTTATGCTCCCGCTTTCTGGTGCGTGCTCCTCGCACTGGTGCTGTTATCGGCCGCGTATTTCTACGGCGTCATGCTCGCCCACCAGCTCGACAAGGCCATGGTCTTTCTCGACAGCGCCTGCCTGGTGATCGGCACCTTGTCCATCGGCGTGGTGGCCTGGGCCTCTTACCAAAATCAACGGATCAAGAAAAAACTTCTCGAACAAGGCAAGACCCGCGTGGCGATCTGGGACACCAAGGTCGCGCTCCGGCGTGTGGAAACCGTGTTCGATCGTTATTTCTGGGGCAGTTACTGGCAGCCGGGTCGCACCTTTCAGGAGGTCATGGGCGACCTCACCGGCACCCCCCTGGAAAAAAGCCTCGAAGTCCTGAAAAAACAGTGCGTGGCCCTCGATCAGCAGGTCGCCGATGGTAGGCATTGGCTTAACAATGCGCGTGAATTGTCTGACGTCGCGACGCAGATGGCCCGCGAACGCTACCAACTGGATTTTTGCGACCCCAAGGCCGATACCCCCGGCAACGCGGTGATACACCGCGAATTTGAGGTGTTGGTGTACACCTGGACGGCGCGGCTGAAGAGTTTCGATCACCAACTCGACGAGATCGAACTGGAATACTCGTGAACCAACTGCTCGCCTGAACCTCTGAGAAATCTGGGCCCTTCGCGGCCGCCAGTGCTAATCTTCCCCCGTTTTCGGCGGGCTTGAGCCAACCCCATCGGGGTTCAAGGAAGACAGCCCACTTCTCACAGGATTTGATCAGGTCACTTCATGAATAAGCCAGCAGTCGTTCTTTTGGGTTTTGTTGTCGCCGTAGGCGTCGTCAGTGCAGGCGGCGCCTGGTACACCGGTAAACAACTGGAGCCGGTGCTGCAAACCGCGATCCAGAACGCCAACAAGGAACTGCAGACCTCCATGGCCGGCGTCGATGGCACTGTGGCCCTGGAGCTGGTCTCCCTGGACCGTGGCGTGTTCAGCAGCACCGCCCATTACCGCTTGAAAGGCCAGGGTTCGGTCTTCGGCGAAGAAAACCCTAATCCGGAACTGCTGTTCGTCGACCATATCGAACACGGCCCGCTGCCGTTCTCGCGCCTGGTGACACTCAAGTGGCTGCCGGTCATGGCCACCAGTCACTACGAGCTGGAAAAGAACGCCACCACCGAGAAGTGGTTCGCCGCCGCCAAAGACGTATCGCCACTCAAAGGCGTAGCCAACATTGGTTACACCCGTTCGGTCAACGGCAATATCGAATTGCTGCCCCTGGAGTTCAAAGACGATACGTCTTCGGTGAGCTTCTCCGGCGCGAACATGAATTTCGACAGCACTGCCGAAGGCCAGAAGGTCAAGGCCGACGGCTTCATGAACAGCGTCAAGGTCGCCGCGGTAGACGCCAAGGGCGAGCACTTCGAAGCTGAGCTGTCTGGGCTGACCATCGCCAGCAACCTGGAAAAATCCACCTTCGGCTTCTACACCGGGCAAAACACCGTTGAGCTGACCGACAGCAAGTTCACCTTCGGCCCGCAGAAAGCCGTGCTGACCGTCAAAGGCTTCGAGCAGAAAGACTCCAGCGAAACCAAGGACAACAACCTGGCCGGCCGTGTCGACTACAAGATCGACGAGATCGGCTACCAGGGTAAACCTGTAGGTTCGGCGGCCTTGGCCGTGAGCATGAAGAATGTCGACATCCCGGCCATGCTGGTGCTGACCAAGCTGTACCAGGACAAGATGCAACCGGTGCAAGCCGCCGCCGCAGCCAACCAGCCGGCCCCCGAGCTGCAACTGACTGAAGCCGAGCAAGCCCTGGCTGAAGCCAACGTCAATCAGGTCCTGGCTGCCAAGCCGCAAGTGGCTGTGGAAAACCTGTCGCTGAAAACCACCCACGGTGAAAGCAAGTTCAGCCTGCTGGTAGACCTGGCTAAACCGGTGTCCATGGAGCTGCCGCCAGTTGAGCTGGGCAAGCAGATGATTGCGCTGCTGGATGCCAATCTGACCCTTTCCAAGCCGATGATCGCTGACGTTTCCGCACTGCAAGCCCAACTCGGTGGCGTGACCGACCCGAAAGCCATCGAGCAGCAATCCCAGATGGCCGCCGAGATGGTCAGCGGCATGGCGGTTGGCACGCAGTTGGCAACGTTGGTCGGTAGCGACGTGGTCTCCAAGCTGCACTACGCCAACAATGAAGTGACGTTCAACGGCCAGAAGATGACCGTCGAGCAGTTCATTGGTTTTGTAATGGCCAAAGTTGGTGCGGTCAGCGGCGCACAGTAACGCCTCAACACTCGGCCTCTTCGTGAGGCTGCTTGAAATGCAGTCAAAATGTGGGAGCGGGCTTGCCCGCGAATGCAGTGGATCAGTCACCACTGCGTATTCGCGAGCAAGCCCGCTCCCACATTTGTTTTGTGCAGGCCCGACTCAGCGGCTACCCATCAATTCTGAACAATTGTTCTGAATTGGTCTTCTCCCTACTTTCCTAAGAGATAGTTCACACAGGAAAGCTAGGCCGGGTCATTAGACGCCGGCACCCTGTAGCATGTCGCTCAGGATCACCTATCGTTACAGCTTTCCGTGTGTAAGGAAGCTCACGATATGTTGCGAAACCTACCACTCAGTGCATCAGGCCGGTTGCGACTGCTCATCGGGGCAGCTTTATGCAGCCAGCTGTTGATGCCCACTTTCGCCATGGCCGATCCGGCCTATGACGCGCTGATTATCCAGGCGCGCAACGGCAACTTCACACCCGCCCTTACGCAATTGCGTCAGCTGTCTGCCGAGCGCCAGACGCCAGGCCAGGTCAGCGATCATGTGGTGATCGCCGGTTGGGCCGGGCAGGACGCCGAAGTGCTGAAGGTGTACGAAGCTGAGGGTAAACATCGCAACCTCAGTACCCAGGCGCTCGCCACCGTGGCGCGCACCTATCGCAATCAAAAGCAGTGGCCCCAGGCTGAGGCGACCTATCGCCAGGCGCTGCTTCGTGAACCGAATAACGTCGACCTGCAACTGGGCCTGGCCCTGACCCAGGCTGACGGCGGCAAAGCCAATGAAGCCGTGCAACGCACCCGCGCGCTGGTGGCCGCCAAGCCAGACGACCCCAACCGGCGCATGGCTCTGGGGTATGCGCTGACCCGCGCCGGCTTGAACTACGACGCGCTGTTTGAATTCGATCAGGCGTTTATCCGTGCTGGCGACAAGCCTGAAGTCGCCCGCGAATACATCGTCGCCCTGCAAAAGGCTCGCTTGCCGGAAGCCGCTTTGCGCCTGTCGGCCCAGCGTCCGGGCCTGCTGGACCCGGTGACCCAGCGCCGCCTCGAAGGTGACCTCGCCGCCGAACGGGTGCGCATGGCCGAGTTCGCCACGCGCAGCGAAAAAGAACGCTATGTGATTGCCGACCGCGCCCTGGCGGACTACGACAAACTGCTCGCTCGCTGGACCCCGGACGCCACCGCCCATGACGATGTGGTGCGCTGGCGCATCGACCGCCTGGGTGCACTCAAGGCGCGTGCACGTACCGCCGAGGTGATTCGCGAGTACGAAACGCTTAAGGCCGAAGGTGTGCAACTGCCGACCTACGCCGTGCGTTGGGTGGCCGCGTCCTACCTCGACCAGCGCCAGCCGGAAAAAGCCGAGCCGCTGTATCGCCAGGCGCTGAGCGCCACCGACGCGGAGCCCGAAGATCGGGTCGAAGACACCACCGCGCTGTTCTACGCGTTGCAGGAAAGCGACAAAGGCGAGGATGCCAACGAGGTCGCCAAAGGACTCGCCAACAGCCAGAACCCTCGGGTCGAGCTCAAGGGCTTGCCCATCGGCAACCCCAACGATGCGTGGATGGACGCCCAGCAACTGTCGGCCCAGGCCGGCGTCTACGGTGGCGACCTGCCGGGCAGCGAAGCCGGTTTGGAAGCGTTGGTAGCAAAAGCACCGGGCAACGTCGGCCTGCGTCTGGCCCAGGCTGACATGTATCGCGCCCGCGATCTGCCCCGGCGCGCCGAAGGCATTCTCAAGGAAACCGAAGCCCAGGCCCCGCGCGACATCGGCCTGGAAGTGAGCCAGGCCTACACCGCCATGGACCTGCAGGAGTGGCGCCAGCTCGACGTGCTCACCGACGACGTGGTTGCGCGCAACCCGGATAACCGTCAGGTGCAGCGCCTTAGCCGCCTGCGCGATGTGCATGACATGGCCGAGCTGCGCGTCGAGGCTTACACGGGTAAAAGCTTCGGCGGCGGTAATGACAGCGAAGCGGGTGCGGTGTCGGGGAGCCGTGACTGGGGCATCGAAAGCCGTCTCTACACGCCGCCTATCGACGAAGACTGGCGCCTGTTTGCCGGTGCCGGCTATGCCCGCGCAGATTTCGAAGAGGGTACCGGCCAGCATCGTTGGCAGGTTGTCGGCGTGGAGCGGCGCACCCGTGACATGACCATCGAAGCCGAGGTCTCCAACCATTCCTACGGCGATGGCTCCAAACAAGGCGCCGCGATCTCGATTGCCCGCGACATCAACGACAACTGGCAATACGGCGGCAGCCTCGGCTACCTGCTGAGCACCACGCCGTTGCGCGCGCTGAATGATCGCATCACCGCCAACGGCGGCAGTGGTTTTATTCGCTGGCGCGCCAACGAAAGCCGCGAGTGGAAACTGACCCTCAGCCCGTCCCACTTCAGCGACGGCAACGACCGCTTCGAAGCCTTGCTCAGCGGCCGCGAAGGCCTCTACAGCTCGCCGCGAGTGCAAGTGGACCTGGGCCTGGAAGTCGGCGCCAGCCGCAACAGCAAGGAAGACACGGTGTACTTCAATCCGAAGTCGGATTTGACCGTGCTGCCCGTCATCAACATCAACCATGTGCTCTATCACCGCTACGAGACCCAGTGGAGTCAGCAGTTCCAGGTCGGTGCGGGTACCTATAGCCAGCGCGATTACTCCACCGGCGGCATGGCGTTGATCGGCTACGGCCAACGCTATCGCTGGAACGATGTACTCGACGCTGGCGCCAACCTGAGCCTGATCAGCCGACCTTACGACGGTGATCGCGAACGCGATCTGCGCCTGCTCGTCGACCTCACTTACCGTTTCTAAAAGAGCCTGACCATGACCTTCCTCAGCCGTTGCTTGTTGGTTCTGGGCGTATTGCTGGCCAGTGCCTGCGCCCAGCAACCCGCACCTTTCACTCCACCCGCCGAGCGGCCGACACCGCTCAACGAACAGGCGTGGCCGAAAAACCACTTCCTGGGCATTGCCTACCACGATGTGTCGGATCGTGATCCTGACCAGGCCGTGGTGGCGGTGCGTACCGAGCGTTTGATCGAGCAGTTGGCTTGGTTGCGCGAGAACGGCTACCAGGCGGTCAGCGTTGACCAGATCCTGGCCGCCCGCCATGGCGGCCCGGCATTGCCGCCCAAAGCGATCATGCTCAGCTTCGACGACGGCTATTCGAGCTTCTACACCCGCGTGCTGCCTATTCTGCGCGCCTACCACTGGCCGGCGTTGCTGGCGCCGGTGGGCAGCTGGATCGACACACCGCTCAACCAGCCGGTGGATTTTGCCGGTTCACCCCGGCCGCGTGGTGAGTTCCTGACCTGGCAGCAGATTCGCGAAGTGTCCCAGTCCGGCCTGGTGGAAATCGCCGCGCACACCGATGCCAATCACAAAGGCATCCTGGCCAACCCCCAGGGCAACCTGGAGCCAGCTGCGACTTCCCTGCGTTATGACCCGGCCACCGGTCGTTATGAAAGCCAGGCCCAGTTCGATGCGCGGTTGCGTGCGGATGTGGTCGCGATCTCCAACAAGATCCAAACCGTGACCGGCAAGAAACCACGGGTCTGGGTATGGCCGTACGGCGCCGCCAAAGGCACCTCGCTGGCCATCGTTGGCGAGCAGGGCTACCAAATGGCCCTGACCTTGGAAGACGGCCTCGACAGCTCCGATGACCTGATGAACAGCCCGCGCTTTCTGGTGGCCTCCGACCCGGACGGCGAGCATTTCGCCAACAGCATCGTCGCTGTGCAAACCCCGGCACCGCTGCGGGTGTTGCATGTGGACCTGGATAACGTCTACGACCCGGACCCGGCCCAACAGGCGCGCAACCTCGACCAGTTGGTGCAGCGCGTGGTGGACATGGGCGCCGGCACGGTGTTCCTGCAAGCCTTCGCCGACCCCAAGGGTGACGGCCTGGTCCGCTCGCTGTACTTCCCCAACCGCCACCTGCCAGTGCGCGCCGACCTGTTCAACCGCGTCGCCTGGCAACTGCACACCCGTGCCCATGCCAGCGTGTATGCCTGGATGCCAGTGCTGAGTTTCGCCCTTGATCCCAAGCTGCCGCGTGTGACGCGCTGGGACCCGGAAACCGGCAAAGTGGGCATCGACCCGGATCAATACAAACGCCTGTCGCCGTTCGACCCGCAAGTGCGCAAAATCATTGGCGAGATCTATGAAGACCTGGCGCGCAACAGTGCCATCGACGGTGTGCTGTACCACGACGATGCGGTGTTCTCCGACTTCGAAGACGCCAGCCCCGCCGCGCTCAAGGCCTATGCCGCCAACGGCCTGCCGGGCAGCATCGAGGCCCTGCGCGCCGACCCTGCGGTGATGCAGCGCTGGACGCGCTTCAAGAGCCGCTACCTGATCGACTTCACCAAGGAGCTGACCGCCAAGGTCCGCGCTATCTCTGGGCCGCAGGTGCTGACCGCGCGCAACATCTTCGCGCAGCCGATGCTCAACCCAGAAAGCGAAGCCTGGTTCGCGCAGAACCTCGACGATTTCCTCCAGACCTACGACTGGACCGCGCCCATGGCCATGCCGCTGATGGAAGGGGAGACGCTGAAGAACTCCAACGCCTGGCTGGAGAAACTGGTGGCGACGGTCAAAGCCCGCCCCGGTGCGATGCAGCGAACGGTATTCGAACTGCAAGCCAAAGACTGGCGCACCCCGGCAGCCCCCGACCTGTCCGCCGAGCAAATGGCTGAATGGATGGGTGTACTCAAGCGCCAGGGTGTCACGAGTTTTGGCTACTACCCGGACAATTTCCTGGAAAACTCCCCGGACCTGAAGACTGTGCGTCCGGCCCTTTCCAACCAATGGAACCCTTGACCATGATCGACAGAATCCTGGCTTTATTCGTGCTGGCACTGGTATTAGGCGTGCCCCTGGGACTGATCTTCCTGGTCACCGGGCAGTTCCTGATGGACTTCGTGTTTTTCTACCCGCTGTTCATGTCGGCGCTGTGGATCTCCGGCGGCTTGTACTTCTGGCTGCACTGGGAGCGCCACTGGCCCTGGGAAGAAGACACCCCGGCGCCGACCCTGGCCGGCAACCCGCTGATCTCGATCATCATCCCTTGCTACAACGAGGGTGATAACGCCGCCGACACCATTCATGCGGCCCTCGGTCAGATGTACCCGAACATCGAAGTGATCGCGGTCAACGACGGTTCCAAAGACAACACCGCCGCAGTGCTCGACGCCCTGGCGCTGGAGCATCCACGCCTGCGGGTGCTGCACCTGGCGCAGAACCAGGGCAAGGCCGTGGCCTTGCGCATGGGTGCCGTGGCGGCGCGCAGCGAATACCTGGTGTGCATCGACGGCGATGCATTGCTCGATAAAAACGCGGCGGCTTATATGGTCGCGCCGATGCTCGACAACCCGCGCCTGGGTGCCGTGACCGGCAACCCTCGTATCCGCACACGCTCGACCTTGATCGGCCGCGTGCAGGTGGGCGAGTTCTCGTCGATCATTGGCTTGATCAAGCGCACGCAACGAGTGTTTGGTCGGATCTTCACCGTGTCGGGTGTGGTGGTGGCGTTTCGTAAAAAGGCGCTGGACCGCATCGACTACTGGTCCACCGACATGATCACCGAGGACATCGACGTCAGTTGGAAGCTGCAACTCGACCACTGGAGCATCTTCTACGAGCCCCGCGCGCTGTGCTGGATTCTGATGCCCGAAACCGTCGGCGGCCTGTGGAAACAACGGCTGCGCTGGGCCCAGGGTGGCGCCGAAGTACTGTTCAAAAACATCCGTGGCATCTGGCAATGGCGTCACCGCTACCTGTGGCCGCTGTTGTTCGAATACTGCCTGTCCACCGGTTGGGCGTTCACCTTCATGCTGTCGGTCATCTTTTGGGGCGTGGGCAAATTCACGCCGCTGCCCCAGGCGATCGCGGTGGACTCACTGATGCCGCCCGCGTTTACCGGCCTGGTGTTGGCGATGGTATGCCTGCTGCAATTTGCCGTGAGCATCCTGATCGACCGCCGCTACGAGAAAGACCTGTGGAAAACCCTGTTCTGGACCGTGTGGTACCCGATGGTGTTCTGGCTGGTCAGTCTGTTCACCACCCTGGTGAGTTTCCCCAAGGTGCTGTTCAACCAGCACCAGAAGCGCGCGCGCTGGGTCAGCCCGGATCGTGGCATCAAACCTGTTGAAGAGGAGGCGTGATCATGAAACTGGTCAGAACTCGCCAAAGTACCGTCATGTGGATCATCGACGTGGTGTTGACCCTGATGGCCTGGGCCGGATTGGTTTGGCTGCTGGCGCGAGGGATTACCTCGATGCTGGATACCCACGGCGGCCCGCGCATTGACGCGCCGATTTTTGCGGCGCTCAACACCTTGCAGATCTACCTCTGGATCGCGTTGTTCAACGCCGTGATCCTGGTCAGTTGGGCACGCTACCAGCAGCGCAAGGGGCGCAAGTTCGCCCAGCGTCGCGCCCAGGCCAAGGCCCTCAGCGACAAGAGCCTGAGCGAAAGCTTCAGCCTGGCAGAAGGCGACTTGGAGCAACTGCGCCGGCCAGGCGTGCTGGTGATTCATAACGACGAAGAGGGCGGCGTGTCGGAAGTGAAATCCCATGTCTCTCGTGACGTGGAGAAACCGGGGTTGACCTTGGTACCTGGCGCTGTCCAGAACAAAGACGCCAGCTAGTGCGCTAAACAACGCCTAAAGGCCGACCCATAACTCTGAAGTGAGCGGACTTGCCCCGCGCTGGGCTGCGAAGCCGCCCCAAAACCTGCCTCCGCCGTTTTACTGAGTAAACGCGCGGGTCTTAATGGGGCCGCTTCGCAGCCCGGCGCGGGGCAAGCCCGCTCACCACAGAGTCGTGTGGCAGCCTTTAATATTTGCGTCTATATCCATGCACCGGTAGCGGTGGGTCAGTTACAGATTTATTAGCTGACGCTCCCTCATCGGCGGCTGTTTCATCCTGCCAATAGTGATTATTGCGATCCAGTTCCCAGGCCCACCCCCGCGAACTTTTCTGCATTTCCCATTACTAATTTACTGCGCAATAACTTGGCGGCCAACTAGTGGCAGCTTCTAAGTTCTCCGACGAATCGATATCAAAACAGCTGCCGCCTGTCGGATTAATAGATTCGGTTTTAGGTCGCCAAACTTTTTGATAATTGTTTATTGTTATAAATCTATGTGTTGGGGCTTCAGGTAGCGCGAATGTCCAACTAGCTCGGATTCTTTGGTTGGTCAAAGTTTGATGTTGGTTTCCCTGCCCTTGAAATAGGGGTCAGACCACGGTTACATTAATAGTGGTCTGATCCCTGTGGTTTTCCCATTGCACTGCTAGTTGACAGAGAACCACGAATTTATCAAATAAATCAGGAAGTCACGGTGATGATCCAATGGCCTCGCTTGCTTAGATTCAAACAGGATGATGTCCTTGATATACCCGAGGGCTCCCGTTCACTCATTGATGAGGGTGTCTACAGCATTTCAGACACTCAATACTGTCTGGCCGATGTGATTAATGAGAACGGACAGGACACGCTGAGGGTGCTCTCGTTTTACTGGGCTGCCAGTCAGGGTGCGTTTCGGCGAGCCTGTTTCAGAGAAGTTGAAAGTGATGATATGGCTCTCGGTTATCCACCAGAAGTGCTAATACCTGAGCGGGCAGGGGCGACCTATAGTCAAATAAAACAAGCATTGACGGCGATGGGTGACGTCATGAAGCATGCTTCTTATCGAATAATGTCTGATGGCGCCTTTATTCATAAAAGCTTGGAGAGCGCGTCAGTGGTGTATCATTTTCGGTCGCTAGACTCGCTGGATGATGAGTTGCCTTATGCAATTGTATGGAAGTGTCGTCGTACTTAGCGTCTCTGCATAAAGTTGAAAGGAGACAGCGTATTTACATAGCAAGGAGTGGCCATGAGAAAAAATGAACCCTGGTGGGTAGCCGTTTATCTGCCTTGCGCCTCGGCGTTAGCGCTAGTGTCTATGTGTGCATTTTTTCAGATAGCGGGTTATTGGCTGAGTGGTGGTGAGGATATTATTAGCCTCTTGGAGGCGCATGTATTTTTCTATCTGCAAATGGCCGTGGCTGGATTTGCTTTAGGTTTCGTGCTTTGGTTTTTTAATGTCCGTTAGTGTTCCTGTAATAGAAGAGACCTCTTGGTTAGGGTGTAACTCTGATCGGTGAGCTATTAAGTGAAACTGCTTTTTTAATTTAAACTAGTGTGTCGCTATAATGTGCAGGACGACTGGCCTCGACAACCCGGATAATCGGCGCGCTGAGTTATTTTCTCTCTTCAAGGATGATCAATGAATCCCCGTATTCCGACACCACTGGCGCGCACGTTGAGTATCGGCTGTCGAGTCGCGCAGGGGTTGTGCCTGCTGGTAATGGCCGTCAGTGCCACTGCGTTCATGCTGGTCTGGGTCTACTTCGATAGGCGTGCGTCAATGTTGGGCTCGGCGGCGGCCGGTGTTTTGTGGTGCGCCATCGGGCTGTTGTTCGCGTTTGTGTTTGAGCAGCCTCGCACGCCGCGGGCAACGCTGCGATTTATGGTCAGTCGGATTGCTGTGGTGGTGGTGCTCGCAGCAGCGGCCGCCTATTTGGTCGGCACGCTTTGGATTGAGCCTGAGCGCGCATTGCTGGACGCTAATACCATCATGATCCAGCCCGGCAATCTGGCCCAGGTGCTCAGCCTCGCGGACCGTTTTGATGGCGGTAAATCCTGTGGCTGACAATCAACAAACAAGGACATTTCAGATGCTGTACAGAGCTTTTATCCTCCTTTGCCTGACGGCGCTCGCGGGCTGCCAGGGCCTGCCCTACCGGGGTGCGGAAGATCAGGCGCGGATCCGGGCCGACCTGGCGCTGGAGGCGACGCCCGCTGAGTTCACAAGGTTGCGCTGGGCTTATACGAACTACGGCGTTCAGGAGGGCGGCCAGACAAAGGATGCAATCGCCGTGGTGCAACCTGGGCTGGTGACGCTGGTGGGGTATGAGAGTGGGCGTTATGTTCGCCAGGCCAGTTTTCCCGCTGCCGTTGTGGACTGTGCCTACATCTTCGAAAGCCAGACCAGTGATCGGCCGATCTGGCTGTTGCAGAAAGACCGCATCGTGTTTCTGACTGTCAGCGACTTTCGTGGCAACGGCGATGTGCTCAAGCGCACGCAACTGGTCAAGGCGTTGGCCGCCAGCGGTTTCAGTCTGCACAGTGATGCTCAGGGACCTGCCTACCGACCGACGGGGAAGTCGGAACGCCTGTTGGTGCTCAACTCAATCGTCGGCAAGCATATGGAAGAGGTCGCCGAGAACCGGGCCTACAACGTGTGCCGTGGGCAATGATGGGATGGGCGGCACCACGGCCGCCTGATTTAACTCAGGCCGGGTTGGCATTGAGCATGGACTGATCGCATCCAACCGATCAAAGCCGTTGCGCAGCAGAATCGCCAGCAGATGGGCGGTTCACTCAATCGTCGCCAAACCCGGTGGCCATTTGGACGACGGCCGGACGATAAGCCCCCGCCCAGTGGAATCCCGCTCCCCGCTAACACCGCCGCATTGTGATCGACTACACAACTTTCCGACACAATCCTGAACCTTTTCGTACATTTGAAGGTCTTTACCGCGCCCACCCGCACGCGGTCGGGCTGCATGGACTGCAGCGTTTTCAAAAACATTAAGGATTGATGTGAGCCTTTTTCCCCCTATTCCCTTCTTCGCCACTGCCTTGTGCGGTGCGAATGGCTGCGCGCGCGTATTACGCAAACGCGCCGAGGGCATGCCTCTGGATCCGTTGATCCCTCACTCGATACACCTACTGCCGCCGGGCCTGTTGGCGGTTTTGACCTGTAGTTCATGGAGTTTGAAATGAAGCGTAAGCAATTCCAGAAAAGCCTGTTGGCAATCATGGTCGGCGCCATCAGCACGCAAGTGCTCGCGGTGGAAGTGGACCTTGGCGCGGGCAAGACCCAGTTTGTCAGCGAGACCTACAACGAGTCGCTGATCCTCACCGGGCAAACCACCCAGGTGACCACACCGACCAGTGCGCCCCCAGCCGGGCTGGGTGTCGCCGATACCCATATCCAGGGTTCGTTGATCAACCGCGCTGACATCACGCTGAATGCCGACGGCTACACCGTGCGGGGCTTTGCTCTGGACCCGATGTACTGGACTGGCCCGCCCAACCTCAACCCGGGCTCTGTCACCGGTGACGTGGTGCAGGCCGGTAACATCCTGATGAACAACGGTGGCGACGAAGGCCTGGAAATCGGCAAGACCAACATTGGCGGCAGCGTGATCAACTCCGGCACGATCATTTCGACGGCACCGTCGGCGCCTGCACCGCCGCCGTTCTATATCGGTGGGGGCGAGGGCATTTACCTGCACGGCACCACCATCGGCGGCGATGTGTCCAACACTGGTCTGATCGACATGGCCGGCGAAGGCGCGATCGGCATCGTGCTGGATCGCGACAACTTCACCCCCACCACCATCGGCGGCAAGATCCTCAACTCCGGCACTATCAAGGCCACGGGTGAAGGCGCTTGGGGCATCGAAGTGGAAACGGATACCAGCCCGCTGCGTATCGAAAACAGCGGTTTGATTTCTGCCAACGGCAATGACGCCAAAGGCATATTTTTTTATAACGGCACCATCGATTACATCCTCAACACCGGCACGCTTGAGGCCAAGGGCACCAATGCCAATGCCTTTGAGTTCCTGGAGGCCACCTTCGCCCAGAACAGCGCGAGCGGTTCGCGCGGCATCGTCAACCGTGGCACGGTCATCGCCGATGGCACGGCGATTCTGGTCGGCCCCGATCAAACGTCATCGTTCGAGATCAACCAGCAAGCCGGCGAAATCCGCAGCAACGCCGGCACGGCCATCGATGCGCGCAACCTGGCAACCCTGAACTGGACCGGTGGCGACATCATTGGCGATGTACTCAACCTGAGCGCGGTGAATATCGACGGCCAGGCGGGGTTCACCGGCAACCGCATCATCGCACCGGTGTCGGTCAACTCAGGGTCGCTGAACCTGTCGGCGCCCGGCACCGCCATCACCGGCAACCTCAACGTCGCCAGCGGCGCGGGCATCGATATGCACCTGTCCGACAGCGTCGTGCCGACCACGCCGTACCTGACCGTCAACGGTGCCGCCAATTTCGCCCAGGCGTCGAAGCTGACTGTGAGCGCTAACCCCGGCGACTTCGCCAGCACCAACGACGGCACGCAATACACCCTGTTGCAAGCCACCAGCGTGCAAGACAACGGCCTGTCCGTGGGCAGCTCTTCTGCGTTGCTGAATGTGCTCAGCTACTCGTCCGATGCGCAGACGGTCAAGGCCGTGGTGGCGGTCAAGGCTGACCAGCAAGTTGAGACAGACCTCTCTGGCGTGGGCGCGAGCCGTGCGTCGGCAACGGCGGTCAATACCTTCAAGAACGGTGTCCTGAGCCGTCTCAGCGCAGACGATGCAGTCTTCCAGGCGCTGGCCAACGCCGGCACCGCCGACCAACTGGCACGGGTTGGTGACCAGCTCGCGCCGGACGTCAACCGTGGCGCGCTGGACATCGCCTTGTCCGGGCAGACCGTGGTCAACGGCGCGATCTTCAACCGCCTCACCGAGCAGCGTGAAGCCAAAAAAGCCGGCGGTGTGTGGGTGCAGGGCCTAAGCAGCAACATGGATCAGGACGGTCGCGGCGGCAACAACGGCTACTCGGCCAACAGCAGCGGCATGGCGGTGGGCGTGGACAGTCGTGTGAGCGACACCACGACCCTGGGCGTGGCTTACAGCTACCTCAATTCGAATATTCATTCGGACCTGGGCAACAAGACCGACGTCGAGGGGCACGCACTGTCGCTGTATGGCAACTGGTCGCTGCAAGACTGGTTTGTCGATGGCAGCCTCAGCTACGGCCACAACGAAAACGACAGCAAGCGCCATATCGCCGGTACCACGGCCAAGGGCAGCTACGACAGCAATGTGTTGTCGGCCAGTGTGATCGGTGGCTACAGCTTCAAGCCGTCGCAAGCGGTGGTGGTCGAGCCACGGGTGGCTGCGCGTTATTCCAACGTGCGCATGGATGGCTACGACGAGAAAGGCTCCTCGGCCGCACTGAGCACGCGTTCGCAGCGTTATGAAGTGGGTGAGTTGGGCGCCGGTGTGCGTCTGGCGGGCAACCTGCCGATGGGCGCTGGCAGCCTGCAACCGGAAGCGACCTTGATGGCCTATCACGACCTGATGGGTGATCGCGTGGCGCAAACCTCCAGCTTCGTGGCCGGTGGTTCAGCGTTTACCGTGACCGGTGCGTCGGTGGCGCGTGACAGCTATGAGGCCAGTGTTGGCGTTAACTATCAGGTGTCGGACTTCAGCGTGGGCGCCAGCTATACGCGCCAGGCGCGCAGTGGTTTTGATGCTGACGGCGTAATGCTCAAAGCACGCTACGCGTTCTAAGCAACCGTCTGGCCGTAATACTGATTTGTGGTGAGGCTGTTCACCACAGATCAGCCCTGCTTGGGTTGTGATCAGAGCAACTTGCGCTGCACCGGTTAGCAGGTTGCAAGACCTATCCGTGGTGAGCGGGCTTGCCCCACGCTGGGCTGCGCAGCGGCCCCAAGGCCAGACAATGCGTTCTTTCTGAAAGGACGCGGTGTTTGTACTAGGGGCTGCTGCGCAGCCCAGCGCGGGGCAAGCCCGCTCACCACAAAAAAGCCCCAGCTCACCACAAAAATGCCCCTGCTCACTACAAAAAAAGCCCCTGCTCACCAGAAAAAAGCTTCTGTTCATCACATAACAAGCCCCACTGGGCCTGCTTCAGTGGGGTGAGGTCAGAGCAACTTGCGCTGCACCGGTTAGCAGCCTGCAACACCGATCTGTGGTGAGCGGGCTTGCCCCGCGCTGGGCTGCGCAGCGGCCCCACGGCCAGACAATGCGTTCTGTCTGAAAGGATGCGGTGTTTGTACCAGGGGCTGCTTCGCAGCGCAGCGCGGGGCAAGCCCGCTCACCACAAAAATGCCCCAGCTCACTACAAAAAAGCCCCTGCTCACCACAAAAAAGCTTCTGTTCATCACATAACAAGTCCCACTGTGCCTGCTTCAGTGGTGTGAGGTCAGAGCAACTTGCGCTGCACGGGTTAGCAGGTTGCAACACCGATCTGTGGTGAGCGGGCTTGCCCCGCGCTGGGCTGCGAAGCGGCCCCACGGCCAGACAATGCGTTCTGTCTGAAAGGGTGCGGTGTTTGTACCAGGGGCTGCTTCGCAGCCCAGCGCGGGGCAAGCCCGCTCACCACAAAAATGCCCCTGCTCACTACAAAAAAGCCCCTGTTCACCACAAAAAAGCTTCTGTTCATCACATAACAAGTCCCACTGTGCCTGCTTCAGTGGGGTGAGGTCAGAGCAATTTGCGCTGCACCGCTTCATCCAGCGTACTGCGCGTCAGCGCTTCCACGACTTCGCGTGTATCGGCCTGGAATGGGATGCCTACGATCAGCACCAGATGCATCCAGGTGCGCACCGATTCGCTCTTTTTGACCCGACCCAGTTCCTTGCCATCCTTGTCTTTGAACACCGTCTCCAAGGTGAAAATATTTTTCGCCGTGGACGGAATGATGAAGAACGTGAAGCCGGTGATGAACGCCGACACCGGGCTGTACTCTTCGTTGTTATGCAGCGTGGCATCCACGTAGATATCCGAGTCGACCTTGTCGGTGCTCACCCGCGTAAAACGGTTGGACTCGCGAAAGGAATCGGCCACGGCCTTTTCCCACAGCACCACCGGGGCGCCGACCGCAGCGTTGCCCGGGCCGCCGTTGACGTGGTTTTGCGCTGTTGTGTGCACGTACGCCGTGGGTTTTTGCGCCGGGGTGTTAGCGGTTGGCGGCCAGGGTTGCACGGTTGGCAGTTCGTGCTGTGAATACGACACGCAACCGGTCAACAACACGGCGGCCAGTACCAGGCTGTGTTTCATCAATCCTTTCATGCTTCGCTCCTTGAAATTATGGCTTGGCCAAGTTGGCAGTGGCGGTATCGAGCAGTTGCCCGACCAGCTTGGTCAGCTGTTGGCCGCCCATCGAAGGTGCCCAATATTGGCCGCTGTAAAGCCCGACGTTATGTTCGAATTTGATCGAGTCCTTGGCTTTGGCCAGCTCTTTACCGTTGCGGTCGACGATCACCAGGTCGCCGGCCACCTCGAAGCTGTCGACGTAGATCGGGCCGTTGACCCAGATCCAGATGGTCAGCGTCAGCAGCGCGCCGGGTACGTACGCCGGGTGCGGGCTGCGATGGCCTTTGAGAGAAGTCATGTTGAATTTGAGCGTTACGTCTTGCTCTCCCAGGCGTACCGGATACTCGGTGACCTGCTTGAAGTAACCCGCAGTGCGCACGTACTGACTGATCTGGGCCGTCAGGGAGCTGCTGATGGCAGCCTTGTTGGCCTCGTTAACGTCGGCAGCACTCACCGCCACATCAGCGATTTGCGCGCTGCGTGGACTGCTGACAGCTACCGGGTGGAGCGGGGCGGCGATAGGGCCGGTGACGGTGTAGGAAACGCAGCCGGTCATCGACAGCGTCGCGATCAGGGCCGTAGCCCGAAGGAAAACTTTAAACACGCAATATCCCTATTAATAAACGAACACAAAACAGTGTCTCGACAGGATGTTACACAACTTGAGGAATGTGCGGCGGCGCACGCAGGCGACCAAAAGCACTTGAGAAGCCCTCTCAACCCCGTAAAATGCCGCGATTGTTTAAAGCACGATACTTTTCAGGGAAGAAGTCATACATGCGCGTGTTCGCCATTTTCATTGCTGCCTGCCTGATGGCGGGCTGCGCCTCCAAGCCGCAGTACTACATCTCCCCGGCGCCGGTCACCATTCCCAAGAACGCCACTTACTGGCTCGACACGTTTGATGTTGAGGTCGTGGGCAAGAACGAGCGTTTTTTGCCGGATGACAAGGTTCGCCAACAACTCGGCGTCGATCTGGTCGACCGTCTGCTCAGCGCCAAGCGTTATGCGCCGAGCAAAGAAAAGGCCGATTACCTGCTGGATGTCAGCATTGTCTATACGCGCCATATCCCGGACTCAAAAGGCGGCCTCTCGACGTTGATCGTTGATGACAACACCATTCTGGCCGCTGTCGATTTCAGCTATCAGGTCAAGGTCAAGAAGGGCGCTGGCGAGGTGCTGCATTTTGCCAAGACGCGTAACAACCTTGTGCCTGCTGGCGTAATGGGCGAGGCGCAAAAATGGAGAACCATGGGCGGCATTATCACCAACTCCGGTAACTCCAGCGTCGAGCGTTTTTATACCGGCGTTTTGAGTCGCGACATCGTCGATGACCTGCGCGCCATTCCTTCTCGCTAACGCTATCTACCCCCGATTTATCACCTCAGGAGCACTACGTGAAAGCACTCTCCAAAATCCTGCTGTCAGGCCTCACCGTCGCAGCGCTGCTGACCGTGGCCGGTTGCGCCACCGAAAGCAACCGAGCCCTGCCGGTAGAGCAAGTCGCCAGTGCAAACGTCGCCTATTCCGGCGTGCGCGTGCCGATTGCTGTAGGTAAGTTCGACAACCGCTCCAGCTACATGCGCGGCATCTTCTCCGATGGCGTCGACCGCCTCGGCGGTCAGGCCAAGACCATCCTTATCACTCACCTGCAGCAAACCAATCGCTTCAGCGTGCTGGACCGCGACAACATGGGCGAAATCTCCCAGGAAGCTGCGATCAAAGGCACCGCGCAGAAGCTCAAGGGCGCTGACTATGTTGTAACGGGCGACGTGACCGAGTTCGGTCGTAAAGAAACCGGCGACCGCCAGTTGTTCGGCATCCTCGGCCGTGGCAAGACCCAAGTGGCTTACGCCAAAGTCGCGTTGAATATCGTCAACATCAACACGTCCGAAGTGGTGTATTCCACCCAGGGCGCCGGTGAATACGCGCTGTCCAACCGTGAAGTGGTCGGCTTCGGCGGCACCGCCAGCTACGACTCCACCCTCAATGGCAAGGTTCTGGACCTGGCCATGCGCGAAGCGATCAACCGCCTCGTCGACGGCATCAACGCCGGCGCCTGGAACCCGCGCAACTGATCAGCAACACCTCAAGGAGCAGTACACGGATGAGCAAGGCAGTGAAGTTGGCGCTGATGCTGACAGCAATCGCGGCGGTCGCCGGGTGCCACACGGCGCCCCAACCCCTGTATCAATGGGAAAGCTACCAGCCGCAGGTTTACGAGTACTTCAAGGGCGAGCCCAAGGAAGCGCAGGTCGAGGCACTGGAGCGCGATCTGCAAAAGATCAACGCCAGTGGTCGCAAGGCACCGCCGGGTTACCACGCGCACCTGGGCATGCTGTACCTGAGCATGGGCAAGGATGACCAGATGGTGCAGGAGTTCCGCACCGAGAAGGCACTGTTCCCCGAGTCCGCTGCTTACATGGACTTTCTGCTGAAAAACGCCAAGACCGGAGTGGCCACCAAATGAGCCTGTTGAAACTCACTGGCGCCCTGCTGGCCTTGGCTTTGCTCGGCGGTTGCGCGACGCCAAAGACCGTGGATTACACGGCGTATAAACAGGCTCGGCCGAAATCGATCCTGGTGCTGCCACCGATCAACGAATCGCCGGAAGTGCAGGCCTCGTACAGCTTGGTCTCGCAAGTGACCTACCCGCTGGCCGAAGCTGGTTACTACGTGTTGCCGATCGCTTTGGTGGACGAAACCTTCCGCCAGAACGGCCTGACCACCGCCAACGATATCCAAGGCCTGGCGCCGACCAAGCTGCATGACATCTTCGGCGCGGACGCGGCGCTGTACATCACCGTCAGCGAGTACGGCACCAAGTACATGCTGATCACCAGCGACACTGCTGTGACCGCCTCGGCCAAACTGGTGGACCTGCGCACCGGCACCACCCTGTGGACCGGCACCGCACGTGCGTCCAGCGAGGAAGGCAACAACAACGGTGGCGGCCTGGTAGGCATGTTGATTACGGCAGCGGTCAAGCAGGTGATCAACAGCTCCACCGATGCGGCGCACCCGATTGCCGGCATCACCAGTGCGCGATTGCTGTCGCCGGGTCAACGCGCCGGGATCCTGTACGGCCCGCGTAACCCGAAGTACGGCACGGACTGACCTCGATTCTGAACGCGCCTCAGATCAATGTGGGAGGGGGCTTGCCCCCGATGGCTTAGTGTCAATCACTGCATCGGGTGACTGACCCATCCCCATCGGGGGCAAGCCCCCTCCCACACTTGAACTGCAGTGTTTTCTGAATCAGGTTTAACCCGAACCACCCGCACCTTGCGTCTGACCTTGTGAACGGATTATTCACTCACGAGGCTCAGCCCATGTCCTACCCTCTGCTCTTCCTGCGTCCTGCTGCCCAAGGCTTTGCGGTTACCGTGCTGGTAGCGCTGGCCGGGTGTGGGCTGTCGTCTTCGCCTGAGCTGGCCAAACCGGCGGCCCCCGTCGCCGAGCTGCAAAGCGCGCCGGTCCAAGGAGCGTTGGTCAAACGCATGGCAATGCCCGCCCCAATGCGCATGCAGGAATCAGCAGCGATGGACTATCGCAGCGAACCCCGCGAGCAATACGCCAACCTGCCGGACAACCCGGTGCACCGCGTGGCCGAAACGCCGGTGTCCACCTTCAGCGTCGATGTCGATACGGGCAGCTACGCCAACGTACGACGCTTCCTCAACCAAGGCAGCCTGCCGCCCGAAGGCGCTGTGCGATTGGAGGAAATGGTCAACTACTTTCCCTACAGCTACGCACTCCCCACCGATGGCTCACCGTTTGGCGTGACCACCGAAGTTGCCGCCACCCCATGGAACCCGCGCACCCAACTGCTGCGCATCGGCATCAAGGCGTCCGACCGTGCAGTGGCGGAGCTCGCACCGGCCAACCTGGTGTTTCTGGTGGACGTGTCCGGCTCCATGGATCGCCGCGAAGGCTTGCCGCTGGTGCAAAGCACACTGAAATTGCTGGTGGACCAGTTGCGTGATCAGGACCGAGTTTCATTGGTGGTGTATGCCGGTGAATCCCGCGTGGTGCTCAAGCCAACCTCAGGGCGCGACAAGGCCAAGATCCGCAATGCCATTGATCAACTCACCGCCGGCGGTTCCACGGCAGGCGCATCCGGCATCGAACTGGCCTACCAGATGGCCCGCGAAGGCTTTATCGACAAGGGCATCAACCGCATCCTGCTGGCAACTGACGGTGACTTCAACGTCGGCATCAGCGACTTCGACAGCCTCAAGCAGATGGCCGCCGAGCAGCGAAAAAGCGGTGTCTCACTGACCACCCTCGGCTTCGGAGTGGATAACTACAACGAACACCTGATGGAGCAACTGGCCGATGCGGGCGACGGCAACTACGCCTACATCGACACCCTGCGCGAAGCCCGCAAGGTGCTGGTGGACCAACTCAGTTCAACCCTGGCAGTGGTTGCGCGGGATGTGAAATTGCAGGTGGAATTCAACCCGGCCCAAGTCAGCGAATATCGCCTGCTGGGTTATGAAAACCGCGCCTTGAAGCGTGAGGATTTCAACAACGATAAGGTAGACGCCGGCGAGATCGGCGCAGGACATACCGTGACAGCGCTGTACGAAATTGTGCCGAAGGGCGAGAAGGGCTGGTTGGAGCCTTTGCGTTATGCCAGCGCGCCTGCGGCGGAAGGTAAGTCCAATGAACTGGCGATGGTGCGCGTGCGCTACAAGCCTGCGGCGGGCGGTGATAGCCGCTTGATCGAACGGCCCATCAGCAACGAAACCACTAAGGCCAGCGACGACCTGCGTTTCGCGGCGGCGGTGGCCGCCTTCGCCCAACAGCTCAAGGGCGATGGCCGCTACACTGGCAACATGAGCTTGAAGGACACTGCCGCACTCGCCCGCTCGGCGCGAGGCGATGACCCGTTCGGCCTGAGAAATGAATTCGTGCAACTGGTGGACTTGGCCCAAAGCCTAAAACCCTGATCTTAACCACGACACGGATCAAATGTGGTAGGGGGCTTGCCCCCGATGGCGGTAGATCAATCAGTACATTTTTGACTGACCCACTGCTATCGGGGGCAAGCCCCCTCCCACACTTGAACAGCGTTAACTTTACAAAAGGAGTTTGCCCCCTACATGGCTGTTCCCGATGATCCACCCAGCGACGAATCCCTGCTGGCCCGCTACCGCACCGGCGAGGCCGCCGCGTTCGAAGTCTTGTACGCGCGCCACCGTCAGGGCCTCTACCGCTTCCTCGTGTCCCTGAGCAACAAGGCCGAACTGGCCGAGGAAATCTACCAGGAGACCTGGCTCAGCCTGATCCGCAGCAGCACCCAGCCACAAGGTCGGGCGAGCTTTCGTACATGGCTGTTCCAGATCGCCCGCAACCGCCTGATCGATTACTGGCGCAAGCACGGCATCCATAACCCGTTGCACGACAGCTACGACGAGCAACTGCACGCCCAGCCCGACGACAGCGCAGGCCCTGAGCAACAGCTAAGCCTGAGCCGCGACCAAGCGCGCCTCGACGCCGCCCTGCAAGCCTTGCCCGAAGACCAGCGCGAAGCCTTCCTGCTACGCCTGCACGGCGATTTGGACGTGCCGCAAATCGCCGCGCTCACCCACGCGCCGCTGGAAACCGTAAAAAGCCGCTTGCGCTACGCCCAGCAGAAATTGCGTCGTCTGCTGGCCGAGGAGGTACCTGTATGACTGACTCCCGACACACCCCTGACGACGAGCTGCTCCAGCACTTTCGTCAACACAGCCCTGGCGAACCGCCCGCGTCCCTCGACGCCTTCATCCTCAACACCGCCCGCCGCGAAGCCCCGGCGCCGCAACCGAGCTTGTGGCAACGCTGGCTGCACGCCTGCCAACGCCCGCGCTGGCAAATGGCATTCGCCACCGTGGCCGGCTTGGCGCTGATGATCGGCGTGGTCATGCGCTCACCGGTGCCGCAAGCCGAGATATCCACAGCGACCTTCTCCGCCTTGCACGAAGAAGCCGCTCGCCCTGCGCCGCAAGCGTTGTCCGCCCCTGCACCGATGGCTCGCATTGCGGCCGCGCCCAAGGTTGAAAGTGCACCGGTTCAGGCTGAGATCGCCGGAGCGCTGGCAGATCAGTCCGCGGCAAAGCTGAGCAAGCGCGCGCCGCTCGCGCTGCCGTCATTGGAGGAGGAGTTGCAGGCGATTGTGCGCTTGCGTGAAGCGGGTGAAAGCAAAGCCGCGGATGAAAAACTGCTGGCGCTGCACGCGCGCTTCCCCGAGGAAGACCTGCCAGCGCAGCTGGAGGCGTTGCACAAGCGTTGACCCACAAAAAAGCCCCAGATCTTTCGACCTGGGGCTTTTTATCTGTATCTGGTGCCCCGGCGTCGTTTGAACTGGGCAGTGAGAGCCCTGTATTTATTGGGTGTGTTTGGTGAGGCGTCGGTTAGGCATACACGTGGGCATACACGGCGCTTCCTTCTGGCCACTTTTTTCGTGGTATCCCCGTAGGGTAAAGCAACACCAAATGGTTACTGATGTGGTGCTTTCCAGCTGAGTAGTTACTTCTTCGTTCGACCTTCTGCCGCCAGTGAGGCGAGCGCAAGGGTGATGAATCCTGCATTTTCATCCAGGGTATTCAGTGCCCCACGGATGTTATGTGCCACTTCTGTAGATCCTCTTTGCTCAACCCAGTTTGACAGCTCCTCGATAGCTGCCCCCAGCGCCAGTTGGTTTTCATTCATGCGCTTGAGTAATGACGCAAGCAAAGGGGTGTCTTCCATGATGTTCTCCCGCCGTGTCGTCAGGTAGTCAATCTACCTCCAGCCAGTCGCATTGCATATTAGCTGTCCTCACCACCTGGTGATCGGAAATCACGCTGGTCATCTTGATTCCCTAGATGCGTAGTTGCTTGGACTTGACCACCCATTTGCATTCGACTTGACCAGTCGTTTGCATCGGATTTGACCAGCACACTGGGCGGCCTTGATCGGCAAACAACGGCCAAAAGCAGTCAGTCGACGGGTTTGATAAAGATGATTAAACAGCTGGTATTTTGTAAACAACCGAGTCGTACTTGGCTGATGTGCGCATCTCGAGGATGATCCCACCTAGAGCCTCGGCAATACGTCGACTCGCATGGTTGTCCGTCGCAACGGGGTAGATGAAACTTTTTGCTACCACTCGCTGGCTGGCCCACTGAACAACCGCTTGGACCGCTTCACCTCCAAAGCCTAGCCCGTGTTTATCTTCACGAATCCAGATACCCAGCTCCGGTGTTTCACCGTGGGTATCGTGCAACCCGACAAGGCCAGTAAAACGAGTATCTTCGAGTTGTCTAATTGCGAACACAAAGTCGCTGCCATCTGCGATTGAAGGCAGCCATTGCCGCCAGACGTTTGCATAGTCCTCAAGAGAAGCAGGTGGTTCCCACGACATGTAGCGAGTCAACGAGGCGGTTATACAAGAGAAGGATTCAACAGCGTCCTGCGCGCGGAATGGCTCAATTCTAAGGCGTGGCGACTGAATGCAGATTTCGCGGGTATCGACGAGCATCGTAATTTCCTTACAAGAGGTGCAGTACTCCGTGTGTGTCCAGGAAAAGTAACATGCTGATCATTTCTTCAGCGAATCGGACGTCCTCTTTGGGTCGACTTCTGCCAATCAGGGCCACCCAGTGTGCTGGTCAAATCCGATGCGAACGACTTGCCAAGTCGAATGCAAATGAGTGGGCAAGTGCAATACAAATGGGTGGTCAGGGTGAGTGCAATTACCCACCCTATAGGCCAACAATGTGGTGTAGGGCCAATTTGGAAAGGCAGCATGAGAGCACGTATCCAGCCCCCCTCCAAAATTGGTGTAACCGGTGTTACGAGTGTAACGCCCTTCACCAAACACCCGGTTTCATTGGCTTTCATGCCCGTTACACAGTTGAGCGACATAGCGAACCCGTGATGTAACGCTGCCCCTGCGTGTAACGCTAAAGTCAGCATCCGGGTGTTGTGGGCAGGCGCTGTGCGCTCGGGCCTACCAAGCGAATTTCGCGGGCTCCGCCTTTCGATGAGAGGAAATCACGCTGGGGACCCTGAGAGCTTTAGCTTCACACGGGGCATGAAACCCGCGGGATCGTGGTAGCGGTAACCACACCAGCTTACTGAAATTTCAACGTTGAAATTGAAAGGATCTTGAAGAAAAAAGGGCATCGTTACCGTTATGGTAACGGTACTCTCAGACAGCTGAAAAGGTAGGGCATATGCACAGGTGAACTGGAGTTCACCAGGTTCACCTGTTCACTAAGCTGGGCGCCCTTTCGCTAACACGATCCCGCGGGTTTCCTACCCCGTATCTAGTCATCTCCCCCAGGGGCCCCTGGAATTTGCATTTGGGAGAGGCATGACCATGAACTCTATCGCTGAAGGTTTATCCGCTCGCGGGGGCTGGGGGCCAAAAATTGGTGTTAGAGTTGTTACATTTTTGTTATCTATATGATTAGCATTGGTTTTTATGGATTCACACTTCTGTGCGCTTCTGTCTCAATAAGGTTTTACAAGCAGAAAAGGTGTTACATCCGAAGGTGATAATCGTGCTCAAAGCTCCCAGTGTGGGGTTATTTCTATATGAGTACCTTTTTCGGCCCAGAGCTGACATGTCTTGCGACTCGACATTTTCCAAAACGACACGGCTTACTTAGCTAAGGCATATAGCTATCGTATCGTCGGCCAATCCGTTGCGATTGTCGAAACCGTGCTATACCTCAGTCAACGATCGTGGCAGAACGCCGATATGTAATAGATCAGGAGGCGAAGTCAACCACTCGTCTGCTCCCATGGGATGCTCACCTGATTTTATTGACTAATAAACATACGCGCCCATAATTTCGCGCTCGCGAACTGTAATGCCCATGGATGGCGCAAGAGAGGTGACTCTTGATTTTCTCCGAACAAAAAGTGGCCCAGATGGCGGCTTTCTTTTTGGCTCGCCGTGAAGCTCCAATGGCTCATATCAAGCTAATGAAACTGCTCTACCTGGCTGACCGCTTGAGTATGGAACGCTACGACGTTCCAATGTCTGACGACTTCCAATGCAACATGAAAAACGGCCCGATTCTTTCGGCGACCCTGGATCTGATGAACGGCACTCGTCGAAGTGATGCTTGGAGTGCGCTGATTTCCCCCATCCAGCATAACGCGGTGGCACTCCAGCGAAATTTTGCATGGGATGAGCTTGATGAGCTTTCCCGGGCAGAGTTGGCGATTCTTGACGAAGTGTTCGCGAGTTTTGGCCACATGGAGCGCTGGGACTTAGTGGATTATGTCCATACGCTCCCGGAATGGGAGAATCCTGGCAGTTCTAGCAAGCCGATTGACGCCGAGGTGACCTTCAAATCTTTTGGTTTCACCAAAGTGCAAGCTCATGAGAAGGTCGAAATGCTTCAAACCCGTAAGCTGCTAGGTCAGAAACTCGCTGAGATGTCGTGATGCCGCAATGGACCATATTTCAGCAAGGAACGCTGTTCATCCTCACGGGGCCTGTCCCGCACCTCCACGTGGTGATGAACGATCCTGTTCACTGTGGCGAAATCAACGAAATGAGCGTTTTGGTAGTAAATTTTTCATCTGTCCAGCCCGGGACTTTCCACGATCCTGCATGCGTTCTGCAGCCTGGTTGCCATCCGTTCATAAACCGTGAGAGTTGGGTAGTCTACAGAGGCGCTACGGTGCTAAAGGTGCCCAGGCTGGAGGCTCAAATTACAGCCGGGGATGTTCGGCCGGACGCCCCAGTCAGCCGCCTTGTCTATGATCAAGTGAGGGCAGGCTTCGATGTGTCAGATCTGGTCGCTCCGAAAATCTCCCGCTACCTCCGCAAGCACTGTCTCTAGGTAATATTGTACTGATGTTAGATTCAATCTAGATATCACACACAACCTATACCCCCCTACTGTAGCGCCTCGCGACGTTAGCACTAGTCCTTCCATCGATGCTCTTACGGTTGTCGTCCCTGGCGCTGAGCGTCCCGGAGCCGATTGTGCTGGAGCTCATGGACGGTGTTCTCGACGCCCCTTTCGCTGAACCATTTGATGAAGGTTGCAGGCGCCATCCAAAGGGGCCAAACATCGGCGCTTGCGGTATCCGCCGCATCGATCGCGGCAGATATTCTCATCTATCAGCAGAATTAGGGGCCGGCGAGATGATACGAAGCCTTTCGTGAGGACTCAGCTTGGTTAAGGTACGTATAGGCCCGCAATGACTGGTCGCAAGGGTTGTTGCCCTGAGGCTGCCTTGGTTCGGAGGTCGTATGAAGTCTGAGCATTGTGATCCGTGGTCTTCTCGGAGCAAATGCAATAGCGCACTGAACTAATGAGCTCAAGAATGTTGAAAATTAGGCAGTGTCGGCTTGTGGCACACTGAGCTCATAGGTGGAGTCGGGTGTTCTGTGCATGCGTTCTGCATGAAGCGATCTACCCGCACCTAGTCCGAAATCGTTTGATGCCTTTGTGTGAGGAGGTTGCGGTAATGTTCTAGCCCCGAACTGCTTCGGGGCTTTATCGACGGACGACGTGACCTAGCTAAGGTGTCTCCTGGTGGACCGTGGTGCTGACCAGCCGCCCCTATTACCAGGCAAACTTCACCGTGAGGATATCAGCGGTTACGCAATGCCATTCTCGACCGCATCCGGGGTAATCGCACGGGGGCGGCCAATTCTGATGCGGTACGAAGAAGCGTGGTAATCGTTGCCTTTTGCGGGCTGCACCGGTCCAATCAGATGCTTTCTCTGTTGGCTCCATCGTTGTATAAAGGCCAGAAGTGTAAAATGAGCTTTCTCGAGCTAGCAGGGGATCTCTCTACCTTCTGTGTTGCTCCTTCTAGGCACAAGTGTTCGTGTTTCTGAGCGGGGAAGCAACCAGGCGAAAGCCAATGAAAGATCTGTTTTTAAATGGAATATAAAAAAGGATTAGTAAAGTGATACCTGTTCTTCTGGATGATTTACCGACACTTGATGACAAGCTGGGATGGGACCGTGAGATTCAACGTCTTAAAGTTCGCGTTGAAAAATGTCCTACGCCACATGTGCTTGGCATCCATGGTGACTGGGGAGCAGGTAAGACAAGTTTTATGAGGCAACTGCAGCATAGCTTAGGGGGCGAGGCTGAGGCAGGAGTTGTGCGTCAGCAAGCTATCCACGCCATTCCCGACGAAAATAATTCAGTTGTCACTATATGGTTTGACGCTTGGCGATATCAGCATGAAAGTAGCCCAATTGTAGCGCTGCTGCAAGAGATGCGTCGTCAGTTCTCAACTATGAAAAAAGTTAAAGAGAAATTTGAGAAGTTAAGTACGGTAGCGCTTCAGTATACTTTAGATGGTTTGGCCGGAATTGGAAAAGCTATCGGATATGAAGCTATCCCTAATTCAGAGAAAATTAGAGGGTTGGGTGAGGCCTGGGAAAAGTCAAATTTTCATCAGGTCGGTCAGTTTGATTCGTTACGTAAACATCTTCATGATACAATAGTGGCACTGCTTCCTAATGGGGTTGACACTAGAGTAGTTGTGTTCATTGATGACCTTGATCGATGTAATGCTAAGTCTGCTTTTAAACTTTTGGAAGGCTTGAAAATCTACTTAAGCCTACCTAATTGCGTATTCATTCTAGGGATGAACGAAAATATTCTGATTGATGCTGTGCGGGAAGAAATTTCAGCGCCTGCGAACGCAAGTGGAGGGGATGTTTACTTGCGTGCAAGTCATTATTTAGAAAAGATATGTACTGATATATACAGGTTGCCGTTACCTCGAACAGGTTCTGAGTTTTTTTCTAAAATGCTCATGGATGGTTCTGCTGATTCTAACCCGGCTCAGGCATTTGTATTAGCCGTGGGGGATACGATTTGTCTTCCGCCCAATCTTCGTAGATTAAAAGCATTGGCTAATCAGTGGAAACGATTCTCAGGATGCGTGTTGATCCCTGAGGATGTGGAAGACCAAAAAGTGTGGGCAGTGAGAGTTTTAGTGGCTTCATATATACATCAGTTTCACCGAGATCTCTGGGAGAGGTGGCACTTTGATGCTGATTTTTGGAATGAATGTGTCGCATGGTGTTGTGGCGAGCGTAGTCATAATGCCGATGGTGTTGCCATGATCCCTGTTTGGGCGGCGGCTTTGAAGCTCACATCTAAAACCCAGGTCGGAGATAGTGGCGTCAGACCGGCATGGGCTGTTCAATATCCTAATCCTGGTGATATTAATTTATTTTGGATAGATGAGTTGATTAGAGAGTATCGAGATCACCTTCTGTCCGTTGATTTTAGACCCCTACTAGAAGGGCACCAAGCTGCCTTGGAGGTCTAGTGGTATATACTAATGGTGAAATAATGGAATTGTGGAATGAACCTGCACTTCGAGGATATCTCGGTGAGGTCCGGAGGAAGCATGGGGTCGTTGAAACTCTAGCTCTTCCATCCCTGCGAGATCTTCCATCGGTTCAAATAGAAACTCTTTTTGTCCCGCCTATGTTGTCGACAGCTCCTGTTCATACGGACGAAGACCCTGAGGATTGGCCAGAAGGTAAAAACCTCTTGTCTGAGCTAAGTGAGCTAGGGCAATTGGTTGTGTTAGGTGATCCTGGAGGGGGTAAAACCACTCTCAGTAATTGGCTGGCGTGGCGCTTGACCTCTGGATCTTCCGCGCCCTTGCCGGAACCTCTTCAGAATAGAATTCCTTTTCCTTGTATATTGCGGGATATGCCAAAAACCTGCTTTGAAAGTGGATTTACGGTCTCTGATCTCGCATTTGCGACTGTAGTTAAACTAATTGGTGAAGGCAAAGCGGCGCCCCTTGAACGCATTGTTAGAAAATGGGTAAATTCGGGAAGATATGTTCTCGTTCTCGATGGTATTGATGAAATTCCTGTGCATAGACGGCCTCTCATTTCGTCATGGATACGCGAAGCGCATCAGCAAAGTGCGGTTGTATTGGCGACCTCTAGAATTGTAGGTTATGAGGACTGCCCGGTAGACTCAGATAACAGTGTAGGAGAAACAGAAAAAGGATCTCTCGACACTTTGATGGGTAGTGTTAGGGCTGCTTCGGGTAAGCGCCGTGCTCGCAATATAGAAGGATTGGCTAAGCCGGATTATATAGAAAAAAATAAAAAATGGGCGAATATAAGATTTCTAATGCCTTTCAGTCAGGGTCAGATATCGGATTTCGCACGTAATTGGTATAGCCAAAGATGTGTTAGCAATGTTGAGGCTAAACAGAAAACTTCGGATTTTCTAGGGTCTTTGGCTCAGTCTGATATAACTCAAAAACTTGCTCGGACTCCCAATCTATTGAGTCTGATGGCAATCGTTCATCGAGAAAGAGCACATCTACCTGATGGCAAAGCGCTTCTTTACGAAGAAATAGTTAATGCGTACATTAATACTATCGATAATCAGCGGCGAATAACTGCGGAAAGTAACCTTTCCCATTATGGTTGGAAAGACAAAAAGTCTTGGCTCGCGTACGTCGGCTTTAAGTTGCAAAGTTCGAGGGATTGGGGGTCCTCCACTGCGGGAATTTTAGCCTCCGAGGATGAAATTGTCAGTTGGCTTGGAGAGGCCATAAGTCAGTCAGGAATCGCGGATTATGAACTTGTTGCGAGGGAGTTTTTAAGTTGGGTTGCCAGACGGAGCGGTCTACTTCTTCCTCGTGGTGAAAACAGATACGCTTTTGTTCACCTTAGTTTTCAAGAGTATTTCTGTTCCTGCTATCTAAGTGATTGTATTGTTCGGCCTGCATTTGTCACAGGTAAGATGCCTGCCGACGCTTTAGTTACTCGAGAAAAAATAGGCTCATGGGCGCAATTTCCTGAGTGGCTGGAGACGTTCATTTTCCTATTTGAGTCTCTTTCGGCAGAGCATGGGTTTGAGTGGGTAGACATACTGGTTGGTGTGGTGTTTGGGAGCGGGTCTGGAGAGCTTGCAAGTTTGGCCGCTAGATTGATTAAGAATAAGCATGTAAAACTTCCTGAGTATACGAGAGCATTCCTTGCTTCAGGATGCGTGACTACAATTTTCAATGAGGCTGAGTATCGAGCTGAGCCTGTGTCTGAAATTGCCAAAATTATGCTTGATGCAGGATATGCTGCCGTTTTTGCATCTGATAGCGAGTATGCTAGTAAGTCTCCAGAGGAATATGCTTCTTGGGCTGAGAAGGTTAGAGTATTAGTAGCTATTAGTGGCGTTAAAATAAGTGCAAACACCCTGAGTTTGTTTAAAAACTTAGAGGCTATTTCTGTTCGTGACACTGTGATCGATCTTGCCGGGTTAGAAAGATCGGAAGATATCAGTCTTCTTAGATTTACGTCCGCCGCCCCTGAGAACTTTCAAGAAATTGCTTTTTTTAAGAGTTTATCTACTTTGGAGCTTCGCGATATAAAGGTGTTGGATCTTAAGCCGCTGATGAGTTTAAAGGAGCTTGAGGTTCTCGATTTGTCGGGGGTCACGATAACGGACCTGTCACCGATAAAAAACTTGAAAAGCTTAAGGTATTTATGTCTCAAAGATATTGAGGTCTCTGATTTGAGTCCCATTGGTGGGTTGAAAAAGCTGGAGTCTCTTTCTATTACAGGCGTGCCTATTAGAGATGCTAGCTTTGTTAGGGGGCTTACTAATCTTGATTACGTTCAGCTCGCGAATTTGTATCTTGATAGTCTTGAATGTTTTACTGCTTGTAAAAAGATATCGACCATGGACTTTAGTTATGTGGATTTGTCTGACTTTTCTCCTGTTTCAAACTTCAAAAAGCTTGATCATTTGTTTGTCGCTGGAGTGAAGGATTTAGATTTAAACTCAGTGGGAAGGCTTAATAAGCTTGTCATGTTGATGCTAGAGGACCTTGAGGTTGAAGATTTTTCGCCATTGGCGAAATGTAAAAATCTATCCCACTTATTTGTACGTAGGGTCATTTTGAATAATCCAATGTCTTTGAGTAAATTGGCGGGAATCAGTGCGCTTAGTCTCATTGATATTCATTCTGTAAAAGACATATCGTATATTAATGATTTTCGAAGTCTGCGTTATTTAGATATTTCGGGCTGTCCTGTAGAGGATGTTTCGGTGCTTGAAAGTATGTCGGTTCCGTTTACACTAAGGCTTCGCAATGATCACAGCTATGATTTGTCTGCCCTTTCTGTTAAGGACGGTTTTGATGTGGCAGTTAGAGAAGCCGATGTTGAGGTGTAGTGCTAATTTTGGTAGGAAGTAAAATGGGATGGAGCGCTATTTTACGGGCGCTTCATTATTTGAATATCTAGCTCAAGTATCTAGGTGAACTCGTTTTAGTAAGATTTTTACTTGCGCGTAAGAGCTTGTTGAGGTTTTTTGATCTTTAAATTTCAATTGGAGGCTTTGAGATTGATTTTAATAGAAGTCTAATTTTTATTGCGGATTTCGCTGGTGAGTTTGGGAGTAATCGAAGCAGCCTTTTTCTTTTTTTCGCTGCTTCGAATATGTTTTTGTTAAGGTGCTAGTAAGTCGGCCAGGCGATATTGATCTGAGCGGTCTGCGAGTTCTCGCCAGGTCCAGCTTCCAAAGCGCTCGCCCTGTTCCGGGATGTCTAGCTTCAGCAGCGCAACCGGATCCCGACTAATCATTCTTCGTGCAGCCCATAACTTACCGCCGGTCTCCAGCAGTGCTTTCGCGGCCTCGTTCCATTGTTCTTCCAGCACAGTGTTCGCCAGATGTGCCGCTTTACTCTCGATCTTGGCGCGTTCTTTTTGTGCCTCTGTGATATGCAGATCAATCGTCACAAGCTCTTGTTCCAGCGCGGTGATCAGCAGTTGTTGGCGGCGGTGATGCTCAACCGCAGCCGTGAGGTTTTTTGCGGCCTTTTGAGCCTCCGCGTTAGCGGCTTTTTCGCCCTCTACATCGCCCCAAGCCACGGCCTGTGCATAAGCGGTAGCTGCATCCGTTTCAGCTTGTCGAGCCTTTGCCATATCCTCCTGATCGCTCTGGCGGACCTGCTGTAACCGGGTCTCAATGCTTGTGCGCTTTTCGTTGAGCTCCACCTCGTCGGCTTTCCAGGTCGCCATATCGCTGATGTATCCCGCAGCCAAGCTCTCGTGGTTCGCCAGTGCCTCGAGGCGATCGATCTTTTGATTCAGACGGTGGATCTCAAAGTCTCGCGAATCGATGCGTCTTTTGTGATCGTTGATTTCATCTTGCACTGCCCGTTGACGGCCTTGCTGGATAACCTCCGGGCTTTCCAGCGCTTCTTCGAAGGGCGCCAGGTCGCGCTGTATGCTCTCCATTTCGAGGGTCAGTGTGTCGCGGCGGTCTTTCAGTTCTTGGATAGTGTTCATCTGTATTGTCTCTGTGTACTGCGGTTGATTGGGATGGTTGTCGAACGGCTGGCGAGGCCGGTAATCAGCCGGCGCTACCTCGATCAGCAGGCATGCTTCAGGCAGCCCCGGCCTCGCTTTCTTCCTTGCCCGGAATCGTCTTCACGATGTAGCAGCGTTGCTGACCCAGACCGGGTAACCGAACCAGACTCGACGCCTTGCCGTCGCTGGACGGTTCCAGCACGCCTCGTTGCAGCAGCTCCTTGTTCACTGCACTGATGTTCATGCCCTTGAAGATTTCGGCCCTCCAGGCTTCCGGCAGTACGTAGTAGGTGTTGGTGGTGTGCAGTGCGTCGCCCATTCCGTGTTCCATCGTCTTGCGAAAGCCCAACCGATCAATCGTGCGTGGGCCGTGCTCATCGATTTTGGCGGCGGCAGATTCCCAGCGGGTGAAGCGGCTTTCTCCAAACCGCTCGATGATCTGTCTCAGCCGCGCCAAAATCGCATCGCCCTCGAAGTTTCCGGCGCCGCCGCGTTCGGCTAGCCATGCATGCAGGCAAACCCGTGCAGCCGTCGTGGCCGTACCATCAGGCCAACCGGTGACGCCGAAGGCGGTAGCCAACTCTCCGGCCGCTGCTGCGAGGCCAAAGCGAAGGGCGGCGCGTTGCGCCTGACCACTGGCCGACGCGGGCAGGTTTTGGGTGATGAACTGTTCCACCGTTCGGCGAACGATCACCGACCACCTGAGCATTTCTCCAGGCGCGCACAGTGCGTGCAGGAAGGCGGTGAGGGCTGTGCCGTAGTATTTGGCTACACGGGCCTTGAGCGCATCGGAGAGGGCGGCTGCGTCTTCGAAACCGTTCAGCACATCGAACATGCCGAGGCCCTTGCTGGCATCCGCAGGCACCGCAAGCATGCGCATCTCCATGCCCGCTTTCAGCTCCTTGTTTGCATCCGCCATGTGCTGCGCCAATGTCTTCTCGCCGGTCGAGAGAAACAGCAAGCGCCACTCTTGCACCTGTCGGCCAGCTTGTCCTCGATCATTCGCCCGGGCCTTACCGGTGCCGTTGCCGAGCATGTAAACCGTCTCGCCAATAATGCGTGGGTCACACATGCCAATTTCATCCAGCACCAGGAGCCCGTCTGAATGGGCGGCTGCGATGGACTCCAGGGCGTTATCTGTCGAGCGCCATGAACGCACCAGACGCGGCCCGCCATAAACCGATGCAGCGACTTGCAGGTGAGTGGTCTTGCCCCCGGAGCTGTCGCCATACAGGTGGAAACCACCTGACTCATGCCCCAGCAGGTTTAGCAGAGGCCCTGCAAAGGCCACAGAGACGACAAACGCCAAGCGATGGTTACCAACGCACAGTGCGCCGATTTGCTGCTGCCACTGCTCCAGAGAGCCCGCCTCGCTGATCGGTGGCAGTTGGGCACCGGCCTCATAAAAATGCAGATGTTCGGCGTGCGAGCCGATCTGTTGTTCGGGCAGAAGGAAGGCGTTGTCGTGCCAACCTAAGCGCGTTACCAAGCGTGCGCGCTGGGCACTGTCGAAGCCACCGAGGTAACTCTGCAGGTCATTGCGTGTGTTGCGTCCAGATCGGCTTCCCGCGAGGCGCAGGCCCATGTCTACCAGTGGACCGAGTACGTCCTTGCCGAAGTCGCCAGTCATGGTTCGGGCCGGAATGTTCCAGCGCTTTTTGGCGCCGTCCGGGTCGTCGAACTCGACCAATAACCCCCAGTTGTGGCCCTTGTCGTCGCGAGTACGGGCGATGATTTCGAGAGGCGAACAGACAGGACGCGCCTCACCATCATCGCCGGAATAAAACACCCCTTCAGACGTCAGGCGAAAGCCGCCCGGCATTAGGTCGTTTTTCGATTTCGCAAGGCGTTTGGCGGGCACCTTGGCATTCTGTTCTTGAGGTTCAGTTGGCTCAGCGGCACTGCCGAAAAACTCACCGCTGCTCACCAGCTCGGCGACGTGGGCAGCGGTCCAGCCTTTGGCTAACGCATCCGCTGCATCGTCGCCGTCTGCCCGTTTTCCACCCTTGATGAGCGTGGGCTTTCCGCCTTTGCTGCTGGGCTTGAGCTTGAATACGTCGAGCGAGACTCGTTGTACCGAAGCGACGCCCAGCTCAATCAACTTGAGCTCGATGGCGTCCATGCAGGTCTTGCCGCTGGCATCGTTATCCGGCCATAGCACCACCGTGCGCCCTTTGAGTGGCGTCAGGTCCGCCTTGTGCCAAGAGTTGGAGCCGTTCGGCCAGCAGGTGGCGACGTGGTCCGGCATCAGTTCCGCGGCAGCATCAGCGGCCTTTTCACCCTCACACAACACCACATGCGCGCCGGCGCGCTGTGCCAGTTCATCCAGGCGTAGCAGAGGCCTAGGTTCCGGCAATCCTTGCCAGCGCCATTGCGTGGTTTGCCCATCGGAGCGCTTGCACCAGGTCAACGGTGCGAAAACCTTTCGCGTTTTTCCGTCTTCATCTGGGCCCAGGTCAAAGCGATACAGCGCCATGACCGGCTGGCCTTGTGCATCGCGATAGATCCACAACTTGGAGGGAGCACCGTGTTGCCGGTGTTTTGCTGGGCACTTATTCATGGCCTCGACCGGGATCGGCTGAATCGCGATCCACTCCGGCGTTGCGTTCTTGGCCGGTGCGCTTTTCGTTGTCGCTGAGCCAGCAGAAACGCTGAGCAGATCCGCCAGTTTTTTGCAGGCTTCAACATCGGTGCCGCCGTCGATGTAGCGCACTAAATCGATCAGGTCTCCGCCCTTATCGCCGGTGGCAAAATCCGCCCAGGTGCCTTTGCTCAAATTGACCTTGAGTGAGCCTGCACGTTTGTCCGTGCGCGTGGGGTTCGGTGCGGTGTATTCCTTGCCGCCGTCCACGCGTTTGCCATTCGGCAGCCAGTGAGTAAGGACACGGTCGATACTCTTCAAAGCGGCGCTTTTTACGTCGGCAAAGCTGGGACGTTTTGAGGTGTTGCCGGTGCGCGGGGTCATGGCGTGGTACTCGCTGCACACAGTGCATCGTTCACGTCATCGATCAGTGCTTTAGCCATCTCGCCCAGGTAGAACGCCGGCCAACTGAAACGCTCGCCTTCGTCACTCATTGCGGCATCGAGAGTCAGTTGATTGGCGTAGTGCTGAAACAGTGAAATTGCTTCCAGCGCATCCTCAAGCGGCACACCTGCATTGACCCGGAATAGCTTCTGGTGAGTGTCGTTAGCACATGAGAATTCGGCACGCCCGAGAGTAGTGGCAGTGTTCACAGGGCACCGCCTTTCTGGCCCATTGGCACAGAGGAGGCATCACCGTACAAAGCGAGTGTTTTGATCAAGCCCAAGGTGCCGCGCACGTCCCAAATAACGGATGACAGCACACGGTTGGAGAGCACGGGTTTATCGCCGTCTAAATGATCTTCCAGCAGCATCAGAACTGAATCGGCTCGCTCCAGGGCGCAGGTGATGGCATCGATGGGAATACCGGCTTCGGCGTCCTGGCTGACGCAGAGCAGATCCTCGGGAAGTGAAAAACCTGGGAGCATGCTCATTGGGCACCCCCTGCGGCTTCCAGGGCTCGCGCTTTTGACATATGGGCGTTGTAACGGGACAGACGTGTGGCGAGGCTGGAGTTGGCGCGTAAAGCGGCGAGAGCCATTGCTCGATGGGCGGCGGCGCGAATTTTGGACGGATTGAGGGCGTGCATGGGGCGAAACTCCTATTGTTGAGGAGCTGCCACACTTCGTCGCCAAACGAATTAGGGTGGCAGCTGTGCGCAGGTTGGCGAACCGGGACAATAGGAACCCGGCAGACCCGAAGGTCTCCCACGCACAGCCGCCATAGCACGTGAATGCGGGCACAAAAAAAGCGCCTGCAATCGTAATGGGGGCGCCTGTGCGCCTATTGTAGATCGGGTCGCCAAACCCGGTCGCTGAATTTGCAGCGACGGCCAGAGAGTAACGCCCGTTTTTTGAAAGTGCAACTGTGCAGATCGCTTGCGGATTTTTTCGGTGAGGAATAAATTGATCAGGCATGTAGATTTACCTCAACGCCTCCGGTTGCCGCCGGGGGCGTTTTCGTTTCAGGCATGGGCGTCCCAGCGCAGGGAGACAAAGGGCAACAGGTCGCCTTCGAGGCACGCGCGCGCATCCTCGTAGGCGTCGATTTGTTGGCCTTCGTCGACGATGATTGCTTGCGGGGCTTGGCAAGGAACTGACAATGCGCACCAGATGCCATCTGCCCATCGCATCACCATCACGTCCCGGTTCAGGCGTTTTTGCTCTGTGCGGTGGCGCTCAAAACGCTGCATACCGCGTGATGAGAACCCGACTGTTCTGAGTACAGAAAAGGGCTGCACGGTGGCCCTATTGGCGACTCGATTTTTCATGCTGCCACCTGGTCGCGAGCCTCTATGCGGCTTCGTGCCCATGTTTGGATCTCAGATAAAACCCAAGCTACGGGCGCACCGCGGGCGTTGCTGTTGCTCAATTTGACGGGCAAGGGGAAGCCGCTATCTGTGTGCTGCATGAGTTTGTAGATGGTGGAACGCTTCATGCCCACGATCCGCTCGACCTCGGGCATACGGATCAATGTCGACGATGCGTCAAAGATGGGGTTTGGAGTGGTTGGGTTAAAGCGGGGAGGTTTGGTGATAGACGCTTTCATAGGTCTTGCTCTCGACTGGTTAGGGCTGAGAGCAATGATCTAGGTGCGGGTCGGAGATGAGCAGTTCACTTCCAATTGAAATCCGATTGAAATTTCTGGCTTACAGCACGAAGTAGCGTTTGAGAATGGCTTCAACCCTTTTGCGGGTGAGGGCTTTTTCGGTCTCAAGCGCAATCCACTCAGGCCGTTGTTTTGGAGGTTTTGCTACCTCGCCTTGTAGCCAGGCATGCACCTTCGTTGCAATGTTGCGTTTGGACATCCCCGCTGCACGGTAGTGGAGCCCCTTTTTAACTATCGCGGCGTCTCGAACGCTAATTTCCTCGTTACGTTCCATGCCGCTGATGAGACCGCCTTTTTTGCGGATTGCATTTTTGATCGCTCGTTCGGCGATGGGTCTTAGTTCATCGTCGACCAGGCAGGGTATGGATGTGATCGGTTTTAGATAGAGGGCGTAATCATCAAGTGTCTGAATGCGCTCATCCGGATCGACCTGTATCTCTACGAGCTCGCAGTAGAGGTCCCGCGGCAAATCGGTAGGAGGTTCAGGCACATGCGACCAAGCATCTTGATCGGCTGTTTGCATCCAGTTGACTAATGTCTCCAGCGCTTTTACGGCACAAGCCATGATGTAGCCCGCATGAGCATCACGCTCCGACACCGAGTAGTAACCGCTGTACATTCGTACCCAATGCGCCAGGCGTGCCCTGGTGTCGGTGGAGGCATATTGAAAAATGCTCTCCTCATGAATCATTGTCTGAATGCACATGCTGCCGAGATCTTTGATGTCGGCGAGATCTTTATTGATGTCTTCGCGATGAATCCGCAGCCAGCACTGGTCGATCAGGTGGCAGGCGTCAGCGACCTGTTCAAGGCAGAGGTCATAGAAAGGTTGTGCTGAGAGAGATTTGAGCAGGCCGCTGCTTAACGCCGAATGCAATATGGTTTGGCGATCAGTCATTGCCACGTGTCTCAGGCCCCGTGTAACCGAGAGTCCCACGCCCTGCGCTTGAAAGGCGGAGCCAGCGAAGGTCGCTTGGTAGGCTCGGGCGAAAAGCGTCAGCCCGCAGCGCCTGAGGGCTGACTTTAGCGTTACACGCCTGAGCAGCGTTACATCGGATGTACGCTATGTCTCTCAAGTGTGTAACAGGCGTGAAAGCCAATGAAACCGGACCTTTGGTGATAGGCGTTACACGAGTAACACCCGTTACACCGATTTTGGAGGGGGGCTGGGTATGTGCTCTCATACTGCCTTTCCAAATTGGCCCTGCACCACATTTCCATTCACTAGGGCATCAAGGTGATCGGCGTACCACTGCATCATCACTCTGCGCTGAGGCAGGTACACCGCTTTGTTATAGACCCCGGCAATCCCCTCCTTTGCATGAGAGAGCTGGGCCTCAATATGATTCTCATCGAAACCCTGCTCATTGAGTATGGTGCTCGCGATGTGACGAAAGCCGTGGCCTGTTTGCCGACCGGCATATCCCAGTCTGCGTAGCGCCATCAAAAAGACGGTGTTGCTACGGGGGATTGTTCTGTCTTTCCTGCCTGGAAATAGGAGAGGGTACGCACCTGTAAGTGTTCGTAACTCAGTGAGCGCTTCGATTGCCTGTCGAGAGAGAGGCACCACATGTTCGCGACGACGTTTCATTCGCTCGGCAGGGATCGTCCATAGCTTTTTGGTGAGATCGATTTCTGACCAGCGTGCTTCTCGGATCTCGCTCGGGCGCGATGCTAATAAGGAAAGCAAGCGAAGCCCGATACGGACGTCCTTTGCGTGAGGGTAGGAGTTGATTGCTCGAAGTAGCGCAGGCAGTTCTTCAATCGAAACGTGCGCATAGTTTTCAGCGCTACGCGATTGTAGGAATTTGCTGAGACCCTCAAGGGGGTTATGGACGGCTCGTCCTGTTACGCGGGCAAGGTCATAGATCTCTTTACAAAAGGCACGAACCCGGCCCATTTGTTCAATGATCCCCTTTTGTTCCATGCCTCGTAGAAACTCCATCCATTCCAGGGGCAGTATTTCTGTATATACGCGCTTGCCGAAGACGGGGAATACGTGAAGCTCCAGTGCGCCAAGCACTCGTCGAGACGTACCTGACTCCCAGCTTGTGCGTCTGGCCTCAAACCACTCGCGGCCTAACGCTTCAAAAGTATTGTTGGCAGCAACCTGGTCTGCAACTTTGCGAGCTTGCTTGCTCACTAATGGATTTTTGCCGGTCGATGCGTCTTCCCGCAGTTGAGCTGCTTTCTGCCTCGCCAATGAGCCACTAATTTCCGGGTAGCCGCCTAGGCCCAGCCAAGACCATTTGCCGTCTGGCTTTTTGTAGCGAAGCTCCCACGATTTTTGCCCGTTAGGTTTTACCCGAAAGTACAGACCATTCCCGTCCTGCTCCCGATAAGTAGCGTGCTCAGGCTCTAGCCCTGCAAGCGTGGTGTCTGCTAAGGGGCGGCGTTTGATTTCAGAGCGCTTCACTTCCTGTATGCCTCCAGTTATAGGAATTGCGAAGCATACACGTGGGCATACACGGCGGGAAGTTATAGGGGTAGACAGGGACGGATAGCCAGAAACAAGAAAGCCCGCACAGGGCGGGCTTCTTGGGGTGTTTCGTAGACTGTCTGAGACAGCCCGAGACTGCTATATGGTGCACCCGGCGGGATTCGAACCCACGACCCCTGCCTTCGGAGGGCAGTACTCTATCCAGCTGAGCTACGGATGCTTGTGCGGGCGACATCATACCCATGTCGTCCTTGGGCGTCCATGCTGGTGTTTGGCGCTAGACCGGTAGGAAAAGGCCCTAAGTCGGGCGCCGTTGGTCAAAGTGTGGGAACGTGGCGGGAGCGCGCTGATCTGAAAGTTCTGGCTAATGCGCCATTTTCGTTCTTTTTTTCGAACAGACTATTGCCCTGTACCCCCATTGATCCTAGGATTCGTTTGAGATTTCAAACGCTCTGTCTCCCGTGCGCATTCATCTTTCTCGCGTGCTGGGGCTGATTTCCCTGACGGCAGCCCACAAGGCGCCTTTCAACAACTCTAATTCGCTCCGCGTGCGCGCGGTGCTGTTAAGGAAAGCCGACATGCAGCTTAAAGATACCCAGTTGTTCCGCCAGCAAGCCTTTATCGATGGCGCTTGGGTCGATGCGGACAATGGTCAAACCATCAAGGTCAACAACCCTGCCACGGGCGAGATTCTCGGTACCGTGCCAAAGATGGGCGCCGCGGAAACCCGCCGTGCCATCGAAGCCGCCGACAAGGCCCTGCCGGCCTGGCGTGCGCTGACCGCCAAGGAGCGCGCCAACAAGCTGCGCCGTTGGTTCGAACTGCTGGTTGAAAACCAGGACGACCTCGGTCGCCTGATGACTCTCGAACAAGGTAAGCCGCTGGCCGAAGCCAAGGGCGAAATCGTCTACGCCGCGTCCTTTATTGAGTGGTTCGCCGAAGAAGCCAAGCGCATCTATGGCGACGTGATCCCCGGCCACCAGCCCGACAAGCGCCTGATCGTGATCAAGCAGCCAATCGGAGTGACCGCAGCTATCACTCCTTGGAACTTCCCTGCCGCGATGATCACCCGTAAAGCCGGCCCGGCCCTGGCCGCCGGTTGCACCATGGTGATCAAGCCTGCGTCGCAAACCCCGTTCTCGGCCCTGGCTCTGGTTGAGCTTGCCCACCGTGCCGGTATCCCGAAAGGTGTGTTGAGCGTGGTCACCGGCAGCGCTGGTGACATCGGCGGCGAGCTGACCAGCAACCCGATCGTGCGTAAATTGTCCTTCACCGGCTCGACTGAAATCGGTCGTCAACTGATGGCTGAATGCGCCAAGGACATCAAGAAAGTCTCCCTGGAACTGGGCGGCAACGCGCCGTTTATCGTGTTCGACGACGCGGACCTGGATAAGGCCGTCGAAGGCGCGATCATCTCCAAGTATCGCAACAACGGTCAGACCTGCGTCTGCGCCAACCGCTTGTACATCCAGGACTCGGTCTACGACGCGTTCGCCGAAAAACTGAAAGTCGCGGTGGCCAAATTGAAGATCGGCAACGGTCTGGAAGACGGCACCACCACCGGCCCGCTGATCGACGAAAAAGCCGTGGCCAAGGTTCAGGAGCACATCGCGGATGCCTTGAGCAAAGGCGCCAAGCTGTTGGCCGGCGGCAAGGTCATGGAAGGCAACTTCTTCGAACCGACCATCCTGGTCGACGTGCCGAAAAACGCCGCTGTCGCCAAGGAAGAAACCTTCGGCCCGCTGGCGCCGCTGTTCCGTTTCAAGGACGAAGCCGAAGTGATCGCGATGTCCAACGACACCGAGTTCGGCCTGGCTTCCTACTTCTACGCCCGCGACCTGGGCCGTGTGTTCCGCGTGGCTGAAGCCCTGGAATACGGCATGGTCGGCGTCAACACCGGGTTGATCTCCAACGAAGTGGCGCCGTTCGGCGGCATCAAGGCCTCGGGCCTGGGCCGTGAAGGCTCCAAGTACGGGATCGAGGATTACCTGGAAATCAAATACCTCTGCCTGGGCATCTAAGCCCCGGTTTGGCATTGCAGTAAACGCAAAGGGCACGAGAGCGCTGACCCTTTGCGTGTTTCACACCGTTATTCGTAGTGGCCGGGAAAGCTGTGGCAGTCGATCATCGCATGCTGCCGTAGTTGCCTCCCCGCCACGTATTCCTTGGACCACGCCACCCGATGAGTGGCGAATGAGGACTTTATGAGCAAGACCAACGCATCCCTGATGAAACGCCGCGAAGCCGCTGTACCACGCGGTGTTGGCCAGATTCACCCGATCTTCGCTGAATCGGCGAAGAACGCCACCGTGACCGACGTTGAAGGTCGCGAGTTCATCGACTTCGCCGGCGGTATCGCCGTGCTGAACACCGGCCACGTGCACCCGAAAATCATCGCCGCCGTGACCGAGCAACTGAACAAGTTGACCCACACCTGCTTCCAGGTACTGGCTTACGAGCCGTACGTAGAAGTGTGCGAAAAGATCAACGCCAAGGTGCCAGGTGATTTCGTCAAGAAAACCCTACTGGTCACCACCGGTTCCGAAGCCGTTGAAAACGCCGTGAAAATCGCCCGTGCCGCCACGGGCCGTGCTGGCGTGATCGCTTTCACCGGCGCTTACCACGGCCGTACCATGATGACCCTGGGCCTCACCGGCAAAGTCGTGCCTTACTCGGCCGGCATGGGCCTGATGCCAGGCGGCGTGTTCCGCGCGCTGTACCCGAACGAGCTGCACGGTGTGAGCGACGACGATTCCATCGCCAGCATCGAACGCATCTTCAAGAACGATGCCGAGCCGCGTGACATTGCAGCCATCATCATTGAGCCGGTGCAGGGCGAAGGCGGTTTCTACGTCGCGCCTAAATCGTTCATGAAGCGCCTGCGCGAGCTGTGCGACAAGCACGGCATCCTGCTGATCGCTGACGAAGTGCAAACCGGTGCCGGCCGTACCGGTACCTTCTTTGCCATGGAGCAGATGGGCGTTGCCGCCGACCTGACCACCTTCGCCAAATCCATCGCTGGCGGCTTCCCGCTGGCCGGTGTGTGCGGCAAGGCTGAATACATGGACGCCATCGCTCCAGGCGGCCTGGGCGGCACCTACGCCGGTAGCCCGATCGCGTGCGCCGCTGCGCTGGCGGTGATGGAAGTGTTCGAAGAAGAACACCTGCTGGACCGCTGCAAAGCAGTGGGCGAGCGTCTGGTGACCGGTCTGAAAGCTATCCAGGCCAAGTACCCGGTGATCGGTGAAGTGCGTGCCCTGGGCGCAATGATCGCGGTCGAGCTGTTCGAAGACGGCGACAGCCACAAGCCAAACGCAGCGGCCGTTGCCTCTGTAGTAGCCAAGGCGCGCGACAAGGGTCTGATCCTGCTGTCCTGCGGCACTTACGGCAACGTGTTGCGCGTCCTGGTCCCGCTGACCTCGCCGGACGAGCAGTTGGACAAAGGCTTGGCGATCATCGAAGAGTGCTTCTCGGAGCTGTAAGCGCAAGCTGACCTCTGCGACAGAAAAAACCCGCTTCGGCGGGTTTTTTTGTGCCCGTTGCCGCGTATTCAGGCCTTGTTCATTGTACGTATGGGCTTGCGTTGTCTAAGGTTGCAGCATTGCCGATGGAGCGTGCTGGATGACTGCTGTTGATTTACCGGCTGTACCCCGTGTGTTGATTGCCGAGGCGGATCCCTGGTCGCGGGATCTGCTCAAGCAAGTGCTGTTGAATGTGCGTTGCGACGCGCGGCTGGATGTGTGTGCCGATGGGCAGCACGCGGCTACGTTGCTGCGCGAAAAGGGCTACGACCTGATCCTGGCGGATTGGGAGCTACCGGGCATCGACGGCCTGAGCCTGCTGCGCAATGTCCGCCAGCAACGCCGCTCGCCCGCGTTACCGTTTATTTTGCTGAGCAGTCGCAATGACAGCGCCAGCGTGCGTGAAGCCTTGCCCCTGGCGCCCACGGCGTACCTCACCAAACCCCTGAACATGGAAAGCCTGACCCAGCGCCTGCAGGATCTGCTGCTTAATGAAGGCGAAAACGTGTACTGCGAAATTCCGCCGCTGGCGCCCGGCATGACGTTGCCCGTGTTCCTGGAGCGTCGTCGCGAAGCGTCTGATGGCGCGCCGTTGCGGGTCGATGTGAAAGCTGCCGTACAAGCCAGCCTCGGGCCTGATGGCCTGGACCTCAAACGCCTGGAAGACCTCGTGCGCATGGACCCGCAGATCACCGCCGTGCTGGTCGCTGCCGCCAACAGCGCCGGCCATCACGGCAAGCCGGTGCAGACGCTACCGTCGGCCTTGCACAAGCTCGGCGCTGGGCAAAGCATGAACCTGATCCTCGGCCTGGCTCTCAAGCACAATGTGGTGCTGGGCGACCCGGGCTTGGAGGCCTACGCCGAGCGTCATTGGCAGGTGTCCCAGGACACCGCCGACTTTGCCGGTCGCCTGGCGCGCATGTTGGAGCTGGATCACGAGCGCTGTTACGCCGCCGGCATTCTGCATCGGCTGGGTGATTTGGCATTGCTGCGCTGCCTGGAAGACTGGCGCCAGGGCGGCGGGGCGTTGGCTGACGAAGCAATTGGTGAGTCCCTTTACACCTTCGGCGCCGCCTTTGGTTCGGCGTTGCGGGCGCGCTGGCGCTTGCCGCTGGAGTTGCGCCAGCTGATCGCCGCGATTTATTCACTGGAGGGCGGGGTGTATGCCCGGGATGCGCTGGTGGTGAACCTGGCGGCGCAGATGGCACGACTGACCGAACATGAAGGTCTGGAAGCGCTGGCCGTGAGCAAGACCGCGCGCTTGCTCAAGATCGGTTTGTCTGAGCTGACGCGGGTGCGCAAGGCCTAGAGGGTGATGACATTCAAGCCTTCCCACAGGTCATCTCTGCTGTTGCATAGAGTGGGGGATGAGCCTAACCCGCAATCACGCGGTTCTTGCCCTGGCGCTTCGCCTCATACATGGCGGCATCGGCCCGGGCGAACAGGCTGTCCAGGGTCGAGTCTTCTTCAGTGAGGCTGGCCAGGCCCTGGCTGATGGTCACGCCGAACGCTTGGCCTTCGTAGCTGAAACTCAGCTCTTGGATTTCCTTGCCCAGGCGCTCAGCCACTTGCAAGGCCATCTCCGGCGCGCAACCCGGCAGTACGGCCGCAAATTCTTCGCCGCCAATGCGCCCGAACAGATCACCACGGCGTAATACGCCACGACCACTCTCGGCGATACGCCGCAGCACCTGGTCGCCTTCCAGGTGGCCATAGGTGTCGTTGACGTCCTTGAAATCATCAATGTCCAGCAACAGGAAGGCCAGTTGCGCGCCTTGGGCACAGGCGGTGTCGAAGGCCTGGTTGGCGCATTCGAAGAAGTGTCGGCGGTTGCTGCTCTGAGTCAGAACGTCGGTGGTGGCGAGACGGTGCAGCTCCAGTTCCAGCTGCTTTTTGTCAGTGATGTCTTCGGCCATGCCCACGACGATCAGGGGCTCGCCGGGCTCGGCCTGCTGGTTGATGTAGCACTTGTCGCTTAGCCAACGGATCTGGCCGTCGGCGGTGATAATGCGGTATTCGCGATCTTCCACGGCGCCCTGTTCCAGCACGCGGGCCAGGCTGTGTTCGGCGTAGTCGAGGTCTTCGGGGTGAATGCTGTTGCGCCATTCCCGATGATCGGCCAGTAACAGGCCGGTCGAACGGCCGAATATCCGCTCGTAGGCCGGGCTCACGTAGAGCACGCGGCGGGTCTCCCAATCGATGGCCCAGAGCACGGCATTCACACTGACCAGCAGTGAGCTCAGCAATTGCTCGCGCTCGCTCAACCGCTCGACTTCGCCCTGGGCATGCACCAGTGCCAGCAGGGTCGCTGCCGCAGCCGGACGCGGGGGGTCAGCGGTAGCGATGTCGGTAGGAAAGGGCATTTCGTGAACCATCGGCACAACTCTCTCTGGGCGCGCCGCAGGATTTAGCAGCGGTCACAACAAGGGGCCACCATGATGGCGAAGTGTTCATTGAGAGAGGGTAAATGCGATGAAGTTCCGTGAACGGTGCCGATTGGCGGTGCCCGGAAAATGACGCCAAAAAGAGGATGCGTGGGAGGGCAAGCCCTCCCACGGCTTTGTCAGACTGCCGCAGGACGCAGCGAATAGGTCTTCAATTGGTGGGCGAAATCCCGCAGGGACTGGATGCCGCTGGCCTCGGCCTCGTGCACCCATTCCTTGATGGCGGCGAGCATATCGTGGCCGTTGGTGCTGGTCTTGAGCCAGATCTGCTGCAATGCCAGGCGCTTTTCGTAGATCACTTTCAAGGCCTGGCTGTGTTCCAACATGCTTTGGATGCGTAGGTGGTGGCGGTCATCCAGCAGGCTGGTTTCCCGCGACAGCAGGCGTTTGGCACGGTGGAACTGGTGGCGCACCGAGTGATCGACCTTTTCCAGCTCCTGCTTGACCAGCGGGCCGATCACCAACTTGCGGTACTGGGCCATGATCTGGAAGCGGTTGTTGAGGATCGCCATGGCAGTGTCCATGTCCAGATGGCCTTTGCCCTCGACGCGATGAGCAATCGGCGCCACACGCTGGACCTTGGCCAAGCGCAGGAAGCTGAACAGCTTGATCCACGCCCAGCCCAGGTCGAACTCCCACTTCTTAACCGACAGCTTGGCCGAGTTGGGATAGGTGTGGTGATTGTTATGCAACTCTTCGCCGCCGACGATGATGCCCCACGGCACCAGGTTCGTCGCCGCGTCACGGCATTCGAAGTTGCGATAGCCCACGGCATGGCCCAGGCCGTTGATGACGCCGGCGGCCCAGAACGGGATCCACATCATCTGGATCGCCCAGATGGTGATACCGATGGTGCCGAACAGCAGCAGATCGATTACGCCCATGATCGCCACGCCCAGCAGCGGGTAGGGGGTGTAAATCTTGCGTTCGATCCAGTCATCCGGGCAGTTCTTGCCGTAGATGCGCAGGGTTTCGGGGTTTTCGGCCTCGGCGCGGTAGAGCTCGGCGCCTTTGCGCAGCACCGTGGACAGACCCTTGATCACAGGGCTGTGCGGGTCGTCGACGGTTTCGCACTTGGCGTGGTGTTTGCGGTGGATAGCGGTCCACTCGCGGGTGTTCTGCGCCGTGGTCAGCCACAGCCAGAAGCGGAAGAAGTGTTTCAGGCCGGCATTGAGCTCCAGGGAGCGATGGGCTGAATAGCGGTGCAGATAAACCGTGACCCCAACAATGGTCACGTGGGTCATCAACAGAGTGACTGCAACCAGTTGCCAGGCTGACAGGTCAAGAAAACCGTTGTACCACATAGGCTGTTTGGCCCTCTGATAAAGAAAAAAATAGCACCCGCATTATCACTGGCTTTAAGGATAAAACCAGTCACCGTTTCAGATAAGACTTACAAGGTGTTTCCTAATCTATAATCTCGGCGCGTTGTAGGACGATTCTGTTTTTTTAGTAAGGACTACTGGCCATATGCTGTTTTCATACCGAGGTGCCCTGCGTGTGGGGCTGGTATACCTGCTGGTTTCGATTGTGTGGCTCCAGCTCAGCAATCAGATATTGATCAACTTTCTCGATGAACGGGGGGAGTTGGGGTATTGGCTGCAGATGCGCGGCTACGTGTGGGTGGCCCTGAGTGCTTTGGCCATTTACTTCTTATGCGCGCGCTTTGCCCGGGCCCAGCAGTTGCAGCAACCCCTGAAGGAAAACCTCGATCGGTTGCGCCAGGCGGCTGCGGTCTTCGACTGCACCCGTGAAGGCGTGTTGGTCACTGACACCAGGGGCCTGATCGTGCACGTAAACCGGGCATTCATGGAGATCACCGGCTACCAGCGCGCAGACGTCATGGGCCAGCAGCCCAGCCTGTTCAAGTCCGGGCGCCATTCGTCGAATTTTTACCAGCAGATGTTCCAGACCCTGGAGCGCACCGGTGAATGGAGCGGAGAAATCTGGAACCGGCGCAAAAGCGGCGAGATTTATCCACAGTGGCAAACCATCCGTGTGATTCACGATGACCAAGGCCACATCAGCCATTACGTTGCGGTGTTTTCCGACATCAGTGCCATCAAGGATTCCGAGCACGAGTTGGCGCACCTGGCGCATCACGATCCACTGACCGACCTGCCCAACCGCCTACTGTTCACCGACCGCGCCGAGCAGGCGCTGGCCTCGGCGCAACTGCACAAACGCGGCTGCGCGCTGCTGTTGCTGGACCTGGACCACTTCAAGATTATCAATGACAGCCTTGGCCATAACGTCGGCGACCAGTTGCTCAAGCTGGTGGGCGAGCGGCTCAATACGCTGTTCGGCCCCGGTGTGACCCTGGCGCGACTGGGCGGCGATGAGTTCGCGGTGCTGGCGGAAAGTTGTTCACAGGTGATGCAGGCGGCGGCATTGGCGCAGCGCATGCTGGACGTGATGAAGCAACCGTTCATCTTCGACGGTCATCAACTGTTTATCAGCGCCAGCATCGGCATCAGCCTGTTTCCCAACGATGCATTGAGCGCGGAACAACTGCTGCGCAACGCCGACTCTGCGCTGTTCAAGGCCAAAAGTGTGGGCCGCGAGGGCTATGCTCTGTACACCGAAGAACTCACCGCCCACGCGCAGAACCGTGTGGAAATCGCCAGCGAACTGCGCCGCGCCCTCGACCAGCAGGAGTTGCGCGTCTACTACCAGCCTGTACACGACCTGCAAGGCAGCCGTCTGGTCGGCGTCGAAGCCTTGGTGCGCTGGCAACATCCGGAACGTGGCCTGGTGCCTCCGGGCGAGTTCATCCCCATCGCCGAACGTACCGGTTTGATCGCCGATATCGACGCGTGGGTCTTGGAGCAGGCCTGCCGCCAGATGTGCCAATGGCTGGCCGATGGCGTGCTGCTGAGCTTTATTGCGATCAACGTGTCCAGCCGTCTGTTTGCCCGTCGCGAACTGTACGAGCAAGTCGCCCAGGTGCTGCACGCCACCGGCCTGGATCCGGCTTTCCTGGAGCTGGAAGTCACCGAGAGTGCAGTCATGGACGACCCCGAGGAAGCCCTGGAGCAACTGCACCGCCTGCGTGAGTTGGGCTTGCGCCTGGCCATTGATGACTTTGGCACCGGCTATTCGTCCCTGCTGCGCCTCAAGCGCCTGCCGGTGCAGAAGCTGAAGATCGACCAGGGCTTTGTTGCCGGGGTGCCATGGGATGACGACGACGCGGCGATTGTGCGCGTGGTGATCGCATTAGCGAAAAGCATGGGCATGCAGGTACACGCTGAGGGAATTGAGCAGATGGAACAGGCGAGGTTCTTGTTGGAGCAGGGCTGCGATTTGGGGCAGGGGTATTGGTTTGGAAAGCCGGTGCCGGCGCAGGACGTTGACTGGGACCGCGCGCCCACCATCCAGACTTGAAACGCATTCCAATGTGGGAGGGGGCTTGCCCCCGATTTCGGTGTGTCAGGCCGAACATTGGTACCTGATTCACCACCATCGGTGGCAAGCCCCCACCCGCATTTTGGAACTTCACAACGCGTTATTTCAGTGCTCGGGCGCAAAACCCTCTCGCAACCCCACGTCCCATCAGAAAATTCTTTCTGGTTATATAAACATTCTTAAATAGTATTTTTAAGAATATCTGCGCTTATCTACTATCGCCCTACGCCGCAAGCAGTGCCGCCACTGCCAGGCACTATTCATTTAAGGAGCGAGACCATGAGCGCATCTCTACGTAGCGTCGACGGCCAGGACGAAGCAGCCATTTTGCGTGAGATCCAGAGCGCCCTGCGCGATCTGCGGTTTGGCGCGGTGGAAATCACTGTGCATAACGCCCAGGTGGTCCAGATCGAACGCAAAGAAAAATTCCGTCTGCAGAACCCGGGTAACAAACCGAGCTAAGCAACCGCGGCGATAGACCCGTCACTATAAGAAAAAGCCAACACCCCAGAATTTCAGGAGCTTCTATGTCGTCGATTCGCCGTTATGCCCTGGCCGCACTGGCCAGCGCCGTGTTTGCCGGTTCCGCTGTTGCCAAGGACTACGAGTTGCTCAACGTCTCGTACGACCCGACTCGCGAGCTGTACCAGGATTACAACGCTGAGTTCACCAACTTTTGGAAGCAGTCCCACCCTGGTGACACCGTTAAGATCCAGCAGTCCCACGGTGGTTCGGGCAAGCAAGGCCGGGCGGTGATCGACGGCCTGCGCGCCGACGTAGTGACCCTGGCCTTGGCTGGCGACATCGACGAAATCGCCAAATTGGGGAAAACCCTGCCGGAAAACTGGCAGACCCGCCTGCCGGATGCGAGCACCCCGTACACCTCGACCATCGTGTTCCTGGTGCGTAAGGGCAACCCTAAAGGCATCAAAGACTGGGGCGACCTGATCAAGAAAGACGTTTCCGTGATCACGCCGAACCCGAAAACCTCCGGCGGTGCGCGCTGGAACTTCCTTGCCGCGTGGGCCTACGGCCTGAAATCCGGTGGCAGCGAAGCCAAGGCCCAGGAATACGTGAAAGAACTGTTCAAGCACGTGCCGATCCTCGACACCGGCGCGCGCGGTTCGACCATCACGTTCGTCAACAACGGTCAGGGCGACGTGTTGCTGGCCTGGGAAAACGAAGCCTTCCTGGCCCTGAAAGAAGACGGCGGCGCCGACAAGTTCGACATCGTTGTACCTTCCCTGTCGATCCTCGCAGAGCCGCCAGTGGCCGTGGTCGACAAGAACGCCGAGAAAAAGGGCAATACCGAGATCGCCACTGAATACCTCAAGCACCTGTACAGCCCGGCTGGCCAGGAGATTGCGGCGAAAAACTTCTACCGCCCACGCGATGCAAAAGTAGCCGCCAAATACGCCCAGCAGTTCCCGAAACTGGACCTGGTGACTATCGACAAAGACTTCGGCGGCTGGAAAACTGCCCAACCGAAATTCTTTAACGACGGTGGCGTGTTCGACCAGATCTACACGGCGCAGTAAGCCGAGAAATACACACCCACGGAGCCCGCATTCACCTGCGGGTTTTGTGTGTCAGTTCCGCTAACCAAGGACTCTTATGTCGCGTCGTATTTCCCCCGTCATACCCGGCTTCGGGCTGACGCTGGGCTACACCGTGGTGTACCTCAGCCTGATCGTACTCATCCCCCTCGCGGCGATGTTTGTACACGCCGCTCAACTCACCTGGGATCAGTTCTGGAACATCATCTCCGCACCCCGTGTGCTGGCGGCGTTGAAACTGAGCTTCAGCACCGCGCTGTACGCCGCCCTGATCAATGGCGTGATCGGCACGCTGCTGGCCTGGGTGCTGGTGCGCTACACCTTCCCCGGCCGCAAGATTATCGATGCGATGATCGACCTGCCGTTCGCGCTGCCCACCGCTGTGGCCGGTATCGCCCTGACGGCGCTGTACACGCCGACCGGGCTGGTGGGCCAGTTCGCCGCTGACCTGGGCTTCAAGATCGCCTACAGCCCGTTGGGCATCACCCTGGCGCTGACCTTCGTGACCCTGCCGTTCGTGGTGCGCACGGTGCAGCCGGTACTCGCCGATATCCCCCGGGAAATCGAAGAAGCCGCTGCCTGCCTGGGCGCCAAGCCGTTGCAGGTGTTCCGCTACATCCTCGTCCCCGCGCTGCTGCCCGCCTGGCTGACCGGCTTCGCCCTGGCGTTTGCCCGTGGCGTCGGTGAGTACGGCTCGGTGATCTTCATCGCCGGCAACATGCCGATGAAAACCGAGATCCTGCCGCTGCTGATCATGGTCAAGCTTGACCAGTACGACTACCGCGGCGCCACCTCCATTGGCGTGCTGATGCTGGTGGTTTCCTTTGTCCTGCTGCTGCTGATCAACTTGTTGCAGCGGCGCATCGAACGTCCATAAGGAGGCGCGGAACATGTCCCAATCGTCTATTTCCGCCGCGTCTTCGGCCAACGCTGCCCGGCGTGGCAGTGCGGTGTCGCGACGTATCCTGATCGGCCTTGGCTGGCTGGTGTTCTTCCTGTTTTTGCTGCTACCGCTGTTTATCGTGGTGTCCCAGGGCTTGAAGAACGGCCTCGGTGCGTTTTTCACCGCGATCCTTGAACCGGACGCGTTGTCCGCGCTGAAACTCACGGTGATCGCCGTGCTGATTTCGGTGCCGCTCAACCTGGTATTCGGCGTCAGCGCCGCCTGGTGCGTGAGCAAGTACTCGTTCCGTGGCAAGAGCATCCTGGTGACGCTGATCGACCTGCCGTTCTCGGTCTCCCCGGTGATCGCAGGCCTGGTCTACGTGCTGATGTTCGGCGCCCAGGGCCTGTTTGGCCCGTGGTTGCAGGAGCATGACATCCAGATCGTGTTCGCCTTGCCCGGCATTGTGCTGGCGACCATCTTCGTGACTGTGCCGTTCGTGGCCCGTGAACTGATCCCGCTGATGCAGGAGCAGGGCACCCAGGAAGAAGAGGCTGCACGCCTGCTCGGCGCCAATGGCTGGCAGATGTTCTGGCATGTGACTGTGCCGAACATCAAATGGGGCCTGATCTACGGCGTCGTGCTGTGTACCGCGCGGGCCATGGGTGAGTTCGGCGCGGTGTCGGTGGTGTCCGGCCACATTCGCGGCGTGACCAACACCTTGCCGCTGCACGTCGAGATTCTCTACAACGAATACAACCACGTTGCCGCGTTTGCGGTGGCCAGCCTGCTGCTGATCCTGGCGCTCTTCATCCTGCTGCTCAAGCAGTGGAGCGAGAACCGTATCAACCGCCTGCGCAAAAGTGCCGGTGAGGAATAAGTCATGTCGATCGAAGTCCGTAATGTCAGCAAGAACTTCAACGCCTTCAAGGCCCTGAACAGCATCAATCTGGATATCCAGAGTGGCGAGCTGGTGGCGTTGCTTGGCCCATCCGGGTGCGGCAAGACCACCCTGCTGCGCATCATCGCAGGCCTGGAAACTCCGGATGACGGCAGCATCGTGTTCCACGGTGAAGACGTCTCCGGCCACGACGTGCGCGATCGCAACGTCGGGTTTGTGTTCCAGCACTACGCGCTGTTCCGCCACATGACCGTGTTCGACAACGTCGCGTTCGGCCTGCGCATGAAGCCCAAGAACCAGCGCCCGAACGAAAGCCAGATCGCGGCCAAGGTTCACGAGCTGCTGAACATGGTGCAACTCGATTGGCTGTCTGATCGTTATCCGGAACAACTCTCCGGTGGTCAGCGCCAGCGTATCGCCCTGGCCCGCGCCCTGGCGGTCGAGCCGAAAGTGCTGCTGCTGGACGAACCGTTCGGCGCCCTCGACGCCAAGGTGCGTAAAGAACTGCGCCGCTGGCTGGCACGCCTGCACGAAGACATCAACTTGACCTCGGTGTTCGTGACCCACGACCAGGAAGAGGCCATGGAAGTTGCCGACCGTATCGTCGTGATGAACAAGGGCGTGATCGAGCAGATCGGCTCACCGGGCGACGTCTACGAAAACCCGGCCAGTGACTTTGTGTACCACTTCCTTGGCGACTCAAACCGTCTGCACCTGGGTGAAGACAAGCACGTGCTGTTCCGTCCCCACGAAGTGTCGCTGTCGCGCCATGAACTGGAAGATCACCACGCGGCCGAAGTGCGTGATATTCGTCCATTGGGCGCGACCACGCGGGTGACCTTGAAGGTCGAAGGCCAGACAGACCTGATCGAAGCCGAGGTGGTGAAAGACCACGACAGCCTGACCGGTTTGGCGCGGGGCGAAACCTTGTTCTTCAAGCCCAAGGTCTGGCAAAAAGCCTGATAACCCGCATTACCTAATGTGAAAATGGGGCCAATGTGGGAGGGGGCTTGCTCCCGATAGCAGTGGGTCAGCTGATAAATATGTCACTGGCCCACCGCCATCGGGAGCAAGCCCCCTCCCACATTTAGACCTCTCTCGGCTTCAGATCGCGTCGAACCACCGGCCCCGAGCGCTCTTCAATCTGTTGCTTCAAGCCCTGCCGCAACCCCAGCAAAAACGCCACCTCCGCCACCACAAACAACGGCCCTACGATCAACCCCGACACATCATCCACAAACGCCGGCTTCTTGCCTTCGTAGTAGTGCCCGACAAACTGAATCACCCAGCCCACCACGAACATGCCGATGCCGCTGCTGAGCCACACCATCGTGCTCTGCGCCGCCAACTCATGCCCGGCCCATACCGACAAGCCCATCAGCACCGTCATCAGCACGCCCAGGGCCAGTTCCAGGCGCAGGTAAAACCACGCCGAAAACAACGCCACGATTACCGCCGGTGAAATCCATAGGCCTCCCACGGTCCATTCGGGACGCGACAGCAGCACGGCTACTGCCACCACAATCAGCGGGATACCAATAAAGTGGCTGGCGATATTGCGCGGGTCGCGGTGGTAGGCGGCGTATTGACTGAGGTGGTCGACGAGGCTTTTCATTGTTGTTCCTCCTGTAGGATGTTGGATCATGCCCTGTCAGCCTGCGCCTGACTGTCAGTTGGGCGACAATCTTCGGAGTTCTCATGGACGCAGAGAAATGGCACGCCCGCTTGGCCAGCGGCCATTGGTTCAGCCATCTGCCTGTAGATCTACAGCGTAGTCTGCTGGCGGCGGCGCGGCTGCGCACGCTCGCGGCGGGACAGTGCCTGTTCAAGCGCGGCGACCCGCCTTGCGGCCTGTATGCGGTGCTGGAAGGCGCGGTGCGCATCAGCGCGGTGAATGCCCAAGGCAAGGAGGCGGTGTTGAGCCTGGTAGAAACGCCTTACTGGTTCGGCGAAATCTGCCTGTTCGATAACCTGCCGCGCACCCACGATGCCCTGGCCATGGGGCCATGCACGTTGTTGCAGGTGCCACAGGCGGCGATGCTGACCATCCTCGAAGACCATCCGGCGTATTGGCGCGATGTGGCCCTGTTGATGAGCCACAAACTGCGCTTGTCGTTGATCAATATCGAACAGATGAGCCTGATGCCCGCGTCGGCGCGTCTGGCCCATCGGCTGCTGATGATCGCGCAGGGCTACGGCGAAATAGACCAGGCGCGCCGCACCTTGCAACTGCCCCAGGAGGACCTGGCCGCGATGCTGGGCCTGTCGCGCCAGACCACCAACAGTCTGCTCAAGGCGCTGGAGCAACAAGGCCTTATCGGCCTGAGTTACGGCGCGATTGAAGTGCTGGACCTGCGCGGTTTGCAGCAGGCCGCTGGTCTATGAACTACGACCCGCGATAGGTGGAGAAACCGTAAGGGCTGAGCAACAACGGGATGTGGTAATGCTGGTCCGCCTGTTTCACCTGGAAGATCACCGGCACTTCAGGGAAGAACGTCTCGCGGTTGGCCTTTTTGTAGTAGTCGCCGGTCTTGAACACCACGCGGTACTCACCCGGCGTCATGCTGCGGTTGGCGGGGAACAGTTCGGCGATGCGCCCCTGCTGGTTGGTGACGCCTTCGGACAGCGACTGCCATTTGTCGCCTACCTGCTGTTCCAGGGTGACGCTGACACCGGTGCTCGGCAGGCCGTTTTCCAGGTTGAGCACATGCACGCTCAGAGGGTTGCCGTCGGCCATGGCCAGGTTGCACAGGCCGCTGAGGCTGAGGGCGGCGAGGGTCATGCTGAGGGTTTTCATCGAGAGATCCTTTGGAGGGGAATCAGAGGGAAGTTTTCAGGCCCAGTTGCTCGGCGGCTTTTATTGCGCAGGACTCGTCCTGTGCTGCGCCGCCGGCACCGGCGATGCCCAGCGCGCCGACCAGTTCGGCCTCGGCAAACAGCGGCACGCCGCCGCCGAGTAACAGCAACTCGGGCAAGCTGTTAAGGTTGGCGGCCTCGGGGTTGTTACGCGCGCGCTCGGCAAACAGCCGCGTCGGGGTTTTGGTCGACAGCGCGGTGTACGCTTTGCGCTGGCTGGCGAGGCTGTTATGCGGGCCGACGCCGTCGGCACGCAGGCTCAGCAGCAGGTTGCCGCCCCGGTCCAGTACCGTCAGCGCGGCGCTGCAGTGGGCAAGGCTGGCATCAGCCAGTTGGCGTGCGGTGTGCAAATCGAGGTCGGCATGGCGTGGCAGCTGCGGTGCAGCGAACGCACCGGTGCAGACGGCGAGGCTCAAGAACAAGGCATGGCGGGACATAAAGACGACTCCGGAAAACAGGCCGCTACCGTAGCCAGTCAACAGGGTCAGAAACCGCACAATTTGATGACAGGTTTGTAATCAAACCCAGAGGTAAGGCATGCAGGTGTTGTTAGTGGAAGACCAGCCGCAACTGGCGCAGCTCATGGCTCAAGGCTTAAGCGAGGCCGGTTTCGCGGTGGAAGTCGCGGCCAATGGCATGGCGGCGCAGCGCTTTGTGGAAAGCACCGAATACGACTTGGTCATTCTCGACGTGATGCTGCCGGGCTTGAATGCCTGGAAATTGCAGCAGGCGATTCGGCACAAGGGCAAGACGCCGGTGTTGTTCCTGACCACGCCGGGCGGCATCGAAGATCGCCTGCGTGGGTTGGAATTGCATGAGGATGATTACCTGCTCAAGCCGTTTGAGGCCAAGGCGTTGGTGGCGCGGGTGAGGAAGTTATTGCGGCGCGATCGCGGGCTCTGATTGCCCCGGCATTTTCAGTGCCTGAACCATTGCTATCGCGGGCAAGTCCCCTCCCACATTTGAAATGCGTTCCCTTGTGGGAGGGGACTTGCCCCGATGAGGCCTTCAGCCTCTGCGCGAATCCACCTACCGCAACCCATCGCGAAACTGCCCTGGCGTCACCCCCGTCCAACGCTTGAACGCCCGGTTAAAACTGCTGGTATCGGCAAACCCCAACAAATGGCTGATCTCTGCCAATGAGCACTGCGGGTCCCGCAGATGCTGCAACGCCAGGTTCTGCCGGCATTCGTTGAGCAACGCATCAAACCGACACCCTTCATCCGCCAGGTGCCGCTGCAAGCTGCGCAAACTCAAGTGCAGCGCTTGGGCAATCCGCTCGGCACTCGGCTCGCCGTCGGGTAATTGTGCCTCGATCGTGGCGCGCACCTTGCGCTCCCAGGTCAGCGGTTGCAGCTGGGCGAGGGTGCGTTTGAGCACAGTTTCGTTGTGTTCGGCCAACTCGGGGTTGGCGTCGTCCAGATGGCTGTCGAAGTCCTGGGCTGCAAATTCCAGGCAGTCCTCATCGGCGCCAAAAAATACCGGCGCGCGGAACACCGTGTGCCAAGGCTTGGGATCGGCCGGTTCCGGGCGCCGCAAATGCACGGCCAAGGGCGCGTAGTCATGGCCCAGGCGATTGCGGCAGGTGCGCACATAGATCGCCGCGAACGCATCGATGGCTTCCAGTGCCGGTGCGGGGCTGCCTTGGGGTTGCAGCAGGCGGAAAAGGTAGCGTTCGCCGTCCCGACTCAGCTCCAGCTTCAGCGCATCGCTGACCACTTGGTGATAACGCACGATGCGTTCGAACACTTCCCGCAGACTGCCGCTGGCCACCAGCGCGTATCCCAACGCGTGAAAAGTGGTAGGGCTGACAAAACGCGACACGCGCAACCCAATTGCCGGATCGCCGCTGGCCTGCACTGCCAGCTCCCACAGGCGCGTGGTCGCCGACAGCGGATAGCGCGCATTGGGATCTTCCATCTGCTGCGGGTCGAGCCCAGCCTCGATGCACAGCGCGGCGCTGTCGAGGCCGAGGGCGTCGAGCTGCTTGCGCAGGGCGCGGGTCCAGCTGGCGAGGGACGTGGGTTCTGTCATGGCGATTGGCGCTTGCGGTCAACAGGTTGGCGTGTGGGGCTAGCGTCCTGCATGAAGGCCTGGTGCAGGATGTAACCATCTATGAACAAGAGGATGGGAGCATGGACGGTACTTCTGCAAGTCCCCAGCAGATGAACGCACAACAGCGTTCAGCACATATCCGTGAAGTCGTACTCGCCGAAGGCGTGCGCCTGCGCCAGCAGCACCCGTGGTTGCTGCATCAAGACGCCCTGGGCGCGGGCATTTTAGCCTTCGCGCTGCTGGGCATGATCGGCTCGGCGGCGCTCTACATCACCGGTCACATGGCCTGGTGGGCGTGCCTGTTATTGAACGCCTTCCTGGCCTCGCTGACCCACGAGCTGGAACACGACCTGATCCACAGCATGTACTTTCGCAAGCAGCGCCTGCCCCACAATTTGATGATGGGCCTGGTGTGGCTTGCGCGGCCAAGCACCATCAATCCGTGGATTCGCCGGCACCTGCACCTTAACCATCACAAAGTCTCCGGCACCGAGACCGATATGGAAGAGCGCGCCATCACCAATGGCGAGCCTTGGGGCTTTGCGCGGTTGCTGATGGTGGGCGATAACGTGATGTCGGCGTTTATCCGCATGCTGCGCGCCAAAACCTGGGGCCACAAACTCAAGATCCTGAAACGCTCGCTGCTGGTCTACGCACCGCTGGCACTGCTGCATTGGGGGGCGTGGTACATCTTCCTCGGCTTCCATGCAGCCAACGGCGTCGCCAGTCTGCTGGGTGCGCCTATCGAATGGTCCGCCGGCACCTTGCAGATGATGCAGGTGATCGATATTGCCGCCGTGGTGATCATCGGGCCCAACGTGTTGCGCACCTTTTGCCTGCACTTTGTCAGCTCCAACATGCACTACTACGGCGATGTGGAACTGGGCAACGTGATCCAGCAAACCCAAGTACTGAACCCCTGGTGGATGTGGCCGTTGCAGGCGTTTTGCTTCAACTTCGGCAGCACTCACGGGATTCACCATTTTGTGGTGAAAGAGCCGTTTTACATCCGCCAGATGACCGCCAAGGTGGCGCACAAGGTCATGGCCGAGATGGGCGTGCGGTTCAATGATTTTGGGACGTTTGCGCGGGCCAATCGGCTTGGTTTTCCACCGCCAGCAGCGTTTCGATCAGTGCCTTCGCCGCAGGCGACAAGCGAACCCCAGCGCGGCTGATCACTGCGCAACGGTTGTTCAGGCTTTCCAAGGCGTGAGGCACATTGCGCCAGTGCAGCACGTTCAATTCGCCGCTGGCCAAGGGGGCGGCGAAGGCTTCTTCTGCGCCCAGGCCGATGGTGTCTGACTCGCGCACGATGAGGGCCAGCGCGGCAAACTGCTCCAGCTCGATAGCGGGGGCAAAGTCGATGCGCCCACTCAGGTTCGCCAACAGTTTTCGAATGCCCGGTGCGATCAGTGGCGTGGCGAGGGGATAGTCGAACAGGTCGTTGGTCGACAGGCTGTCCTTGGCCAGCAACGGGTGCCCGGCACGGCAGAAAAACACACTGCGCCGCGGCGTGAGGGCCTGAGTCTGGAAGTTTGGGTCGGCTTCGAAGTGGCGCACATCGGCGATAAAAAATTCGATCTCTTCACGGCTCAGGCTGCGCCCGAGTCTTTCCCAGTTATCCACTTGCAACGCGCTGCGTACCTTGGGGTAGGCGGTGATGAACCGTGCCATCGCTTGGGGCACCAAGTTGACCGCCGCCACCGCATCGCTGCCAAAGCGTACTTCACCGGCGTCGAGCTTGGTCATGCGTGTGACTTCATGGCTGAGCAATGCGGCGCCTTGAACCAGGCTCAAGGCATGCTGCAACACCACCTGGCCTTCGGGGGTCGGGCGCAGGTCTTTATGGGCGCGATCCACCAGCACGCAGCCGAACTCTTGCTCCAGGCCCTGGATGCTGCGGCTGAAAGCCGGCTGGGTGATGCCCATGGCTTCGGCGCCGCGCACAAAACTGCGGTACTCATTCAGCGCGATGAAATAGCGCAGTTGGCGAAGGTCCATGGTGTGCCCGGCATCCTTTAAGAGAACCGGGATTTTAAGGGGATTGCTTATGCCGTCAACGAAGCTTTATTGATTTAATTAGATCTTAAAAGCATATCTATAGAGCGGGTGCCGTGCGGTAACTCGTCGGGCTGAACACCCGCGTCACCATCAGCATCGCCACTGCAGTCACCGTCAATACCACCCAGGCGCTGGTGAAGTTGCCGGTGATCTCGCGCAGCCAGCCGGTCATCCACGGCGAGATCGCGTTGATCAGGAAGCCTACGCCTTGTACGAAGGCCGCCAGTTGCCCGGCTTGCCGAGGGTCGCGATGGTGGTCGAGGGTCAACAGCAGGCTCAAGGCGAAACACGCGCCCAGACCGAAGCCGCACAACGCCACCCACAGATGAGGAAATTGCAGCGGCGCCAGCAGCAGACCGAGGTAACCCACCGTTTGTGCCAGCAGGCTGATCCCGAGCAGGGGGCGACGGTCGATACCGCGTTGCGCGAGCACTGGCATCAGCAGCGCGGCAATCACTTGGAAGATGGTCATGAACGCTAGCAGCGAACCGCTGGGCAGCACGCCCCAGCCCAATTGCTGATAGTAGGCCGGCAGCCACGCCACCAGGCTCATGTAGCCACAGTTCACCAGCCCGAAATACACCGCCAGCAGCCAGGCGCGACGATTGCGCAGGCCCTTGAATGCGGGCACCACCTGGGGATTTTTTGCTGCGCCCAGCGGCAGCCAGGCCCACAGCAACAAGGCGCCCAGCGCTGGCAACAGCCACACGCCCAATCCTGCCTGCCAGTCCTCGAAATGCGTGGCCACCAGCGGACTGAGCAGCGCCGCCAAGCCACCACCGGCCATCAGCGAGGCCGAATAGACGCCCATCGCCACCGGCACGCGATGATGGAACTCACGCTTGATCATCGCGGGCACCAACGCCTGGATCAGCGCCACACCGGCACCGCCGAGCAACGCCGTGACCAGCAGCGCCGACGCTTGGCCCATCACCCAGCGCGCCAGGCACGCCAGCAGAATCATCATTAAACCCAGGGCGATACCGCGCCGTTCGCCCAGTTGCGCTTCCACGCGCACGCCCACCAACGCCACCAGCCCCATGCACACCACCGGCAAGCTGGTAAGCAGGGCACTGCTCTGGAAGCTGAGGCCGGTGGCCAAGCGGATTTCACCGAGCAGCGGACTGATAGAACTGAGGATCGGCCGAAGGTTGAGGCCCAGCACTACGAGCAGGCCCCAGCCGGCGAGGGATTTGTTGAGGGTCATGCAGCGTCCATGCAGTGGGTAAATGAGGCGTGAGTATGGCCATCGCCACAGGTATTCTGAAATTAAATATAACCATGCCAACCAGTGGCAAAGGGAATGATGATGTTCGATCCCGTGTTGCTCAGAAGCTTTGTCGCCGTGGTGGACTGCAGCAACTTCACCCGCGCCGCCGAGCGCCTGCATTTGACCCAATCCACCGTCAGCCAGCAGATTCGGCGCCTCGAAGACGCGGTGGCGTGCCAGTTGCTGGACCGCGACCAACGCCGCGTGGTCGCCACGGCTGAAGGTGAGCGCTTGCTGGCCTATGCGCGGCGCATCCTTGCGCTGCATGAAGAAGCCGCCGATGTGCTGATCAACCAGCAGAGTGACGGCGTGCTGCGCCTGGGGGTACCGGAAGACTTTGCCGCAGAGCGCCTGATGCCGCTGCTCTCGGCGTTTGTGTTGGCGTATCCACGGGTGCGCCTGGAGGTCACCAGCGGTCTCGGTCCCGAGTTGCAGCGCCAATTCCGCAGCGGCGAGTTCGATGTGTTGTTGGTCAAGCAGATGGGCGACAGCGATGACTGTCTGGCCTCGTGGCCCGAGCCGCTGTGTTGGGTCGATAGCCGCAGCATGCCGTCGTTGGGCCGCGACCCCTTGCCGTTGGTGGCGTTTCCGGTGGGCGGGTTGTACCGCAACGAAATGCTGCACCACCTGGAAGTCAGCGGCTGGCGCTGGCGCATCGGCTATTCCAGCGCCAGCCTGGCCAGTGTGTGTTCGGCTGTGGCGGCGGGGTTGGGCGTGAGTCTGTTACCGCGCCGGGTGGTGCAGCCTGGGCATGTGGAGTTGGGGCCGGACAGCGGTTTACCGGCGGTGCAAGGCGTGCGCCTGGCGTTATATGCGCGTCCTGGCTTGAGCGCGGCGGGGCAATGCTTGCAGGCTGAACTGTTGGATTTGTGCGCAAACAGCCCCGTCGAGCCATGCCTTTACTGAATATTTTTTATGCCTGAAAAGCATTGAAAAAACACACCTCGGCGCCAGGCCTTGCAGGCTCTGGCTTGGGCGTTCGTGCCGGCTTTGTTTATTCAATTTAGATCTATGTATAACTTTAAAGATTACTTTAAGAGATAAGCGTCTGGCCCCGATGATTCAGCCCTCGACGGCCTTCCACGCAGGCCTGTCGGTTTTTGTTTTAAGACCGTAGGGAGTGAATCAATGGGCAATGTCCAGACCGCCGCCAGTGCACACGAGGCGCTATGGCGTCAGGCACCTGGTGGTGAGTTGGTCGACCTTGGCCGGCCGCACCGCGCGCCGTTGGGGCAACTGCGAACGCAGAAGACTCCAAAGCGTTTTTCTAGCCGCCGCGAAGGGATTCTGCTGGGGCTGCTGGTGCTGGCCCTGCACGGTGCGGTGATCTATTGGGTGAGCCAGAAGGCGACGCCAGTGCTGCCGATTGTGCCGCCGGAAATCCCACCGATGACCATCGAGTTTTCCCAGCCAGCGCCGCCAGTGGTTGAACCTCCACCGCCTGCGCCACCACCACCACCGCCGCCTGTGGTCGAGCCACCGCCCCCTGTGGTGGATGAGTTGGCTGCCAAGCCGGCGCCGAAAAAGATTCCGAAACCCAAGCCGGTGCCAAAACCCGTGCCCAAACCGGTCGCCAAACCGGTAGAGCAACCGCCGGCGCCACCGGTCCCTGCGCCACCTGCGCCAGCGCCGGTCGCCGCGCCTGCGCCCGCCCCGGTTACTCCGGCTTCTGCCAACGCCGCGTACCTGAAGAACCCGGCACCTGAATACCCGTCACTGGCCCAGCGCCGGGGCTGGGAAGGCACGGTGTTGTTGCGGGTTCATGTGTTGGCCAGCGGCAAGCCGGGTGAGATCCAGATCCAGAAAAGCAGCGGTCGCCAGCAACTCGACGACGCCGCACTGACCGCGGTAAAGCGTTGGAGCTTCGTGCCGGCCAAGCAGGGCGATGTGGCCCAGGACGGCTGGGTCAGCGTTCCGATCGACTTCAAGATTCACTAACTATTGCGCTTCGGTGTGTTGCACACGCCGCGACTTGTACAGAGGGAAAACATCATGGCATTAGCATCTCCACTTGAATCCATCGAAAGCGCGGTGATCTGGCTGCTGGTGGTCTTTTCGGTCGCCACCTGGGGCTTGGCCTTGCTCAAGGGCGTGCAGTTCGGTCGCCTCAAGGCCCAGGATCGCAAGTTCCACAAACAGTTCTGGGCGGCGTCGAGTCTTGATTCGGCCGCTGAATTGGCAGAGACCCAACCGGGTGCCGCTGCCCGCGTGGCCCAGGCCGGTTATGCCGCGATCCAGGTTGGCGATGCGCCTCACGCTGCCGACTTGAGCCAGGCAATCAACCATCAGGACCGCCTCGAACGCGCCCTGCGCCAGCAGATCGTACGTGAGCGTCGCTCTCTGGAGACCGGTTTGGCCGTGGTCGCCAGTATCGGCAGCACCTCGCCATTTATCGGCCTGTTCGGCACCGTGTGGGGGATCATGGAAGCGCTCAAGGGCATCAGCGCCGCCGGTTCCGCCAGCCTGGAAACCGTCGCCGGCCCCATCGGCGCCGCACTGGTGGCAACAGGCGTGGGGATCGCCGTCGCCGTACCTGCGGTGCTGGTTTACAACTACTTCCTGCGTCGCCTCAAGCTGACTGCCGCCGACCTGGATGACTTCGCCCACGACTTCTATAGCCTGGCGCAGAAAAATTCCTTCCGTGTGCTGCTGCACCCGGCGCTCAACAAAAGCGCTGCCGGCAACCCGCAAAAAGTGAAGGAGGCGTCCTGAAATGGCCTTTTCCACGCAAGACAGCGATGAAGTGCTGAGCGAGATCAACGTCACGCCGCTGGTAGACGTGATGCTGGTGCTGCTGGTGGTGTTTATCGTCACCGCGCCGCTGTTGACCAATGCGATCCCGATCAACCTGCCCAAGACCGAGGCCGTGGCGCCGGTGGAGCAGAAAGACCCGCTGGTGGTGAGCATCGACGGCGCCGGCAAACTGTTTATCAACAAGGACGAAATCCAGCCGGACCTGCTGGAATTCAACCTGCAGGCGGCCAAGGCCAAGGACCCCGATGTGCGGGTGCAACTGCAGGCGGATGACGGAGTGAACTACGGCGAAGTGGCGCGAGCCATGGCGTCTATCGAGCGCGCGGGGATTACCAAACTGTCGGTGATTACTGCACGTTAGCTTCAAAAGCTTCGACAATTTTTTGGCCGTCTCCTTGGCAGGGTGCGGCCTTTTTTTTGCCTGGGTTTCAGCAATACCACACGTTCAAAGTGCGCCAACCCCAGCGATTTGTGGATACCGGATTTCAACTTCTCGCTGAAACGTTCTAACGCTCTCTTTTAGCCAGTTAATCAACCTGGCGATATCAGGTTCCGACTGCCGCCCATTCCGACAAATAACGTAGTACGCGGCCGGCGACATCATCACCGGGCCGCCTAGCGTGACTAATGCACCTTCTTCCAACTGGTCATACACCAATGCTGTTCTGGCCAGCGCAATCGCGCCCCCCTTCACCGCCAGGCTGATTGCCAGGCTTGAGTCCGGAAAGCGCGGCCCATGGTGATAAGGCGCAGCCGCCAAGCCCTGAAATGCAAACCAGCTTTCCCACCCCGGGCACACTTGATCGTCCACGCGGTGAATGAGCGGGTATCGCGCAATATCTGTCAGCGGAATATCGCCGTTCGCTTGTTGAAATGCCGGTGAGCAAACCGGGAACACGGCATCGCGCATAAGTAGCTCGGCATGATGATCCGGGTAGTTGCCGTATCCCATCACAATCGCAACATCGAATTGATGGGCGCCGAGATGGGTGCTGTTCATATCCGCACTGGTCAATACCAGGTCGAGATTCAATGAAGCGTCGGAGTGAAAACCATGCATCCTGGGAATCAGCCAGCTGGAACACAGAGAAGACGTGCACGAGAGGTAAAGCGGCTGGGACTTGCTCGGGTTAAGTGTGTGCAACACCGCCTCAAGCGCGTTGAAAAAACCGTCAGCCACCGGCAACAAAGCCTGTCCCGCAGCGGTGAGATTGACGCCCCGAGAGTGGCGCTCGAACAACTGCACGCCCCACCACTCCTCCAGCCCTGCAATCTGATGGCTTATCGCACTGGCGGTCAGGTTCAACTGGGAGGCGGCGCGCGCAAAACTCCCCGTTTGCGCAGCGCTGACGAAGGCTTGCAGCATGGGAGTAGGTGGCGGACGTTGGCCCATCAGGTGCTCACTTTGATCAGGATGATCCCGCAAACAATGACGAACGCCGAAAGCATCCGCCGCCAGCCGAACCGCTCGTGAAAAAACAGCGCGGCAATAATGGCGCCGATAATAACACTGGTTTCCCGCAACGCTGAGACCTTGGCCACCGCGTCCAGGGACAGCGCAAACAGCACCAATCCGTAGGAAGTGAGGTAAAGAACGCCGCCCATAACGCCGACTTTCCAATGGTTGCGAATGGCCTCGGCGAATGCCAAACGCTTCTTGAAAAACGCCAGCGCCGGAATCGGAATGCTCTGGAATACCGTCAGATAGAGGATGTATTGCAGCACCGTCTCACTGGCTCTTACCCCTTTGGCATCCACCACCGTGTATGACGCGATAAACGCACCAGCACATACGGCCATCAAGATTGGTTTGAACATGCGCGCGGTCATCCTTCGCACGAATGTCAGGCTGATGATGCCTACACAAATCAGCAACACCCCGCCCAATGCGTGGAACGACAGATGCTCATTCAGCAGGACGTAAGAAAACAGTGCGACCAGAACCGGTGGCACTCCACGCATCACCGGGTAGACCTGGCCGAAATCACCGGTTTCATACGCTTTGATCAGGAACAATCGATAGGCGGTGTTGAGCACTACGGAAACCAGCACGTAGCCCCACACCTGCAGGCTTGGCGCATTCACCAGCGGCAGCGCCGCCAGGCAGATCAGCAACGCCGTACCGTCGACCATGGCCAAGGTCATCAAGCGACTGCTCCCGGCCCGGACGACTGCGTTCCAAGTGGCGTGCATGAGCGCAGATATCAAAACTAGGGTGATCGCGATGTTGGAGTTGTCCATGGGGCTCGGGCGGGGGAGGAAATGAAGGCGGCTATTTAACGCAGTCATGTGCCATGGTCAGAAGCGAAAGCTCGTCAGTGCTGCCATTAAGAACCGTCATGGTTTTTAAAGGGCCAGCAAGTCATGTCCCTTTAAATTGCAGGACGTTTCCGAGACAATCCCCGCCGCCTTGCGGCTGTTGGAATGGATGGCTAGTCTTCGGCCCGTCGCTGGTTTCCAGTGATCGGGTTTAGCAGCCTGATTTCAATAGGCACACGGTTCACATCTCCATTTATGGTGGCTGTGCGTGGGGCACCCTCGGGTGCGCTGGTGTTCCTATTGGCCAGTCTGCTAACCCGCGTACAGCTGCCACCTATCGTTTAGCAGCGCTAGTGGTAGCTCCGGTGTTCAATAGGAGTTGCACCATGACAAAAGCACTTCCCGATCCACCCGTTGACTGTCTCGTCGCCAACGACAACCTCGGTTTCGAGGACGCCCAACTCTAATCGCCCATCTGATTCACAGCGCCTCGGCCACCGTATGGGACTGTTGTGAGCACCTGCAGCCGCACGACCGCGCGAAAGTCCATGCGGTGTGGCATTTGCTGGAAATGGCCAAGACCGTGGTAAATCGCACCATCGACTGCATGCCTCGTTCCCATCACGTCATCTAAAAACCACTGCAAATTGAATGTGAAATCGAGTCAATGTGGGAGGGGGCTTGCCCCCGATAGCGGTGGATCAGCCTCCTATTTGTTGCTGACGGACCGCCATCGGGGGCAAGCCCCCTCCCACATTTTGAGCCTAGATACATTTGGTTTTTTGGTTATTAATAAATAGCTTCTTATTCCTTAACGAATATAACCCTCGTCCCTATACTGTCCTACAACGTTAAACGCTGCAGGAGGGCACACCCATGCACAGCGAGTCGATTCGTTATCTGATCGTGCCGGGCTGGCAAGGATCGCCAGAAGATCATTGGCAAACCCATTGGCAAAATAGCTTGCCCAACAGCGCGCGCGTTGAGCAGGCCGATTGGCTCACCCCGCGTCGCGAAGACTGGGTGGCTGCGTTGGCTGAAGCCATCGCTGCCGACAGCACGCCGGTAATCCTGATCGCCCATAGCCTTGGCTGCATCACTGTGGCCCATTGGGCCGCCGCTGCGCCGTTGCAGTACTTGCGGCAGGTGCGCGGTGCCTTGCTGGTGGCGCCGGCTGATGTCGAACGTCCGGCTTGCTCTCCAGCCCTGCGCAACTTCGCGCCGATCCCGACCGACTTGCTGCCTTTTCCCAGTCAGGTGGTCAGCTCCGACAACGACAGTGCCGTCAGCGCCCCGCGTGCGCTGGAACTGGCGCGCAATTGGGGCGCCGAAGCCGGCATCCTGTCCGGCGCCGGCCATATCAATGTGAAGTCCGGCCACCAGCGTTGGGAGCAGGGTTTCGCCTACCTCTATCGCCTGCAAAGCCGCCTTGAGCACCACGCCCGGCGTAGCGCATAAATTTTTTCAACGCCCTGTCCCTGAGTGGATTTGGGGCGGGAGCCTGCCATGAGTCTGCATGAAACCTTCGGCCAGCCGTTGCTGACCTTCCCCGACGCCGAAAAAAGCCCACTGAGCATTCGTGCCAAGGCACTGGTGTTCGTCGACCCGCGTTCGCGTCAACTGCGCGAAGAGCTGGAAAGCCTCGCACCGCGTGCTTTGCCCGTGTTGATTCGCGGCGAGACCGGCAGCGGTAAAGAACTGCTGGCGCGGCATATTCACCGGGGCAGTGATCGCACCGGGCTGTTTGTCTCCGTCAATTGCGGCGCCATCAGCCCGACGTACGCCGACGCCGAGTTGTTCGGCTACGCGGCGGGTGCCCACAGCGGCGCGGCCAGCAGCCGGGCCGGGTGGTTTGGTTCGGCCAATGGCGGCACCTTGTACCTGGATGAGATCGGCGACTTGCCGTTGCCGATCCAGGTGAAATTGCTCGCAGCCCTGGAAAACCACGAAGTTACCCGCGTCGGCGCCCATCAGCCCAGCCCGGTGGATGTGCGCTTGGTAGCTGCCACCAGTATTGATCTGGCCCAGGCCGTGGCGGCGGGCAAGTTTCATGAGCGACTGTTCCATTACTTGAGTGAAGGCCGACTGGACTTGCCAGCGCTGCGCGAGCGGGTCGGCGACATCCTTTCGTTGGCGGAATATTTTCTGGGCATCTACAGCCAGCGCCTGGACCTGCCGGTGCCGTTGATCAGCGACGCTGCCCAGCGAGTCCTGGAGCACCACAGCTGGCCGGGCAATACGCGCGAGCTGGAGAACGTTATTCACTTTGCCTTGCTGGTCAGCAGCGGCGACGAGATTTTGCCCGAACATTTGAACCTGCCGGTGGCGGGTTCACCGGTGGAGCAGCTGCAGCGGATTTTCAACGCTGCCAGTCCTGCCGAGCAGGAATCATTGCGAAAATTCCTGTATGAGCAAAATGGAATATCAACGTGAATAAAAGATATTGTTCGGGAATAAAAAATATAGGTATTGTCCGTTTCACGCCGCGATAGCACTTCGCTGGCACACCACATAAAAACGGTCGTCACCGACGCCCCCGGAATTCCGATAAGGACACTGCATGAAAAAGGTTCTGTTGTTTACCGCTCTGGCGGCTGCCCTGACTGCCGGCTTCGCCCAGGCCAACGAGAAACTGGTCGTAGCCGCGACCCCGGTGCCGCACGCCGAGATCCTTGAACTGGTCAAGCCAGCCCTCAAAAAGCAAGGCGTGGACCTGGAAATCAAAGTCTTCACCGACTACGTACAGCCAAACGTGCAGGTTGCCGAGAAGCGCCTGGACGCCAACTACTTCCAGACCCTGCCGTACCTGGAAAACTTCAACAAGGGCAAGGGCACCAACCTGGTTACCGTGGTTGGCGTGCACGTTGAACCCTTCGGCGGTTACTCGAAAAAGATCAAGAATATTTCTGAGCTCAAAGATGGCGCCACCGTTGCCATTCCGAACGAAGGTTCCAACAGCGGCCGTGCCCTGTTGCTGCTGCAAAAGAACGGTCTGATCACCCTGAAAGACCCGACCAACGCCCTGGCCACGCCGAAAGACATCGCCAGCAACCCGAAGAACCTGAAGTTCAAAGAGCTGGAATCGGCCCTGCTGCCACGCGTGCTGGACCAGGTTGACCTGGATTTGATCAACACCAACTACGCCCTGGAAGCTGGCCTCAACCCAGCCAAGGACGCGCTGATCATCGAAAGTGCCGACTCGCCTTACGTGAACTTCCTGGTGGCTCGCCCGGACAACAAGGACAGCGACGCTATTCAGAAACTGTCCAAGGCCCTGACCAGCCCGGAAGTGAAAGCATTCATCGAGAAGAAGTACAACGGCGCGGTCGTGCCGGCGTTCTGATGTAACTCAAAACCCCCTTCAAGGTTTCAACGCCGACGGCTTGTAGAGCGTCGGCGTTTTTTATGCCTGGAATTTGGAGTGCAATCGACACGTGGGAGGGGGCTTGCTCCCGATAGGGGTGTGTCAGTCAAAGATGTACTGACTGAACCACCGCTATCGGGAGCAAACCCCCTCCCACACTTGATCTTCATCTCACTTTGGATTGTTCGTGGTTTTAGAGAGCTCGGCTGTTAATCGCCCTGCGCAACGCCACCAACCACTTCACCAGCTCCTGCGGATCAATCGGTTTCGCTTTGTTCATGGTTCATTCCCTCGAAAAACAGACCCCCCAACCATAGCTGCCACCTGTCCAACCCGCGAATCCGGGGGTTATCTTTTTGGGTGATATCAATATGCTATTTAGGTATTTAAATTTTGCTTTTTATACCTTTAGAGTTCGCGCTACCCGGCGTTACCCACGCCGGAACGGACTGCGCTCGCGGCATTACCCATGCGGCGATATGGACTCAAGATGACCTTCGATTTCGCATTTATCCTCAGCACCCTGCCGGCGTTTCTAAAAGCCGTTGGGGTGACACTGCAAGTAGGCTTGATCGCCATTGCCACCTCGCTGCTGGTGGCGCTGATCAACGCCGCGCTGCTGGTGTTTCGCACGCCCTACCTGTCGCGCCTAGTAGCGCTGTACGTGGAGCTGGCGCGTAACACGCCGCTGCTGATCCAGCTGTTCTTCGTGTACTTCGCCTTGCCGGCCCTGGGGTTCAATATCTCCGGGTTCTGGGCGGCGATCATCACCATGACCTTCCTCGGCGGTGCCTACCTCACCGAAGTGCTGCGCGCCGGTGTGGAAGCGGTGCCGCTGGCGCAGATCGAGTCGGGCAAGTCCATCGGCCTGTCTCACTGGCAACTGCTGCGCCACGTGATCCTGCCTCAAGCGGGCATCCTCAGCCTGCCGGCGTTGTTCGCCAACTTCATCTTCTTGCTCAAGGAGACCACCGTGGTCTCTGCCGTGGCGGTGCCGGAGATTCTCTACACCACCAAGAGCTACATCGCCCTCTACTACAAGACCTACGAAATGCTCGCCGTGCTGACGCTGATTTGCGTGCTGTTGTTCTTGCCGCTATCGCTGCTGCTCAGCCGCCTGGAAAGGAGGCTCCAGCATGGCCAGTTCGGGTCTTGAGTTATTGTGGGTGTCGTTGCCGCAATTGGGTAAGGGCGCTGCGCAAACCCTGTCGATTTCGTTTTTGAGCATCGCCTTCAGTACGGTCGGCGGCGTGTTGTATGGCGTGCTGCGCACCTTGAACAACACGCTGATCAACGCGGTGCTGCGGGTATACCTGGAGCTGTTCCGGGCGATTCCGGTGCTGGTGTGGTTGTACCTGCTGTTCTTTGGCCTGCCGATCTTCTTTGGCCTGAGCATCCCGAGCTTCTGGTGCGCGGTGCTGGTGCTGTCGTTGTGGGGCGCCAGCGAAGTGGGCGAGGTGGTACGCGGCGCGTTGCATTCGCTGCCCCGTGGCCAGCGCGAAGCCGGCCTGTCGATTGGCTTGTCCGACCCGCAGTTATACGGCTACGTGTTGCTGCCCCAGGCCCTCAAACGCATGACGCCACCGACCATCAACGTCTACACGCGCATCATCAAGACCAGCTCCCTGGCGGTGCTGATCGGCGTGGTGGATGTGATCAAGGTGGGCCAGCAAATCATCGAGCGCACCTATGAGTCGGTTCTGATCTACGGCGTGCTGTTCCTGTTTTTCTTCTTTATCTGCTACCCGTTGTCGGCCGCCTCCAAGGTGCTGGAACGGCGCTGGGCCCAAGCATGAGCGCATTGATCGAGTTCCAGGGTTTCAACAAATTCTTCGGCGACCAGCAGGTGCTCAAGGGCATCGACCTGAGTGTGCAAAGCGGCGAAGTGGTGGTGATCCTCGGCCCCAGCGGCTGCGGCAAAAGCACCATGCTGCGTTGCCTTAACGGGTTGGAAGTGGCCCACAGCGGCAGCCTGCGGTTTGCCGGCAAGGAGTTGCTGGAAAAAAATACCGACTGGCGCCAGGTACGCCAGGACATCGGCATGGTGTTCCAGAGCTACCACCTGTTCCCGCACATGAGTGTGCTCGACAACATCCTGCTCGGCCCGCTCAAAGTACAAAAACGCGACCCCCGCGAGGCCCGCGAGCAGGCCGAGAAACTGCTGGAACGCGTGGGCCTGGCTGACAAACGCGATGCCTTCCCGCGCCAGCTTTCCGGCGGCCAGCAGCAACGCATCGCCATCGTCCGTTCGCTGTGCATGAACCCTCAAGTCATGCTGTTCGACGAAGTCACCGCCGCCCTCGACCCCGAGATGGTCAAGGAAGTGCTGGAGGTGATCCAGGGCCTGGCCCGCGATGGCATGACCCTGCTCATCGTCACCCATGAAATGGCCTTCGCCCGCGCCGTCGCCGACCGCGTGGTGTTTATGGAGGCCGGTCGCATCCTCGAACACAACACCCCCGAAGAATTCTTTACGAACCCGCAAACCGCACGCGCGCAGCAGTTCCTGGAGAAGTTCTCCTTTGTGTCAACACTGCCCAAGAAAACCAAGGAACTGGAGTTGCTATGAAAAAGTTACTGCTGCCACTGTTGGCCGTCGCCTTACTGGCCGGCTGCGATAAGAAGGCCGAAGAGCCCGCCAAACCTGCTGCTGCCGTGAGCTACCTCGACAAGATCAAGGCGCGCGACAAGCTGATCGTTGGTGTCTTCACTGACAAACCACCGTTTGGTTTCGTGGATGAAGCTGGTCGCTACGTCGGCTTCGATACCGACATTGGCCGTCGATTCGCCAAAGACCTGTTGGGCGATGAAAACAAAGTCGAATTCGTCGCCGTCGAGCCGGCGAGCCGCATTCCGTTCCTGCAAAGCGATAAGGTCGACCTGATCCTCGCCAACATGACCGTGACCCCTGAACGTAAGGACGCCGTGGATTTCACCAACCCCAACCTGAAAGTCGCGGTACAGGCCCTGGTACCGAACGACAGCTCGGTCAAAAGCTTGGACGATCTGGCCACCCGCACCACTATCGTCACTACCGGTACCACTGCTGACATCTGGCTGACCAAGAACCACCCGGACTGGAAACTGCTCAAGTTCGAGAAAAACTCCGAGTCGCTGCAAGCCTTGTCGGCTGGCCGTGGCGATGCCTATGCCCAGGACAACCTGGTGCTGTTCAGCTGGGCCAAGCAGAACCCAGGCTACCGCGTGCTGGAAGAGAAACTCGGCGACGAAGCGCCCATCGCGCCTGCCGTGAAGAAGGGCAACGTCGAACTGCGTGACTGGGTGAATGCCGAGTTGGCGAAGTTGGGTGAGGAGAAATTCCTGCTCAAGCTGTATGACCAATATGTGCGCAAAGAACTGAGCGATGACACCAAGCCTGAAAGTGTGATTGTTGAAGGCGGGAAGTGGCAGGGCTAGTTCTGCGCTGACTGTTATGCCGCTATTGGGAGCATGGGTATCTACACAACTTTCAAACCCTGACAAATCTCCCTGTGGCGAGCGGGACAAGCCGCTCGCCACAACAGCCCTATCTGCCTGACGTTCAGCGTTGAGCCAACGTTGTTTAGATACCTATGCCCCGATGAGGCCGGTGACCCCCCCTCAATACGCCTTCCCCATGCAGATAAGGAACCCTGATCTAAGCTCACAGTCGCATACACACTGGCACATCGCATCGCGCACAAGGAGTCTGCATGGGCGGTCGTATTTCCATCTGTATCGTCGGTTTGGGTTTAGTGGTGTTGCTGAGCGCTTGCGGCCAGGAAAAGGCTGAACCCAAGCAGCATTCCCGAGTATTTGTGCAAACCGTGCAGCCCGCGGATTTCGCCGCGGCAGTCACGCTGACCGGGGATATCCAGGCGCGTGTGCAAACCGACTTGTCCTTCCGCGTCGGCGGAAAAATCATCCAGCGCATGGTGGATGTGGGCGACCGCGTGAGCGCCCGACAAGTGCTGGCCAAGCTCGATCCCAAGGATTTGCAAACCAACGTCGATTCCGCTCAGGCCCAGGTCGTGGCGGAACAGGCGCGGGTCAAACAGACTGCCGCTGCCTTTGTGCGCCAGGAAAAACTCCTGCCCAAGGGCTACACCAGCCGCAGCGAATACGATTCTGCCCAGGCCGCGCTGCGCAGCAGCCAAAGTGCCCTGGCCGCCGCGCAGGCCCAGTTGGCCAACGCCCGTGAACAACTCGGCTATACCGCGCTGATTGCGGATGCGCCGGGAGTGATCACCGCACGCCAAGCTGAAGTCGGCCAGGTGGTGCAAGCCACCGTGCCGATTTTCAGCCTGGCCACCGATGGCGAGCGCGACGCGGTGTTCAACGTCTATGAATCCCTGTTGGTGGAGCCGCCACCTGACGCGCCGATCACCGTCAGCCTGTTGGATAACCCCAGCATCAAGGCCCAGGGCAAAGTCCGTGAAGTCACGCCGGCCGTTGCGGCCAACACCGGCACGGTGCAGGTGAAGATTGCGCTGCAATCTCTGCCTAAAGGCATGCAGCTCGGTTCGGTGGTCAGCGCCACCGCCAATGGTCCGGCCAAGCCCAGCGTCGAGCTGCCGTGGTCGGCATTGACCAAAGACTTGAGCGAACCCGCCGTGTGGCTGGTCGACGGCGACGGCAAGGCGCAGTTGCATAAAGTCACGGTGGCGCGGTACCTCACCGGTAAGGTCATCATCAGTGACGGCCTTAAAGGCGGCGAAAAAGTCGTCGTGGCCGGTGGGCAATTGCTGCATCCCGGCATGTTGGTCGAGATTGCCCAGCAGGGAGCCAAGCCATGAAGCGCCTGACGCTCATACTCACCACCAGCCTGTTGCTGATGGCCTGCTCCAAGGAAGAACCCGCGCCCGAGCCGGTGCGCCCAGTTCTGTCCATGGAAGTGAAGGCCGAAGACCAGGAAACCCTCGGCCGCTTCGCCGGCACCATCCAGGCGCGCTACGAAAGCAACCTGGGGTTCCGTGTGTCGGGGCGTATCGCCCGCCGCGCCGTGGATGTGGGGGCTGAAGTGCAGAAGGGGGCCTTGCTCGCTGTCCTTGACCCCACCGACCAGCAAAACCAGTTGCGCGCCGCCCAAGGCGACCTCGCTCGCGTCCAGGCGCAATTCATCAACGCCCAGGCCAACGCTCGCCGCCAGCAGGAATTGTTCAACCGTGGCGTCGGCGCCCAGGCGCAGTTGGATATCGCCCAGACCGATCTGAAAACCACTCAGGCCTCTCTCCACCAGGCCCAAGCGTCAGTCAACCAAGCCAAGGACCAGCTCAACTACGCCGAGCTGCGCACCGACCACGCCGGTATTATCACCGCCTGGAACGCTGAGGCTGGCCAAGTGGTCAGCGCCGGTCAGCAAGTGGTGACCCTGGCGCGCCCGGACATCAAGGAGGCGGTGATCGACCTGCCCGCAGGTCTCGCCGAGCGGCTGCCCCCGGACGTGGTGTTCCTCGTCGCCGGGCAACTCGACCCCAGCGTCAACACCACTGCCACCGTGCGCGAGATCGAACCCCAGGCCCAAAGCGCCACGCGCACCCGTCGCGCGCGCCTGACCCTGGCCGAAACACCGCCCGCGTTCCGCCTTGGCACGGCGATCAGCGTGACCTTGAGTTCGGCCATCGCTCCACGCATTGAGTTGCCCCTGAGCGCCTTGCAGGATGTCGACGGCAAGACCCGCATCTGGATCCTCGACACCCAAAGCCAGACCGTGCAACCGCGCGACATCACAGTGCTTAGCCGTGATGCTGATAGCGCCTTGCTCAACGGTGGGGTCAAACCCGGCGAACGTATCGTCACCGCCGGCGTAAACAGCCTGAAGCCTGGGCAAAAAGTTAAAATCGACGAGGACAGCCCGCGATGAAAGGGAGCTTCAACTTATCCGACTGGGCCCTCAAGCATCAGTCCTTCGTCTGGTACCTGATGTTCGTCGCGCTGCTGATGGGCGTGTTCTCGTACATGAACCTGGGCCGCGAGGAAGACCCCTCGTTCACCATCAAGACCATGGTGATCCAGACCCGCTGGCCGGGCGCGACCCAGGAAGAAACCCTCAAGCAGGTCACCGACCGCATCGAGAAAAAACTCGAAGAGCTCGACTCCCTCGACTACGTGAAAAGCTACACGCGACCGGGTGAATCCACGGTGTTCGTGTTCCTCAAGGACACCACCAGCGCCAAGGCCATCCCGGAGATCTGGTACCAGGTCCGCAAGAAGATCGACGACATTCGCGGTAGCTTCCCCCAGGGCTTGCAGGGGCCGTCATTCAACGACGAATTCGGTGATGTGTTCGGCTCGGTCTACGCCTTTACCGGCGACGGCCTGTCGATGCGCCAGTTGCGCGACTACGTGGAGCAGGTGCGCGCCGAGATTCGTTCGGTGCCGGGGTTGGGCAAGGTCGAGATGATCGGCCAGCAGGACGAAGTGATTTACCTGAATTTCTCCACGCGCAAATTGGCTGCGTTGGGCGTTGACCAGCGCCAGGTGGTGCAGAGCCTGCAATCGCAGAACGCGGTGACCCCGGCCGGGGTGATCGAGGCCGGCCCTGAGCGGATTTCAGTGCGCACATCCGGGCAGTTTGCTTCGGAGAAAGACCTGGCCGATGTCAATTTGCGCCTCAATGACCGCTTCTATCGCCTGGCGGACATCGCCGAGATTACCCGTGGCTACGTCGACCCGGCGCGGCCGATGTTCCGCTTCAACGGCAAGCCGGCGATTGGTTTGGCCATCGCCATGCAGAAGGGCGGCAACATCCAGTCGTTCGGCAAGGCGCTGCACACGCGCATGGACGAACTGACCGCCGACCTGCCGGTGGGCGTCGGTGTGCATAAGGTCTCCGACCAGGCCGAGGTGGTGGAAGAGGCCGTCGGCGGCTTTACCAGCGCGCTGTTCGAAGCGGTGATCATCGTGTTGGTGGTGAGCTTTATCAGCCTCGGCATGCGCGCCGGGCTGGTGGTGGCGTGCTCGATTCCATTGGTGCTGGCGCTGGTGTTCGTGTTCATGGAATACAGCGGCATCACCATGCAGCGCGTGTCGCTCGGTGCGTTGATCATCGCCCTCGGCCTGTTGGTGGACGACGCGATGATCACCGTGGAGATGATGATCACGCGCCTGGAAAAAGGCGAAACCAAGGAGCAGGCCGCCACCTACGCCTACACCTCCACGGCATTCCCGATGCTTACCGGTACCTTGGTGACCGTCGCCGGTTTCGTGCCGATTGGCCTCAACGCCAGTTCGGCGGGGGAGTACACCTTTACCCTGTTCGCGGTGATTGCCGTAGCGATGCTGGTGTCGTGGGTGGTGGCGGTGCTGTTTGCGCCGGTGATTGGCGTGCACATCCTCAGTGCCAAGGTGAAACCCCACAGCGCCGAGCCGGGGCGCATCGGCCGTGCGTTCAATGGCGGCATGCTGTGGGCCATGCGCAACCGTTGGTGGGCCATCGGCATCACCGTGGGCCTGTTCGTGGCGTCGGTGTTCTCCATGCAGTTCGTGCAGAACCAGTTCTTCCCGTCGTCGGACCGACCGGAAATCCTCGTTGACCTCAACCTGCCGCAAAACGCCTCGATCAACGAGACGCGCAAGGCTGTTGATCGCCTCGAAGCGATCATCAAGGACGACCCGGACATTACGCGCTGGAGCACCTATATCGGCCAGGGCGCGATCCGTTTCTACCTGCCCCTCGATCAGCAATTGGAAAACCCGTATTACGCGCAGTTGGTGATCGTCAGCAAAGGCCTGGAAGAACGCGGTGAGCTGATCGCGCGCCTGCAAAAACGCCTGCGTGAAGACTTCGTCGGTATCGGCAGCTTTGTGCAGCCATTGGAAATGGGCCCGCCGGTGGGCCGCCCGATCCAGTATCGCGTCTCCGGCAAAGACACCGACCAAGTGCGCAAGCACGCCATCGAACTGGCGACCCTGCTGGATAAAAACACCCACCTGGGCGAGATCATCTACGACTGGAACGAGCCGGGCAAAGTGCTGCGCATCGACATTGCCCAGGACAAGGCGCGCCAGCTCGGGCTGTCATCCGAAGACGTGGCGCAGTTGATGAACAGCGTGGTCAGCGGCGCCTCGGTGACTCAGGTGCACGACGATATCTACCTGATCAACGTGGTCGGCCGCGCCGAGGACGCCGAGCGCGGTACCCCGGAAACCTTGCAGAACCTGCAAATTGTCACGCCCAACGGCACCTCGATCCCGCTGCTGGCGTTCGCCACTGTGCGCTATGAACTGGAGCAGCCGCTGGTGTGGCGTCGCGACCGCAAGCCGACCATCACCATCAAGGCCTCGGTGCGTGACGAGATGCAGCCGACCGACTTTGTCAAGCAGCTCAAGCCGGAGATCGACAAATTCAGCGACGGCCTGCCGGTGGGCTATAAGGTCGCCACGGGCGGTACCGTGGAAGAAAGCGGCAAGGCCCAAGGCCCGATTGCCAGCGTGGTGCCGTTGATGCTGTTCCTGATGGCGACGTTCCTGATGATCCAACTGCACAGCGTGCAGAAGATGTTCCTGGTGGCCAGTGTCGCGCCGTTGGGGCTGATCGGCGTGGTGCTGGCGTTGATCCCCACGGGCACGCCCATGGGCTTTGTTGCGATCCTCGGTATCCTGGCGCTGATCGGCATCATCATCCGCAACTCGGTGATCCTGGTGACGCAGATCCACGAATATGAAGTGGCCGGCTACACGCCGTGGGACGCGGTGGTGGAAGCCACCGAGCATCGGCGTCGTCCGATCCTGCTCACGGCGGCAGCGGCCAGTCTGGGCATGATCCCCATCGCCCGGGAAGTGTTCTGGGGGCCGATGGCTTACGCGATGATTGGCGGCATCATCATCGCCACCTTGCTGACGCTGTTGTTCCTGCCGGCGCTGTATGTGGCCTGGTACAAGATCCGCGAACCCCAACAGGAAGAACACGGTTAAAAATGTGGGAGGGGGGCTTGCCCCCGATGGCGGTGGGTCAGTCAAAGATGCTCCAACTGATCCACTGCTATCGGGGGCAAGCCCCCTCCCACATTTGAAGTGCGTTGCCTCTAAGGTCTGCGCCAGACACTGGCTAGCCAAGGCTGCTGCTCACGCGGCAACCCCGCCGGCCGGTAGTAATGCTCCAGCTCCACAAACCCAGCGGTGGTGAGCAGCGTTTGCCACGCCTCCAGGTCGTGATAAGCCCCATAGCGCGGCCCATTCCAGCCTTCCTGGTTCTCACCCCGCGGGTTGGAGCTGAACAGCACACCCCCAGGCTTCAGCGCCCCATGCAGTTGCTTGAGCACACGTGGCAGTTCCTGCTTGGGGATATGAAACAGCACCGCATTGGCAAAGATTCCGTCGAAGCGTTCAGCGGGTAAGTCCAGCTTGAGGAAATCCTGCTGCAACACCTCGCAGCCGCTGTCTTCGCGCGCCATCTGCGCAAAGCGCTCCGAGCCGTCCAGGCCGACGGCGATATGGCCCATTCGCGTAAACGTCTGCAAATCCCGTCCCGGCCCGCAACCGAAATCCAGCACGGTGAACGGCGCAGCACCTTGGAGATGCCGCAGCAGTGCGTCGATATTCTGGCTTACATCGTGATCGCGAGTGCCTTCACGGAAGTCCTCGGCCACTGTGTTGTAGTGGCCGAGGGTGGTGGACGTGATCTGGTTGAGATCGTCGGGCTTGAGGGTCATGACGGTGAATACCGGGCGCTGAGAGGGCCCGACTATACCTCACCTCTTGTTCAGCACCCGCGCCAGGCGATCGCCGCTCAGTTGAATCACCGCCACCAGCACCACCAGCAGCACAATCACGGTCAGCATGATCTGCGTGTCAAAACGCTGATAGCCGTAGCGGTACGCAATGTCGCCCAAGCCGCCGGCACCAATCGCGCCGGCCATGGCGGACGAGTTGATCATGGTCACCAGCGTAATCGTAAATCCGCCGACAATTCCCGGCAGCGCTTCGGGCAACAGCACATGCCAGATGATGTGCCAACGACGGCAGCCCATGGCCTGTGCGGCTTCGATCAGCCCGTGGTCGACCTCGCGCAAACTCACTTCGGCGATCCGCGCGAAGAACGGTGTCGCGGCGATGGTCAGCGGTACAACCGCCGCCCACACACCGTAGGTGGTGCCAACGATCAGCCGGGTGAACGGGATCAAGGCCACCATCAAAATCAAAAAAGGAATCGAGCGGAACAGATTGACGAAGGCCCCCAGCACCCGGTTCAGCGCCGGCGCCTGGTAGATGCCGCCCTTGTCGCTGGTCACCAGAAACACCGCCAGTGGAATCCCCACCAGCAATGCAATAAGCGACGACACGCCGACCATCAACAAGGTGTCGATGGCGCCCTGTACTAAACGATCAAACCACATAGCCCAGCACCTCCGCCTGTTGTGCCCAATTCGCGGCGCGGTTGCGCAGTTCTTCGGCGCTGTGGGGTGAGCCATTCACCGCCAGCAGCAATTGCCCCAAGGCATGGCCCTGGATGCGTTCGACACCGCCTTGCAGCAAGCGCACGCGCCCGCCGAGAGCGCTGAACAGCGCGGCCAGGTCCGGTTCATCGCTGGCACTGCCGGTGAGCTGCAAGCGCAACACCACTGCAGCGTCCGCTGATGACGGCGAGTGCTGCAACCGGCTTTGCAGTTCTTCCGGCAGCCCATGTTGCAGCGGCGCCAGCAGGGTCTTGCTGACCTCGTGCTGCGGGTTGCCAAACACTTGCCACACCGGGCCTTGCTCGACGATGCGCCCGTGTTCCAGCACCACCACGCGGTCGCAGATGTCGCGGATCACCGCCATCTCATGGGTGATCAAGACGATGGTCAGGCCCAGGCGCCGGTTGATCTCGCGCAACAGGCCGAGGATCGATTGGGTGGTCTCCGGGTCCAGCGCCGAGGTGGCTTCGTCGCACAGTAGGATCTGCGGGTCGTGCACCAGCGAACGGGCGATGCCCACGCGCTGTTTCTGCCCACCGGAAAGCTGCGCCGGGTAGGCCTTGTGCTTGTCCTGCAAACCCACTAATTCCAGCAGCTCACGCACCTTTTGCTCACGCTGGAGCTTGGGCACGCCGGCGACTTTCAGCGGCAATTCGACGTTCTGCCACACGGTCTTGGCCGACATCAGGTTGAAGTGCTGGAAGATCATGCCTATGCGCCGACGCAGCGCCACCAGATGGTCTTCGTCGAAGTCGCCGATGTCCACCTGATCGATCAGCACGCGCCCGCTGCTCGGTTGCTCCAGCCGGTTGATGGTGCGGATCAGCGAGGATTTACCAGCACCGCTGCGGCCAATGATGCCAAACACCTCACCGCGCTGGATCGCCAGGTCGATGCCGTGCAGGGCATGCACCGTGCCGTCGTAGGTCTTGCCCAGGTTGATAAAGCGCACGTGCGCGCGGTTCAGGTCTGGATGCAGTTCAGTCTGCTCGGCGTCCCTGGGCGGTGTGCCCAGGTCGCGCAGTTGAGAGTGGGCGGCGGTCATTTTTTATCTTCCCAACCCACTTGGTAGAGCTTGCCAAGGGATTTATCCAACGCAGCGCGCACCACCGGCGAGTGCTGGTAGATGTCGACGAACTTGATCACACGCGGGTCGGTTTTGCTCTTCGGTTGGATCACGAACTGGATCACGTATTCCGGGTGGTCGAGGCCGTCGAACAGCAGCGCCGATTCCGCGTCGAAAGTCTTGGACAGGCGGATATACGCCGGGTAGCCCTGCACCAGGTCTGCATCGTCATAGGCACGTACCAGCTGCACGGCCTCGACTTGCAGGATTTTGATTTTCTTTGGGTTTGCGACGATGTCTTCTTCGGTGGCCTTGTAGCCCACACCCGGCTTGAGGGTGATCAAGCCGGCCTTGGCCAGCAGTTGCAGGCCGCGACCGCTGTTGATCGGGTCGTTGGCGATGGCCACGCTGGCGCCTTCGGGCAGCTCGTTGAAGCTTTTGTACTTTTTCGAATACAGCCCGACGTTGTTGATGATGCCCGGCGCGTAAGGCACCAGGTCAAAACCGGCGGCGGCCTTGGCGTTTTCCAGGAAGGGGATGTGCTGGAAGTAGTTCACGTCAATATCGCCGGCGGCCAGGCTGACGTTGGGCGCGATCCAGTCGGTAAACTCCACCAGCTCGACTTTCAAGCCTTGCTTGCCGGCTTCGGCGACTGCGGCTTCCAGGGGAATCGCGAAGGCCGCGGTGGTGCCGATTTTCAACGGTGCATCGGCGGCGAACACCGCCGAGCTGAACAACCCGAAGGCCAGGGCCAGTGCTTTGACTGGGTTATTGAGGAATGTCTTTTTCATAGTGGATTTCCAGTCATAAGGTATTAGGACAAACAATGCAGATCCAATGTGGGAGGGGGCTTGCTCCCGATAGCGGAGTGTCAGCAAACCAATCCGGTGACTGATACACCGCTATCGGGAGCAAGCCCCCTCCCACATTTTTGTTCAGTGGCGGTAGGTCGAGCCGGTGTGTTGTTCAGGTAGGCGAGCACTGCCGTGGAAGACTTTTTCCCGTAGCGTGCCGCTCTCATATTCGGTCTTGTACGACCCACGCTTCTGCAGCACCGGCACCACCAGGTCGATAAAGTCCACATAGCTTTCCGGCGTCACAATCCGCGTCAGGTTGAAGCCATCCAACCCGGTTTCGCTGATCCACGATTCCAGCTCGTCAGCGACTTGTTCGGGCGAGCCGACCAAGGTGATATAGCGTCCGCCGAGGGCGTGCTGCTCCAGCAATTTGCGCCGGGTCCAGTCGTTGTTTTGCAGGTTCTTGGTGGCCGACTGGATTGCGTTGCTCTTCACGTACTGGATCGGTTCGTCGATTTCGTACTGGGAAAAATCAATCGCGGTGGACGCCGAGAAGTGCGCCACGCCGGCCTCCGCGCTGGCATAGCTCAGGTACTCGGCATGCTTGGCCCAGGCCTGCTCTTCGGTGGCGCCGACGATTACGTTGAGGCCCATGAACACCTTGATGTCATCCGGATTCCGCCCGGCCTCGACTGCACTGGCGCGCACCTTGTCCACCTGGACCTTGGTCGACGCTTTGTTCTGCCCGCTGATAAACACGCACTCGGCATGGCGTCCGGCGAACAGCAAGCCACGGTCCGAGCTGCCGGCCTGGAACAGCACCGGCGTACGTTGCGGCGACGGTTCACACAGGTGATAACCCTCCACCTGATAAAACTCGCCATGGTGCTCGACCTTGTGCACCTTGCCCGGCTGCGCGTAGACCCGCGCTTGCGGATCGTTGAGCACCGCGTCGTCTTCCCAACTGCCTTCCCAAAGTTTGTACAGCACCTCCAGGTACTCATCGGCCTGGTCGTAGCGCCGGTCATGCTCGACCTGCTCGCTAAGGCCCATGGCTTTGGCGGCGCTGTCGAGGTAGCCGGTGACGATGTTCCAGCCCACCCGGCCACGGCTCAGGTGATCAAGCGTGGACATGCGTCGGGCGAACAGATACGGCGGCTCATACGTGAGGTTGGCGGTCAGGCCGAAGCCTAGATTCCTGGTGACCGCAGCCATGGCCGAGACCAGCAGCAACGGGTCGTTGACCGGCAGTTGGATCGACTCCTTGAGCGGCACGTCGATGGAGTTTTGATAGACGTCGTACACGCCGACGATATCGGCGATAAACAAGCCATCGAACAGCCCACGCTCCAGGGTTTGCGCCAACTCAGTCCAGTACTCGATGGTCTTGTACTGGGTGGACGTATCTCGTGGGTGGGTCCACAGGCCGTGGTTGATGTGCCCGATGCAGTTCATGTTGAAGGCATTGAGCAGGATCTTTTTCTTCGCCATCAAATGGTCCCCCGCAGTGGCGGGTTTTCAGCATTGAGGTAGTAATTGCCTACCGCGTGGTACTTCCAGCGCACCGGGTCGTGCAGGGTGTGCACCCGTGCGTTGCGCCAGTGGCGGTCGAGGCCGTGCTCGGCCAGGGTCGCCTGGCTGCCGGCGAGTTCGAATAAGGTGCTGCCGGCGGCCAGGGAGATTTCGGTGCTCAAGGCGCGTACTTCGGCCACGGCAATCGAGGCAGCCGCAACGGTCTCGGCATTGCTGTCGGCCTGGGCGCGGTCGAGGAATTCACCTGAGCGTTCCAGCAATGCCTCTGCGGCGTGCAGACGGATGCTCAAGTGGCCGAAGCTCTTCAGGGTCAACGGGTCTTCAGTGGCCTTGTCGTTGCCGGAGTCGATCCATGGGCGAGTCTTGGTGCGCACAAAGTGCAGCGCATCCTCAAAGGCGGCGCGGGCGATGCCGGTGTCGATGGCAGCATGAAGAATCTGCGCGAGCGGGCCGACGGTAGTCGGGCGTTCAAAGGCGCTTTGGAAAGGGACCACGTCGTGGGCAGCGACCCAGACGTTATCGAACACCACCGAGCCGCTGCCGGTGGTGCGCTGGCCAAAGCCGCTCCAGTCGTCAATCACGCTCAGGCCTTCGCTGTCGCGCGGTACAAACGCCAACTGCTGCACGCCGTGCTCATCCACCACTGAGGTCGGGATGCGTTGCGCGTAGATCGCACCGGTTGAGTAGAACTTGCGGCCCGTGATGCGAAAGCCGTCGCCGTCGCGGGTGATGCTCGTGACGCGATCGTGAGCGGTCTTGGTGCCCAGTTCTGCAAGGGCATTGCCGAAGCGCTGGCCGGCGAGTACTTCGGCGTACAGGCGTTGTTGCTGCGCCGGGCTGCCGTTCACGCGCAGCACTTCCAGGGCATAGAAATGGTTTTGCGGAATCTGGCCCAGGGAGGCGTCGGCCTGGGCGATCAAGGCGATGACCTTCGCCAGGGTGACGTTGGACACGCCTGCACCGCCGTATGCCTTCGGCACGCTGATGCCCCACAGGCCGGAGCGGGAAAACACGTCCAACTCGGGCAGCGGCAGGCGGCGTTCGCGGTCGCGCTGGGCGCTGTCGCGGCGGAAGTCTTCGGCCAGGTCGCTGGCGACAACAAGGGCTTGTTCATCGCTGGTGATAACCGCGACGTGATGAGAAAGGGTCATGCGTATTTCTCCAGAGGTCTGGTCGGTTAAATCCAGGAGTGGCGAGCAGGCAGGGTGCCGTTCAAGCGATAGGTGCCCACTGCGTGGTACTTCCAGCGCACGGGGTCGTGCAGCGTGTGTACGCGCGCGTTGCGCCAATGCCGGTCGAGGTTGAACTCAGCGAGGGTGGCGCGACTGCCGGCCAGTTCAAAGAGCTTCTCGCTGACCAGCAACGACACTTCAGTGGTCAACACTTTGGCCTCGGCCACGGCGATTGAGGCGCGTGCAGCGGACTGCGCGGTAATCGGCGCGGCACTGACCTGATCCAGCACTTGGCCGGCCTTGCGCAAGAGCGCTTCGGCGGCGTGCAGCTCGATTTTCAGCTTGCCGATATCGGCGATTACATACAGGTCATCGCTGGCGCGTTCGACCTTGGCGTCGATCCAGGGCCGTGAGCGCTCGCGAACAAAGCTGATGGTGTCATCCAGAGCACCACGGGCGATGCCGGCGTCGATCGCGGCCTGGATCAATTGCGAGACGGCGCCCTGGATGTTCGGGCTGTCGCCGATGCGCCAGTTGTCGACCACCAGGTCGGCGTCGACCGGCACCTGGTCGAGCAGCACCGTACCGCTGGCGGTGGTGCGTTGGCCGAAGCCTGACCAGTCATCGACGATGCGCAGTCCTTCGGTGCCACGGCGCACGAACGCCATGACCTGCTTGCCGTCATCGTTCAGCGCCTTGATCGCTACCCAGTGGGCAAACAGCGCACCGGTGGAGTAGAACTTCTGGCCGCTGATCACGTAACCGTCGCCCTTGGCGGTGATGCGCGCCTTGAGCTCCAGGGTGTTTTTGGTGCCGCGTTCCGGGCCGCCATTGCCGATGCGCCAGCCGTCGAGCACGCTCTGGAACAACTGTTTTTTCTGGCGCTCGGTGGCAGCGCCCTGCAACAGGTGCAGGATGCCGAAATGGTTCTGCGGGATCTGCCCGAGGGCCGGGTCTGCCGCGCTGATGATTGCGAACACGTCGGCCAGCGTCACGAATGACACTTGCGGGCCGCCGTACTCGCGGGGAATGGAAATACTGCCCAGCCCGCTGCGGGTGAACTGTTCAATCTGTGCCCATGGCAGCTTGCGTTGCTGATCGCGCGTGGCGGCTTGCAGGCGCGCGGCCTCGGCCAGCTCATGGGCGGCGTTCAGCGCCTCGGCGTCGTTGCGCAGCACGGCGGCCGGCAACAGCAGCGGTGCTACGTCCAGATCACGTTGGGGGGGTGTTAGAGCCAAGTTAGACATCAGCGCCGCTCCTTGGCTGCACGTAATGCCCTGGCGTTGTGCACCGGGGTAATTCTGACCATACCGACCTCGCATTCAATGAAATGAAAACAGAAAAATCAAAGATGTCCGGTGGTCCGGTGCATATACCCTAAGCTTGTTAAATATTTAAATAAACTAACTTTTGGGAATATGCATAGAAGGGCGATCAACCGGGTTCACAGGGTGAGCCCAGAGGCCGTGGTTGATAGACCGGCGCGGTGCCCGTCGGACGGGTGATCGCGCTGGCGGCAATACGTAGCGTCCGGGCTGGCGCCCAGCGCGAATTGTTGCCGACCCGGTCCAGAATGCAGTAAGTCACCTCCAACCGGCTGTCGTCGCCGGCCTCGACTATCAACGTCGGCGGCACCCAAACCTGCACCGCCTGGCCGACGGCCTTGGCCTGTATCTTCGGCAGGTCCATGCGTGCGTCGCCCCAACGCAGGGTGATGGCATCGCCGGTGGTCATGTTCAGGTAGGGCTCGATGGTCAGCGGAATCCCCCGCCGCACCTGGCTGGCATTCACGCCGTAGCGGCGAATGGTGTCCGGCAGACCCACCGGGGCAAGGTTCTGGTTTTCACCGCTGTAGAGGGCGCAGGGCAGGCCTCCGGGGGAGTTGGTTTTCACACGCAGGTGCGTCATGGCCGAACGTGCCGGGGCGCGGCCGACCTGCATGATTTGGTAATGAACCTGAGCGACACCCTCCTGCACAAAACTTTCCGGAACACGCAGTCGGGTAGGCATGCCGACTTCGCAGGCAGTCACCCGCCGTGAGGCCGCAAAACAGTTGTTCCAGAACAGCTCGATCAGATCGCCGTCATCCATGCCAGGGTAGGGTGCGATATCGACCAGCAGCTGTGCGGCTGCCAGGGCATTGACGCCGTTTCGAAGGGCCTGTGGCAACGTCGGGGCGGTGAGCAGGGCCGGGGTTGCAGTGCACGTCATAAGTAATCTCCTTGATGCAGCCAGCAGCAATCGTTCCGACCCTTTGGCGCAGGTGCGCAGCGGGGCTGAAAGGAACGATTCAGTGAATAGCCGGGATAGGATCCAATCCTCTGGGCCTTAGATAAGAGGGTTGGCCAAGGGGCGTCAATGGCGGCAAAAGGCTAAACGGCGGGTTCGGTGATATTCAGACGGGTCTGACTGGGCGGGGGATTTTAAGGCGCAATAGCGAGCGTGTTTTACAGCTGTGGGCGAGGACTTCTTGTAGGAATACTAATGGTGGCGAGGGAACAAGCTCCCTCACCACAAATGCTCAATCGTAGGGTGCAGTTAATGCGCGAGGAATTTGCTCAAAAACTGCCGCGTGCGTTCTTCCTTGGGGTTGGCAAACAACGCCTTGGCTTCGCCCTGTTCCACGATCACGCCCTTGTCGAAAAAGATCACCCGGTTGGCAACGTCTCGGGCAAAGCTCATTTCGTGGGTGACGATGACCATGGTGCGATTCTCCTCAGCCAGGCTGCGGATGGTCGCCAGCACTTCACCCACCAGTTCCGGGTCGAGGGCCGAGGTGGGTTCGTCGAACAGAATCACCTCCGGCTCCATGGCCAATGCACGGGCAATCGCCACGCGCTGTTGCTGACCACCGGACAGACGCCGTGGGTAGGCGTCTTCCTTGCCCGCCAGGCCGACCCTGGCCAGGAGCTTGCGCCCCAGGGCAATAGCGTCTTCGCGCGGCATCTTCTTGACCACGGTGGGGCCTTCGATGACGTTTTCCAGCGCAGTGCGATGGGGGAACAAGTTGAAGTTCTGGAACACAAAACCCACGTGTTGGCGCAGGCGCCGCACCAGGTTCTGTTGCTGGTTGAGCGGTTTGCTGCCGTCGATCTGGATGTCGCCCACCTTGATGCGGCCGCTGGTGGGTTCTTCAAGGAAATTCAGGCAGCGCAGGAAGGTGGTCTTGCCGGAACCGCTGGGGCCGATGATGGCGACAACTTCGCCTTCCTTGACCTCAAGGTCGATGCCGTTGAGCACCACCTGACCGTTGAATTGTTTGGTCAGTTTTTCAACCACGATCATGCTTCAAGACTCCAGGTCATGCCGGTTGACCCGGTCTTCCAGACGATTTTGAAAATGCGCCAGGATGCTCGCCAGTACCCAGTAGATCAGAGCGGCGGACAGATACATGGTGAAAATTTCGAAGGTACGCGCCGACACCAGTTGCGCCTGGCGAAACAGCTCCGGCACCTGAATGGTGGCGGCCAGCGCCGTGTCCTTGACCAGCGAAATAAAGCTGTTGCCCAGCGGCGGCAGCGCGGTGCGCATCGCCTGCGGCAGGATGGCCCGGCGCAGGGTCTGCGCGCGGGTCATGCCGATACTGGCAGCGGCCTCCCACTGGCCACGCTCGATAGACGCGATGGCGGCCCGCAGGATTTCACACGCGTAGGCGGCCATGTTCAGCGAAAAGCCGATCATGGCTGCCGGGATCGGATCCAGCTCGATGCCCACTTGCGGCAAGCCGTAGTAGATCAAAAACAGCTGTACCAGCAAGGGCGTGCCGCGAAAGAACGACACATAGACACGGGCAGTCCAGCTCAGCAGCTTGAAGCGCGACAGACGCATCAAGGCCAGGCCGAAGCCCAGCAGCAAGCCGAAGAACATGCCGCCAAGGCTGAGAATCACCGTGTAATACGCGCCCTTGAGCAGGAAGGGCGCGGAGTCCAGCGCGAGTTGGAAACCTGCTTCCATTATTGAGTGACGTCAGCGTTGAAGTACTTCTCGGACAGCTTCTTCAAGGTGCCATCGGCGCGCAGCTTGTCGAGGGCCTTGTTCACCGCTTCCAGCAATTCAGGCTCGCCTTTGCGCAGCGCGATACCGGCTTCCTGGCGGGAGAAGGCATCGCCTGCAGCGGCGGTGTCCGGGGCTTTCTTGGCGTATTCCAGGGCGGCCAGGCGGTCGATCAGAATCGCGTCGATACGGCCGATGCGCAGGTCCTGGAACTTGGTCGGGTCATCGTTATAGGTCTTGATGATGGCTTTGGGTTGGTTGTCCTTGAGCCATTGCTCGTAGTTGGTGCCCAGGCCCACACCAACTTTTTTGCCGGCCAGGTCGTCGGCGGTCTTGATGGTGTCAACGTTCTTCTTCAGCACCAGCGCCTGGATACCGGAAACGGTGTAAGGCGTGGAGAAATCGTACTTCTTCTTGCGCTCTTCAGAGATGGTCACTTGGTTGACCACTGCGTCCAGGCGCTTGGATTCCAGGGCAGCGAGGATGCCATCCCATGGCGTGGCCTGCAGCTTGACCTTGACGCCCAACTCCTTGGCCAGCGCTTCGGACAGCTCGACTTCGAAACCGCTGAGCTTGCCGCTTTCATCGACGAAGCTGAACGGCGGATAGGTGCCTTCCAGGCCGATTTTGATCTCGCCGGCCTTTTTGATGTTGCCCAGTTGCTCGCCGGCAACGGCCTGGCCCAGCAGGCTGGCACCGAGAGCCAAACCCAAAGTACCGACCAGCAACGTGCGACGGAATACGGAAATAGTCATGAAGAGCCCCTGTGTTTTTATGTTGAGCGAAGCAGGTGACGCGGTAGTCGTATCCTGCCTTAAAGCGCGAAGCGCGTCTTCGCCTTCGGCGCGATGATAAAGCCCGGTTTTAAGACTTGAAAATAATATAAAACTCAATTGATATTCTTTTTATGAATATGCGTTGAGTCTAATGTGGTAAGGGGCTTGCCCCCGATAGCGGTGTATCAGTAACAGATGAGCTGGCTGACACTCCGCTATCGGGGGCAGGCCCCCTTCCACATTTAGCCCGCGTTTATTCAGTTGAAAACCGAGTCATAGGCAAACAACGCCGGTGCCCCACCGGTATGCAGGAAAATAATCGGGCCATCTTCAAAGCGCTGGCGCCCGATACCGTCCAGCAAGCCGGCCATGGCCTTGCCAGTGTAGACCGGGTCCAGCAGCAGGCCTTCCTGGCTCGCCAATAGCTTGACCGCCGAAAGGGTCCCGGCGTTCGGTTCGCCATAACGTGGGCCGAAGTATTCGTCCCACAGGATCACCTTGAAGGCTTCGGGGATATCCACGCCGAGCAACTCGGCAGTGCGTTCGGCCAGGCCCTGTACTTTGGGGCGCTGGGCTTCGTCGGTGCGCGATACGGTGACGCCGACTACCGGTAAGTTCGGCAGTACTTCACTCAACGCCAAGGCCAGGCCGCTGTGGGTGCCGGCACTGCCGGACGCCAGTACCACGGCGGCGAATTCGATGCCGCTGTCTTCGATCTGCGCGGCCAGTTCCAGCCCGGCGCGCACATAACCTAAGGCGCCGAGGGCATTGGAGCCGCCGATGGGCACCAGATACGGCTTCTTGCCGTTGCTGCGCAGGCGGTCGGCGAGGGCGTTGAGTTGGTCGTCGACGTTATCGAGGTTTTCCACCAATTCCACTTTGGCGTCGAACAGCTCCAGCAGCAGGCGATTGCCGTTGCCCAGGTAGTTGGGGTCTTCGGTACCGGTGGGGTTTTCCAGCAGGGCCACGCAGCCCAGGCCGAGCTTGGCGGCAAGGGCGGCAGTCTGGCGTACGTGGTTGGACTGGATGGCACCGGCGGTCACCAGGGTGTCGGCCCCCTGAGCGATGGCGTCGGCGGCCAGATATTCGAGTTTGCGCAGTTTGTTGCCGCCCATCGCCAGTGGCGTGGTGTCGTCGCGCTTGACGTAGATGTCCCGTCCCAACCAGGTCGACAACCGTTCGAGTTTTTCCAGGGCGGTGGCGCCGCCGAGCAGGTCCAGGCGGTTAAAACGGTCGAGCTGTTGCTTGATCATGGCTACGCACGGTGGCTAAGGGATGAAGCGACTATAGGCAGGCACTTTTCATCGGGCAACCGTCAATCGCTTATGCCCGATGGTTCTTAGCATCACACCATTGGTTCTTAATGGCGGCCAGGGTGCATACCGTAAAGTGATGGCCATTACGTCAGGAGTAAATACTGTGAGTGAGCGTTCCAGTCATTGGCAATTGCAGACCATTGTCAGCCAGTTGCGCGGCGCCCGGGACCAGTGGCGAACGCGCAATGGCCGCTTGAGCGGCGAGCATGGCGGACGCGAATTGCCGTCCCGAGAAGCCGTTGCACAAATCCTCGAAGCGCTGTGCGGCTCGCTGTTCCCGATGCGCTTGGGGCCGGCGGATTTGCGTGAAGAAAGTGAAGATTTTTACGTCGGTCATACCCTCGACGTCGCGCTCAATGCGTTGCTCGCCCAGGCGCGTCTTGAGTTGCGTTATGCCGCTCGACAGGGCGGGCAGGATGACAGCCAGATCGATGCCCACGCCATCCGCCTGATCCAGGGTTTTGCCCTGGCCTTGCCGTCTCTGCGCAGCCTGCTGGACACCGACGTACTCGCCGCTTACCACGGCGACCCGGCCGCGCGCAGTGTGGATGAAGTGTTGCTGTGCTATCCGGGGATCCTGGCGGTGATTCACCACCGTCTGGCTCACCACTTGTACCGCGCCGGCTTGCCGCTGCTGGCGCGGATCATTGCGGAAATCGCCCACTCGGCTACCGGCATCGACATCCACCCCGGCGCGCAGATCGGCCCGAGCTTCTTTATCGACCATGGGACCGGTGTGGTCATTGGTGAAACCGCGATCATCGGCGAGCGGGTGCGCATCTACCAGGCCGTGACGTTGGGCGCCAAGCGCTTCCCGGCAGATGAAGACGGGCAGTTGCAGAAAGGCCATCCGCGTCACCCGATCGTCGAGGATGATGTGGTGATCTACGCCGGGGCGACGATTCTCGGGCGGATCACCATCGGCAAGGGCTCGACCATTGGCGGCAATGTGTGGCTGACGCGCAGTGTGCCGGCTGAGGCGAACATTACTCAGGCGAATCTGCAGCATGATGACGGGGCGCAGAAGTAAAACCCTACGCAGATCCCCTGTAGGAGGGGGGTTGCTCCCGATAGCGCAGTGTCAGTTGGTACATTCATTGACTGACACGCCGCCATCGGGAGCAAGCCCCCTCCCACATTGTTAGCCTCATTCCAGATTTACCCCGCAACCGCTGAACGATTTGCCTCCCCCACCCGTCATACCAATCCTTGAGCTAGTGTAGGAATAACCGACCACTCAGCCCTGCGATTAGTCCAAAACCGCCTATCCATGTTTAACTTGAATGTTCGTTCAAGTTAAACCCGGTGGTTCGCTGCCCGCTCACAACAGGAGGCTTACCTTTGCTGAGTCCGTTATTTACAGCCACATGCTCCAACCTCGGGGTGCATCGCTCATGAGTGCATCGTCCACCCCAGCCAGCGGCCAAGTGCGCATGAATGCGCCGGTTTTCTACTTCGCCGCGACCTTCATCCTGCTGTTCGGCATCACTGTCATCGCTATCCCGCAACAGGCCGGTGCCTGGTTGCTGGCAGCGCAAAACTGGGCGGCCAATACGGTCGGCTGGTACTACATGCTGGCGATGACCCTGTATCTGGTCTTCGTGGTGGTCACCGCGCTATCGGGCTACGGCAAGATAAAACTCGGTGCCGACCACGACGAGCCCGAATTCAGTTACCTGTCCTGGGCCGGCATGCTGTTCGCCGCAGGGATCAGCATCACGCTGTTCTTCTTCTGCGTCTCCGAGCCGCTGACGCACTTGGTGCAGCCGCCCCAAGGCGCGCCGATGAACGCCGATGCCGCGCGCCAAGCCATGCAGATTCTGTTTCTGCACTGGGGCCTGCACGGTTGGGGTGTGTTCGCGTTTGTCGGCATGGCGCTGGCGTATTTCGCCTACCGGCATAACCTGCCACTGGCCTTGCGCTCGGCGCTGTACCCGCTGATCGGTAAGCGCATCAACGGCCCTATCGGCTACGCGGTGGATGGCTTCGGCATCATTGCCACGGTGTTTGGTCTTGGCGCCGACATGGGCTTCGGCGTGCTGCACCTCAACTCCGGCCTCGACTACTTGTTTGGCATTGCCCACACCCAGTGGATTCAGGTCGGTTTGATCACCCTGATGATGGGCGCGGCGATCCTTGTTGCAGTGGCCGGCGTCGATAAGGGCGTGCGGGTGATGTCCGACATCAACATGCTGCTGGCTTGCGCGCTGCTGCTGTTTGTATTGTTCGCCGGGCCTACCCAGCACTTGCTCAACACCTTGATCCAGAACATCGGTGACTACCTCGGCGCGCTGCCGACCAAGAGTTTCGACGTCTACGCCTACGACAAGCCGAGCGACTGGCTGGGCGGTTGGACGGTGTTCTACTGGGCCTGGTGGATCGCATGGTCACCGTTCGTGGGCCTGTTTATCGCGCGGATTTCCCGTGGCCGCACCATCCGCGAATTCGTGTTCGGCGTGCTGCTGATCCCGCTGGGCTTTACCCTGGCGTGGATGTCGATCTTCGGCAACAGCGCCATCGACCAAGTGCTCAACCACGGCATGACCGCGCTCGGTCAGTCGGCCATCGATGACCCGTCGATGAGCCTCTACCTGCTGCTGGAAACCTATCCGTGGAGCAAAACCGTTATCGCGGTGACCGTGTTTATCAGCTTCGTGTTCTTCGTCACCTCGGCGGACTCGGGCACGGTAGTTTTGTCGACGCTGTCGTCCAAAGGCGGTAACGCCGATGAAGACGGGCCGAAATGGCTGCGGGTGTTCTGGGGTGCGATGACCGCGCTGGTCACCAGTGCGTTGCTGTTTGCTGGCAGTATCGACTCGCTGAAATCGGCGGTGGTGCTGACCTCGCTGCCGTTCTCGCTGATTCTGTTGCTGATGATGTGGGGGCTGCACAAGGCTTTCTATCTGGAGTCGCAAAAGCAGATCGCCCAGTTGCATTCCTTGGCGCCGATCTCGGCTTCGCGTAAAGGCAAGGGTGGCTGGCGCCAGCGCTTGAGCCAAGCGGTGCATTTCCCATCGCGCGATGAGGTGTACCGCTTCCTTGAATCGACGGTGCGCCCGGCGATTGAAGAAGTGACGGCGGTGTTTGTCGAGAAGGGACTTTCGGTGGTCACCCAACCGGATCCATCCAACGACAGCGTGAGCCTGGAAATCGGCCATGGCGAGGAGCATCCGTTCATATACCAGGTGCAGATGCGCGGCTACTTCACGCCGTCGTTTGCCCGTGGCGGCATGGGCTCCAAAGAGATCAACAACCGCCGCTATTACCGGGCGGAAGTGCACTTGAGTGAGGGCAGCCAGGACTACGACCTGGTGGGCTACACCAAGGAGCAGATCATCAACGACATCCTCGACCAGTACGAGCGGCACCTGCAGTTCCTGCACCTGGTGCGCTAGGTTTTGCGCAGGCCGGCGGTGACGTTGGCTTGCGTGAAATTGCAGTTTTTTATGAGTCTTATCGTTCCTCTGGCGTAGGACTTTGCTGTACAACGAAAGGGCAGACTTAAGCGATTCAGCTGGTTAAAAGGCCTGGGAATAACCTTATTCCCAGGCCTTATTTGCCCTAGACCCAGAGAGGATTCGATGACGTACATTGCTGCCGAAAACCGCTATGAATCTATTCCGTATCGCCGCGTAGGCCGCAGTGGATTGGTGCTGCCTGCACTGTCCCTGGGGCTGTGGCACAACTTTGGCGACAGCACCCCGATCGACACCCAGCGCGCCCTGTTGCGCACGGCGTTCGATCTGGGTATCAACCACTTCGACCTGGCTAATAACTACGGCCCGCCCTACGGCAGCGCCGAGATCAATTTCGGTCGTTTGCTGCGTGAAGACTTCAAGCAGTACCGCGACGAATTGATTATCTCCAGCAAGGCCGGTTGGGACATGTGGCCCGGCCCTTACGGCCAGGGCGGCGGTTCGCGCAAATACGTGCTGGCCAGCCTGGACCAAAGCCTGCAGCGCTTGGGCGTCGACTATGTGGATATTTTCTATTCCCACCGCTTTGACGCCGACACCCCGCTTGAAGAAACCGCCAGCGCCCTCGCCACCGCCGTGCAACAAGGCAAGGCGTTGTACATCGGCATTTCGTCGTATTCCGGCGTGAAGACTCGCGAAATCGCTGCGCTGCTCAAGGAGTGGAAGGTACCGCTGCTGATCCACCAGCCGGCCTACAACCTGCTCAACCGCTGGGTGGAAAAAGACCTGCTCGACACCACCGAGGAACTCGGCGCCGGCGTGATCGCTTTTACGCCACTGGCTCAGGGTTTGTTGACCGACAAGTACCTCAACGGTGTGCCGGCTGATGCACGGGTCAATCGCCCGGGCGGTGGTTCGTTGCAGGCCAAACACTTGTCCGACGCCAACATCGCCCATGTGCGTGCGCTGAACGAAATCGCCCAGCGCCGTGGTCAGAGCCTGGCGCAGCTGGCACTGGCGTGGACGCTGCGTGATCCACGGGTCACCAGTGCGCTGATCGGCGCGAGCCGGCCGGAGCAGATTATCGAGAACGTCGGAGCGTTGAAGAACTTGAGCTTCACTGCGGAAGAACTGGCGGAGATTGATCGGTTTGCGCAGGAAGGCGGGATTAACCTGTGGGAAAAGCCATCGACCGCTGAATAATTTGGTATGACTCGGTCAATGTGGGAGGGGGCAAGCCCCCTCCTACATTTGATGTGCAGTGTGGTTTAGAACGGCACGTCCCCAAGAATCGTTGCCCGATGCATCACCCGCCGCTGCGGCCGGTAGTCATCCACCGCGTAGTGCTGGGTCACGCGGTTGTCCCAGAACGCCACGTCGTTTTCCTGCCAGCGCCAGCGGATAGTGAATTCCGGTCGTGTCGCATGGGCAAACAGCAGCTTCAGGATCGCTTCGCTCTCTGCGGGCTCAAGCTCATTGATCCTGGTGGTAAACCCCTCACTGACAAACAGCGACTTACGCCCGCTCACCGGATGCGTGCGCACCACCGGGTGCGACAGCGGCGGGTTCTTCCTACGGGTTTCTTCCCAGCGCAACAGGTCTTCTGCGGTGTTGCCGAAGCGCTCCAGCGGAAAAGACTTAGTGACATCGTGGGTGGCGGTGAGGCCGTTGAGCAACGCCTTAAGCGGCTCGGACAACGCCTCATACGCCGCAATACCACTGGCCCACAACGTATCGCCACCAAACGCCGGCAACAGCTTGGCGCTAAGTACCGCGCCGAGCGCCGGGGTGGGCAGGAAGGTCACGTCGGTGTGCCACACGGCGTTGTCGCGCACGTCGGTGACGGCGGTGTCGAGGATCAGCACTTCGGGCTGTTCCGGCACGTTGGGGTAGATCGGATGAATATGCAGGTCGCCAAAATTCGCGGCGAACCGCGCTTGTTGCTGCGGGGTGATCGGCTGGCCACGGAAGAACAGCACCGAGTGGCTGAGTAACGCCTGCTCGATGGCATCGCGGTGTTCGGCGCTCAGCGGCTGGGTAATATCGACGCTACTGATCTGGGCGCCCAAGGCAGTGCTCAATGGGGTAACGGTCAGGTTGCTCATGCGGTTCTCACTCAATGTGCCTGGCCATGCCAAGGCACTAACTTACGCTGCAGGGCACGCAGGCCCATTTCCATGGCGAAGGCGATCAGAGCGATCACCAGGATCCCCAGCACCACCACATCGGTGACCAGGAACTGCGCCGCCGACTGCACCATAAAGCCCAGGCCGCTGGTGGCCGCGATCAGCTCGGCAGCGACCAAGGTCGACCAGCCCACACCCAGTCCGATGCGCACGCCGGTGAGGATGTCAGGCAGGGCGCTTGGCAGGATCACATGGCGAATCAGCTGGGCGCGGGTGGCGCCCAACGACTGCGCGGCGCGCAATTTGGCCGGGTCGACGGTGCGTACGCCGGTCGCGGTGGCGATGGCAATCGGTGCGAAGATCGCGAGGTAAATCAGCAGCACTTTAGACAGCTCACCGATGCCGCACCAAATCACAATCAGCGGCAGGTAGGCCAAAGGTGGAATCGGTCGGTAGAACTCGATCAGCGGGTCGAGAATGCCTCGGGCAATGCGATTGGAACCGATGGCGATGCCCACCGGCACGGCGGTCAGCACCGCGAAGCCCAGGCCCAGGCCGATACGGCTGAGGCTCGCGCCCAGGTGTTGCCACAGAGTGGAGTCCATATAGCCCGTGGTCGCGAGCAACCAGCCTTTTTGCAGCACAGCGGACGGCGGTGGCAGGAACAGCGGTTCGATCAAGCCGGTGGCGGTCACCCCCCACCAAATTGCCAGGAGCGCGGCCAGTGTCAGCAGGCTGATCCAGCGTGTGCTTAAGCTGCGGCGCACCGCAATGACCGCGTGCGTCACCGGCTTGGCGGCGGTGGCGGGAAGTTCGTAGCTGCTCATGCGGACACCTGCCGTTGGGAGAACACTTTGCCCAGCACGTGTTCGCGGGTCTCGATAAAGCGCGGGTCGGACTTGATCGCCCGCGCCGATTCACCCGCCGCATAGCGTTGGCCGAAGTCCAGGTGCAGGCGTTCCACGATCTGGCCTGGGTTGGGCGCCAGCAGGATCAAATCAGTGGCGAGGAACACGGCTTCTTCGATGTCATGGGTAATCAGGAACACAGGCTTGGCCGTGCGGCGCCAGACTTGCAGCAACAACTCCTGCATCTGTTCGCGGGTGAAGGCATCGAGGGCGCCGAAGGGTTCGTCCATCAGCAGCACACGCGGGTCTGCCGCCAAGGCGCGCGCCAAGCCGACGCGTTGCTTCTGGCCGCCGGAGAGCTGCCAGATACGGCGGCTGTCGAAACCCGCCAGGTCCACCAGCGCGAGCATTTCCCTGGCACGTACTTCACGTTGCGCCTTGGGTACGCCGGCCAATTCGAGGCCGAAGCCGACATTGGCCAACACATCCTGCCAGGGCAGCAACGCATCGTCCTGGAATACCACACCACGCTCGGCGCTGGGGCCTTTGACCGGCACGCCATCAAGGGTAATGCGCCCGGCAGAAGGTTCGACAAAACCGGCAATCAGGTTCAACAGCGAGGTCTTGCCACTGCCGGACGGCCCGAGGGCCACCAGCAATTGCTGGGGCCCAAGGTCGAGTGAAATATCCGCCAGTACCGGTTCCGGGGCGCCTGGGTACTGTGCGCTGATGCGCTCCAGTTGTAGCAAGGCCATCGCGATGAACTCCTCAGTTAGTAATGAACTTGGCGCTGACGTAAGGCGCGTAGTCCGGCAGCACGGCGTCGACCTTGCCTTGTTCCTTGAGGAACGCAGCCGTATCGGTCACGGCCTTGGTAGTCGGGGCGCCCAGCAGGGTCACTTGGTCAGCGGCCAGCGGGTAGACGTTGCCTTGCAACAACAGCGGGATATCGCTGGCCTTAGCGCCGGATAGCTTCACCAGCTTGTCGACGTTGCCTTTGTCGGCGAGCCAGGCTTGTGGGTCTTTGCGGTAGGCGGCGTAGGCATCCAGAGTGACTTTGGCGAAGGCCGTGACGATTTCCGGGTGCTTCTCGGCAAAATCCTTACGCACGATCCACGCATCGAACGTTGGCGCGCCGAACTTGGCCAGCTCGCCAGAGGTGATCAGCACTTTGCCGTTTTCCTTGGCCACGCCCAGCGCGGGATCCCACACGTAAGTGGCGTCGATGTCACCGCGCTTCCAGGCCGCGATGATCGCCGGTGGCGCGAGGTTGAGGATGGTCACTTTCGACGGGTCGATGTTCCAGTGCTTGAGTGCGGCCAGCAGGCTGTAGTGGCCAGTGGAGACGAAGGGCACGGCGATCTTTTTGCCGATCAGGTCCTGGGGGCTGTTGATCCCCGAACCGTTGCGCGCCACCAGGGCTTCGGCCCCGCCAATCTGGGTGGCGACGAGGAAGGTTTCCACTGGCACTTTGCGGGTGATCGCCGCGGTCAGCGGGCTGGAACCGAGGTAGCCGATCTGCACGTCACCGGAGGCGATGGCGGCAATGATGTCGGCGCCATTGTCGAATTTGCGCCAATCAATTTTGGCGTTGGTGGCTTTTTCATACGCACCGTCGGCCTGGGCGACTTTGGCCGGATCCACGGTGGTCTGGTAAGCGATGGTCACATCAGCCGCCTGGGCAAACAGGCTGGCACCGGCCAGGGACAACGCCGCCAAGAGGCGCAGGGGGGTTAAAAGTTTCAAGGGGAAGCTCCTCAATCAGGCGGCCGAGGGTCGGCGTGAGAGGAGACTAAATGATCTAAGAATCCGAAAATAAATAACATTTTCGAATTAGCTTATGTGGGGAAAGGTTGAAGCAAGTCTTGAGCTTGATGAGGGCAAATGTGGGAGGGGGCTTGCCCACGATGGCGGTAGCTCAGCCACTGATGGGTGACTGACGCTCTGCTATCGGGGGCAAGCCCCCTCCCACATTTTGAGCCGGGTCCGGCTTCAGTTAGTTACTGATGGCGAGAATGCTCGCCTGGTACGACCCCACAAACACATCAAAATCGCCCACTTCGTTCTGCTCCAGTTCCGCCTGTTGCGCCAGCGATTTGCGCGCCAGGTCCTCAAAGCGCGCCTGCTCTTCTGCGGGCAACGGCTCACGGCGGAAATACTCGGCATGCAACTCGCTCTGATGCAGGGAGAACTGCGCGAAACTCTCTTTGCGCTCGGCCATCGCGGCCAGTACCTGCGCCGAAGGGGTCAGCGATGGGTCGTTGACCTTAGCAAGCTGGGCGTCCAGCGCCTGGCTGTGCTCGCTGATGCCATGGCTCTGATCGAGCAGGGCGGCCAACGGTGCAATCTTCTCCAACAGCTCGGTGGCCCATTCCTTCATGTCCACCGGCGCGCCGTCGCGCTGCAATTGCAGGCCCGGACGACGACCTTCCTTGACCACGCTGAGGAAGTTAGCGGTGGCATTGCCGCACGCGTTGTTGGCGAACAACGGGCTGTCGTTCAGCGCGCAGTACAGCAGGAACGCGTCGAGGAAGCGCGACTCGGGCAGGTCGATGCCCATCGGCAAGAACGGGTTGATGTCCAGGCAACGCACTTCGATGTACTGAATGCCGCGTGCCACCAGCGCCTGGATTGGTCGTTCACCGGTGTAGGTCACGCGCTTGGGGCGGATGTTGGAGTAGTACTCGTTTTCGATCTGCAGGATGTTGGTGTTGAGCTGTACCCACTCACCGTCCTTGTGCGTGCCGATTTCGACGTAAGGCGCGTAGGGTGTTGCCACCGCTTCGCGCAGGCTGTCGGTGTAGCTCGCCAAGTCGTTGTAGCACGGCGTCAGGCCGGCCTGGGCGTTGCTCTGGTAACCCAGGTCACTCATGCGCAGGCTGGTGGCGTAGGGCAGGTAGAGGGTGTCGGCGTCGAGCACTTCCAGCTGGTGCGAGCGACCGCGCAGGAAACCCGCGTCCAGGGCCGGTGAGGCACCGAACAGGTACATCAGCAGCCAGCTGTAACGGCGGAAGTTGCGGATCAGCGCGATGTAAGCCGTGGACTGATAGTCGCGGTCGGTGCCGACGAACCCTTCAGTTTCCTTGAGCAACGGCCACAACTGTTCCGGCAGGGAAAAGTTGTAGTGGATGCCGGCGATGCACTGCATGGTCTTGCCGTAACGCAGGGCCAGGCCCTTGCGGTACACGTACTTGAGCTGTCCGATATTGGAGGTGCCGTAGTAGGCAATCGGAATATCTTCCTCGGCCGGCAACGGACACGGCATCGAGGGGCTCCACAGGTATTCGCTGCCCAGCTTGGTGTAGGCAAAGCGGTGGATCTTGTCCAGGCTGCTCAGGGTATCGGCCGGGTTGGGCAGGGCTGGGGTGATGAACTCCAGCAGCGATTCCGAGTAGTCGGTGGTGATCTGTTCGTGGGTCAACGCGGCGCCCAGGGCTTCCGGGTGCGGCGTTTGCGCCAGGCGACCTTCACCCGTGACACGTAGGCACTCACGCTCGATGCCATGCAGGCACTGCTCTAGCAGGGAGAGGTGTTCGCGCTTGCCGAGCAGAGCCAGGCGGCGGTTGAGAAGTTCGCTCAAGTTGGATTCCTTCACGCGTCAGTCGCCCCAATATGGGGGTGGGCAGGACGGTCTACAAGGGTGAAGTTAAAACTGGCGTGATCGCCTGGTTGTGAGTCGATTTGACCCGCGGTAAAAAAGCCTACTTCACTCCATGAATTGGGCCATAGCGCAGCAGGAAAATTCCGACGCCGTTATCGCAGCGCCGAAATTAACTCAAATCGTGGGTGGTGAGCTATAGGACAGCGAAGGTGCCCTGTGCTTTTGCGACAAGTCGTTCCTCCTGATACACATCGGCTTCGACCACCAGGGTGCGCCGGCCGGCGTGAATCACACGGCTGGTGCACAGCACATCCCCGTCTTCCACGGCGCGGATGTAGTTGATCTTGCACTCGATGGTCGCGCTCTGCTGGTCGAAACCATGGGAACTGGAACAGGCCAGCCCCATGGTGATGTCTACCAGGCTGAAAATCGCCCCGCCATGGAGCTTGCCCGCGCGGTTGCGCAGGTGCGGCTCCAGGGTCAGGGCCACCTCGGCAACGCCTTCTTCCAGGCGTTGCAGGCGGCAGCCGATCAGTTCGCTGAAGGCGCTCTGAGTCAAACCGGCCGGGATTTCCATCAACGTTTCTTCAACTGCTTGGCGTTGGCGAACAGCGAGGCCATGGCATTGTTGCTTGGCGCTGCGGTTGCGGTTTCCTTGCGCGGTTGACTGCTTTCGGAACGGTTCTGCGACTGGCGCGGCGCCGAGCCTGGGCGTGCGCCACGGGCACCGTCGATTTTCTCGCCGGGGGTGTCGCTCATACGCATAGACAGACCAACGCGTTTGCGCGGGATGTCGACTTCCATGACCTTGACCTTGACCACATCACCGGCTTTCACCGCTTCACGTGGGTCTTTAATGAACTTCTCCGAAAGTGCGGAGATATGCACCAAACCATCCTGATGCACGCCGATGTCCACAAACGCGCCAAAGTTGGTCACGTTGGTCACCACACCCTCCAGGATCATGCCCAGCTCCAGGTCCTTGAGGTCTTCGACGCCGTCCTGGAACTCGGCGGTCTTGAACTCAGGACGTGGGTCGCGGCCAGGCTTTTCAAGCTCTTGCAGGATGTCGGTGATGGTCGGTACGCCGAACGTTTCGTCGGTGTACTTCTTCGGGTCCAGGCGCTTGAGGAACGCAGCGTCACCGATCAGCGAACGGATGTCGCGGTCGGTCTCGGCGGCGATGCGTTGCACCAGCGGATACGCTTCCGGGTGAACGGCCGAGGAATCCAGCGGGTTGTCACCGTTCATTACGCGTAGGAAACCGGCGGCTTGCTCGAAGGTTTTCTCGCCCAGTCGAGCGACCTTTTTCAACGCGGCGCGGGTTTTGAACGCGCCGTTTTCGTCTCGGTGAGTGACGATATTCTGCGCCAGCGTGGTGTTCAGGCCGGAGATACGGGCCAACAGCGCGACCGAGGCAGTGTTTACATCCACGCCAACCTTGTTCACGCAGTCTTCCACCACCGCATCCAGGCCACGCGCCAGCTTCAGCTGTGACACGTCGTGCTGGTACTGGCCGACACCGATGGATTTAGGGTCAATCTTCACCAGTTCGGCCAGCGGATCCTGCAGGCGACGGGCGATGGATACCGCGCCACGGATCGACACGTCGAGGTCCGGGAATTCCTTGGAAGCCAGTTCCGACGCCGAGTACACCGAAGCGCCCGCCTCGGAGACCATGACCTTGGTCATCTTCATGGCTGGGTATTTTTTGATCAGTTCGGCGGCAAGCTTGTCGGTTTCACGGCTGGCGGTGCCGTTGCCGATGGCGATCAGGTCCACCGAATGCTTGGCGCACAGGGCGGCCAGAATCGCGAGGGTCTGGTCCCACTTGTTATGCGGCACGTGCGGGTACACGGTTGCGTGGTCCAGCAGCTTGCCGGTGGCATCGACCACGGCGACCTTGCAGCCGGTGCGCAGGCCCGGGTCGAGGCCCAGGGTGGCGCGCGGGCCGGCTGGTGCGGCCAGCAGTAGGTCGTGCAGGTTGTGGGCGAAGACGTTGATCGCTTCGGTTTCGGCACCGTCGCGCAATTCGCCCAGCAGGTCGGTTTCCAGGTGGGTGTAGAGCTTGACCTTCCAGGTCCAGCGCACTACTTCACCGAGCCACTTATCAGCAGGACGATTCTGATTCTGGATGCCGAATTGTTGACCGATCATGCCTTCGCACGGGTGCATGGTGCCCGGCAGCTCGTCGCCGACTTTGAGTGCGGAGCTGAGAATGCCTTCGTTGCGGCCACGGAAAATCGCCAGTGCACGGTGGGACGGCATGCTCTTGAGCGGTTCGTCGTGTTCGAAGTAATCGCGGAATTTGGCGCCTTCTTCCTCTTTGCCGGCGATGACGCGAGCGCTGATGATGGCTTCCTGCTTGAGGTAGGTACGCAGCTTTTCCAGAAGGCTGGCGTTTTCGGCGAAGCGCTCCATGAGGATGTACTTGGCGCCTTCGAGGGCTGCCTTGACATCGGCAACGCCTTTTTCAGCATTGACGAAGCGCGCGGCTTCGGTGTCCGGGGTCAGCGACGGGTCGTTGAACAGGCCGTCGGCCAGTTCGCCCAGGCCGGCTTCGAGGGCGATCTGGCCCTTGGTGCGGCGCTTTTGTTTGTAGGGCAGGTAAAGGTCTTCGAGGCGGGTTTTGGTGTCGGCGAGCTTGATGTCGCGCTCAAGCTGCGGGGTCAGCTTGCCCTGTTCCTCGATGCTGGCGAGGATGCTGATACGCCGTTCGTCGAGTTCTCGCAGGTAGCGCAGGCGCTCTTCCAGGTGACGCAGTTGGATGTCGTCGAGGCTGCCTGTCACTTCTTTTCGGTAACGGGCGATGAAGGGCACCGTGGAGCCTTCATCCAGTAGAGCGACGGCCGCTTCGACCTGTTGTGGGCGTACACCGAGTTCCTCGGCGATGCGGCTGTTGATGCTGTCCATAAAACCACCTGAAATTCTTAGAAGCAGCTTGCAGGCCCGGAAAACAAGGCCTTGCGCAGCTGGTTGAGCGGCCCGACTGGCGCCGCTGCCTGGGTCAAGAGGCAGCCTATTGACCCTCGAAATCGGAAAAATCGCGACAAGCGGGTAAAAAAGCTTGGCAGTAAAAAGGTAACGATCTGACGTCGCCCTGTATGAGGGCGCCGCATTATAACCAGCGTTTTGTCCTTGAGGGCTACTGCGCGGGTGGTTGTAGGGCGCGGGTTTGCTGGCAGTTGAGGAAAAATCTGCTAACAATGCACACGGTGCGTATAACGACAGCTACGCCATAATGCGCGCCGAGATAAGAGGAGCATCTAATGAGCAGCACTGCACAAACTGCTGAAGGCGAAAAAATTCTCATCGTTGATGACGATCCAGGGCTGAGCAGCCTGCTGGAGCGTTTCTTCAATTCCAAGGGCTACCGTGCCCGCGCGGTGCCGAACACCGAGCAGATGGATCGCCTCCTGGGGCGCGAAGTATTCAACCTGGTCGTACTCGACCTGATGCTGCCCGGCGAAGATGGCCTGACCGCATGCAAACGCCTGCGCGGCGCGAACAATCAGATTCCAATCATCATGCTCACCGCCAAGGGCGATGAGCTGAGCCGCATCAAGGGCCTTGAACTGGGCGCCGATGACTACCTGGCCAAACCCTTCAATCCGGATGAGTTGATGGCGCGGGTCAAAGCCGTATTGCGCCGTCAGGCACCGCCAGTACCGGGCGCGCCAGGCAGCGAAGACGAAAGCGTTACCTTCGGCGACTACGAACTGTCGCTGGCGACCCGCGAACTCAAGCGCGGCGATGAAGTGCACATGCTCACCACCGGCGAATTCGCCGTGCTCAAGGCGCTGGTGATGAACGCTCGCCAGCCGCTGACACGCGACAAGCTGATGAACCTGGCTCGTGGTCGTGAATGGGACGCCCTGGAGCGCTCCATTGACGTGCAAATTTCCCGTCTGCGCCGGATGATCGAGCCGGACCCTTCCAAGCCACGTTATATCCAGACTGTCTGGGGCGTGGGTTATGTGTTTGTGCCGGATGGCACCGCAACCAAGTGATCGATGATTTGCAGGGCGGGCATCCTGGCGTTTGACTCCATGAGGGTCGACGGGATGCCCGGCGTCTGCAATTCTGCGAGCGCCGCTCGTTCCTGCAAGGTGTCCAGCTTTCATCTATGAAAACCCCGCTGTGGTTCCCACAAAGTTTCTTCTCCCGCACCCTTTGGCTGGTGCTGATCGTCGTTCTGTTTTCCAAAGCGCTCACGCTGGTTTATCTGCTGATGAACGAAGATGTGCTGGTGGATCGACAGTACAGCCACGGTGTGGCTTTGACGCTGCGCGCCTATTGGGCCGCCGATCCCGAGAACCGCGAGAAGATTGCCAAGGCCGCCACTCTGGTACGCGTGGCGGGTGCAGGTGTGCCGGAAGGCGAGCAACATTGGCCTTATAGCGAGATTTACCAGCGCCAAATGCAGGCCGAACTGGGTGAAGACACCGAAGTACGGCTGCGTATGCATGTGTCTCCTGCATTGTGGGTACGTGCGCCGAGCCTGGGTGAGGACTGGCTGAAAGTGCCGCTGTACCCTCATCCTTTGCGGGGGCAGAAGATCTGGAACGTGCTGGGCTGGTTCTTGGCGATCGGGCTGCTTTCCACAGCATCCGCGTGGATCTTTGTGCGCCAGCTCAACCAACCCCTTAAACGATTGGTGTTCGCCGCCCGGCAATTGGGTCAGGGGCGCAGCGTGCGCCTGCCGGTCAGCGATACACCGAGTGAAATGACCGAGGTGTACGGCGCGTTCAACCAGATGGCGGAGGATGTCGAACAGGCCGGGCGCGAACGCGAGTTGATGCTGGCCGGTGTCTCTCACGACCTGCGCACGCCGCTGACACGCTTGCGACTGTCCCTGGAGTTGATGGACAACCATACCGATCTGACCGACGACATGGTCCGCGATATCGAGGACATGGACGCGATTCTCGATCAGTTTCTGGCGTTTATCCGCGATGGCCGCGATGAGGTGGTTGAGGAAGTCGACCTGACGGATTTGGTGCGCGAGGTGGTTGCGCCCTATAACCAGAACGGCGAACAGGTTCGGATGCGCCTTGAGCCGATCCAGCCGTTTGCGTTGCGACGTGTGTCGATGAAGCGCCTGTTGAACAATTTGATTGGCAACGCCTTGCATCACGCCGGCTCTGATGTGGAAGTGGCGGCGTACGTTTCGGGCGACAGCGCCGCACCTTATGTGGTGCTGAGTGTGATGGACCGTGGCACGGGGATCGACCCGGCGGAACTGGAGGGCATCTTCAACCCGTTTACTCGTGGGGACCGTGCACGCGGTGGCAAAGGCACGGGGCTTGGGCTGGCAATCGTGCGACGAATTGCCTCGATGCATGGTGGCAATGTTGAGTTGCGTAATCGCGAAGGCGGCGGCCTTGAGGCGCGGGTGCGTTTGCCGTTGGGCTTGATGTTGCCCAGAGACGCGGTCTAACAAACAACGCAGATCAAAATGTGGGAGGGGGCTTGCTCCCGATTGCAGTGGGTCAGCTACCAATAAGCTGGCTGATCCACCGCTATCGGGAGCAAGCCCCCTCCCACATTTGGTTTACGTGTGCCACAGACTGCGTTTTATCAGCCCTTGCCCTTGGTCCTGGTCATATTCGGCCCACCATTCTTCTCTAGATGCTGAATGATGATCCCCGCCACATCTTTGCCAGTGGTGGTTTCGATACCTTCCAGGCCCGGAGATGAATTGACTTCCATCACCAGCGGCCCGTGGTTCGAACGCAGGATATCTACCCCCGCCACGGCCAACCCCATCACCTTGGCCGCCCGCAGCGCGGTCATGCGCTCCTCAGGGGTGATCTTGATCAGGCTGGCACTGCCGCCGCGGTGCAGGTTGGAGCGAAACTCTCCAGGTTTGGCCTGGCGCTTCATCGCCGCAATTACCTTGTCGCCCACCACGAAGCAGCGGATATCCGCACCCCCTGCCTCCTTGATGTATTCCTGCACCATGATGTTCTGCTTGAGGCCCATGAATGCCTCGATCACCGACTCCGCCGCGGTTGCGGTTTCACACAGCACTACGCCAATGCCCTGTGTGCCTTCCAGTACCTTGATTACCAGTGGCGCGCCGTTGACCATCTCGATCAGGTCCGGGATGTCATCGGGTGAGTGGGCAAACCCGGTGACCGGCAGGCCGATCCCCCGGCGCGACAGCAGTTGCAGCGAACGTAATTTGTCCCGCGAGCGCGCAATGGCCACGGACTCGTTCAAGGGGAACACCCCCATCATCTCGAATTGGCGCAGCACCGCGCAGCCATAAAACGTCACCGAAGCGCCGATCCGCGGGATTACGGCATCAAAGCCTTCCAGCGGTTTGCCTCGGTAATGGATCTGCGGCTTGTGGCTGGCAATGTTCATATAGGCACGCAACGTGTCGATCACCACCATTTCGTGGCCACGTTCGGTGCCGGCCTCGACCAGGCGGCGGGTGGAATACAGACGCGGGTTTCGCGACAGCACAGCAATCTTCATGCAGCACCTGGGGCAGAAATAGTAGAGACCGGGAACACCGGCTTGTCTTGAACGTACTTGATGCCGGGGTTGACCACCAACTGGCCGTCAATCAGCGCCTTGGAACCCAGCAGCAAGCGGTAACGCATAGCCTTGCGGCAGGCCAGGGTGAACTCCACCCGCCATACCCGATCACCCAACGCCAGGGTGGTGCTGATCACATAGCGCACCTGCGCATGGCCGTTGGAGCTCTTGATGGTTTTCATCGTCACCAGGGGCGCTTCGCAGCGGCGGTGGCGCAGTTGCACAACACTGCCCAGATGCGCAGTGAAGCGCACCCACTTCTCACCGTCGCGCTCAAAGGGTTCGATATCGGTGGCGTGCAGGCTTGAGGTGCTGGCACCTGTGTCGATCTTCGCGCGCAGGCCTGCCACTCCCAAGTCGGGAAGTGCCACCCACTCACGCAGACCCACAACGGTCAAATGGTCAAATGTCTTCAATATGGGTAACCGGTCAATTAGCCCAAGCTTTCGGTGAAACCTCGGCCAGGGCTTTGAATGCGGGCTTGGCGAACCAGTAGCCTTGCATGAGAAATATTCCACAGTCAGACAGAAAGTCTCGCTCTCCGGCACTTTCAATGCCTTCGGCGATGACAGTAACGTTCAACTGCTCACAGATTGTGACAATCCCCCGGACGATTACCTGGCGGACACGATCCTTGTCGACATCGCGGATAAGAGCCATGTCGAGTTTGATCAAGTCAGGTTGGAAATCGGCCAGTAGATTCAGCCCCGAATAGCCCGCTCCGAAATCGTCGATGGCGGTCTTGAAGCCGAATTCGCGGTATTCACGCAGAATATTCGTCAAATGGCGATAGTTATCTACATGCTCGCTTTCCAGCGTCTCGAAAATCAGTCTGTTCAGCGGGAAATTGTGTGCGCGAGCCGCCTCCAGGGTGCTGCGGATGCACAACTCCGGACGGTACACGGCGTTGGGCATGAAATTGATGGAAAGATGGGTTTGCATCCCCATGGCTGCTGCGCCGGCAATTGCCTGAGTGCGGCAGCGTTGGTCGAAGCGGTAGCGATTGCTTTCGTTAACCTGGTTCAGCACCGACAACGCGCCTTCGCCTTGTGTACCGCGCACCAAGGCTTCGTGGGCAAAAATCGAATGGTCCCGAAGGTCTACGATAGGCTGGTAGGCAAACGCAAAATCGAAACCCAGGGGCTCGCTTTGCTGGCAGCCTACGCAGCGCTGGTCAGGCGAGGTGAGTGAAGTGGGAAAGTCGGTCACGGCGTATCCTCGCGAAAACAGGGTGCTACCTGGCGTATCTTAGGTGAGCCTTGAGGTTTATGCGTCGAAGGGTTTCAACGGTAAAGTTGCGACATTTTTCAGAGCGAGGAATTCAAGTGGCTCAAAAGCAGGAAGAGGAAGAAAAGGTTCGCCTGGACAAGTGGCTGTGGGCCGCGCGTTTCTATAAAACCCGTGCCCTGGCCAAGGCGGCGATAGAGAGTGGCAAGGTGCACCATCGTGGCGAGCGCTGCAAGCCGGGCAAGGAGCCACGCGTCGGCGATGAGTTTCAGATTCGTACCGGTTTTGATGAAAAGACCATTGTGGTCCAAGCACTTTCCATCGTGCGTCGTGGCGCACCTGAAGCTCAGGCGCTCTACACCGAGACCGACGCTAGCATTGCCAAGCGCGAAAATGCTGCGGCGATGCGCAAGGCGGGGGCTTCAGGCCTGACCACCGATGGTAAGCCGAGCAAGAAGCAACGCCGCGATCTCTTCAAGTTTCGCGGCAGTGGCAGTGATGACTGATTGCGCAGAACCCCAGCCGAATTAGGGAGGGAGCCAGCCCCCTCGCTTATTCGGCCTGCAGCGTTAAGGGGATGTGCGCACGACGCTCAATCCTCCGATCACCGGCAGCTTGCCAAGTAACCGGAAGATCGGTGTTGTCACGTGTAACAAAGCGCCCGACACCTTTGCCGCAAACGGCGTGTAATACCCCCAGCCCAACGCCAACAGCGCCAGCAGCACTCCGCCGATGTAATCGTCCTGCCCCCAATGCGCACCTGCCACCAGCCGCGGCATCATAAACAACAGCGCCAGGCCCCAGATCACCAGCACTTGGCTGATGCGCTTGGCGAACACCGTCATGAACATCCCCCAAATCAACAGCACAGACGCATGATCCCCAGGGAAGCTTTGGCTCGAACGGTCCTTCAGCTCCCAGGTCTTCTCCAGGCCAGGAAAGTAATCACTCATCTGAATGGCCCCGCCGATCACCATCGACGGGCTGCTGTGCTGCCAGCCCATCTGTGCCGCAAGTTTGGAAAACAGCATGCGGATAAACAACAGCAGCAACAAAATGCCGACAAAACCTAACAGCGCCTGACGCACCTGTACGGCCTTGAACACCCAGTCGCCGCGAACCAGCAGCGACAGCAGGATCACCCCGACCACCGCATCAAACGGTCGCAAACTGGCCACGGCCCAAATGTGCAGCCACGTTGCGTTAGTGGCCAGAGGGTCATTGAGCAGATGAAACAGCCACTCGTCGAAAATCACACAGAGCATCTGGCCCGTGGGCCACAGCCAAAAACACAGCAGCGCGATAGCGAGTAGATTGCACAGAACCCATCGCCGGAGGTTCCACTTGGCTTGGAACAAACCCGGATTGTTCATAAACTGTCCCTCTTCGCTCTATTTAAACTCTCTGTTTCCAGGAGAAATTCGCACCAAAACGGTGCTAAAGCGTTTAATTCTATAAACCTTGTAATCAATTTGTCATCAATTCAGATACCCAGACCTATGACTGATCTACCGGATACCGACTTCACCCAACGCTTCATCTTCGACGAGAGCGACGCCCGCGGCGAAATGGTTTCGTTGGAACTCAGCTACGCCGAAGTCCTCGCCAAGCACCCCTATCCTGAGCCGGTCGCGCAACTGCTTGGAGAGCTGATGGCCGCTGCGGCGTTGCTGGTCGGCACCATGAAGTTTGACGGTTTGCTGATCCTGCAGGCCCGCTCCGAAGGCCCGATCCCGCTGCTGATGATCGAGTGCTCCAGCGAACGTGAAATCCGCGGCCTGGCCCGTTATGACGCCGACCTGATTGCCCCGGACGCCATGCTGGCGGACCTGATGCCCAACGGCGTCCTGGCGCTCACCGTCGACCCGACCGTTGGCCAGCGTTACCAGGGCATCGTCGACCTCGACGGCGAAACCTTGTCGGATTGCTTCACTAACTATTTCGTGATGTCCCAACAAGTCGGCACCAAGTTCTGGCTCAACGCAGACGGCAAACGCGCCCGTGGCATGCTGTTGCAGCAATTGCCGGCCGACCGCATCAAGGACGACGACGATCGCGCTGAAAGCTGGCGGCACACCATCGCTCTGGCCGACACCCTGAAAGCCGAAGAGCTGCTGGGCTTGAACAACGAAACCATCCTGCATCGCCTCTACCACGAAGAACCTGTGCGCCTGTTCGACGCGCAAACCTTGCGCTTCCATTGCAGTTGCTCCCGCGAGCGTTCAGGTAGCGCATTGGTCAGCCTGGGTCTGGAAGATGCGCAAAATCTGGTGGTGGAACACGGTGGCAATATTGAGATCGACTGCCAGTTCTGCAACCAGCGCTACCTGTTCGATGCTGCCGATGTCACTCAATTGTTCGCTGGCGCAGGCATCGACACGCCATCCGACACCCGCCACTAAAACGTTTAAGCACAGGTAAATCACCTGACAAATGCCGGATTAGAGGTGTTCTGACGGGAGGGCCCTACTCTTTTTGGGCTTTTCTGGCATAATCCGGCCCACTTTTTTCGCGGTAGTAGTGCGCAACTTTCTACTACAAAACGTTTGGAGCACTCGGCCATAGGCCGACGGGGAACCTCATGACGCAAGCCAATAACGCCGTATACACCGATCTGAGTGTTGACGATCTGGTCAAAGAAGCCCTGCAGCGCGGTGAAGGCGTGCTTGCCGATACTGGCGCACTGGTCGTAGAAACCGGTCATCGCACCGGTCGTTCGCCGGTCGACCGTTTCATCGTTGAAGAGCCTTCCACCCAGGACGCCATCGCCTGGGGCCCGATCAACCGCAAGTTTCCGGCCGACAAGTTCGATGCCCTGTGGGCTCGCGTCGAGGCTTTCAACAACGCGCAAGAGCACTTCGTTTCCCACGTTCACGTAGGGGCTGCGGAAGACCACTACCTGGCTGTGAAAATGACCACCCAGACTGCCTGGCAGAACCTGTTCGGTCGTTGCCTGTTCATCAACCCGGCCCAGTACAACCCGGCCGGCCGTGACGAATGGCAAGTGCTCAACGTGGCTAACTTCGAGTGCGTGCCAGAGCGTGATGGCACCAACTCCGACGGTTGCGTGATTCTCAACTTCGCACAGAAAAAAGTACTCATCGCTGGCATGCGTTACGCCGGTGAAATGAAGAAAGCCATGTTCTCGGTGCAGAACTTCCTGCTGCCGGCTTCCGACGTACTGCCGATGCACTGCGCCGCCAACATCGGCGAAGCGGGCGACGTGACCCTGTTCTTCGGCCTGTCCGGCACCGGTAAAACCACCCTGTCGGCCGACGAAAGCCGTTACCTGATCGGTGACGATGAACACGGTTGGGGCGAAGGCGTGGTGTTCAACATCGAAGGCGGTTGCTATGCCAAATGCATCGACCTGTCCGAGAAGAACGAGCCAGTTATCTGGAAAGCCATCAAGCACGGCGCAGTATTGGAAAACGTCGTGATCGACGACGCCAAGCACGCCGACTACGCCGACGTGAGCCTGACCCAGAACAGCCGCGCCGCCTACCCGCTGGAGCACGTTGCCAAACGTTCCGAGAAGAACCTGGGCGGCGAGCCAAACGCAGTGATCTTCCTGACCTGCGACCTGACCGGCGTACTGCCACCAGTGTCTATCCTCAGCGAAGAACAAGCGGCCTACCACTTCCTGTCCGGCTACACTGCATTGGTGGGTTCGACTGAGATGGGGTCGGGTAGCGGCATCAAATCGACTTTCTCCACCTGCTTCGGCGCGCCATTCTTCCCACGCCCAGCCGGCGAATACGCAGAGCTGCTGATCAAGCGCATCCGCGGCTTCGGCTCCAAGGTCTACCTGGTCAACACCGGCTGGACCGGCGGCGGCTACGGCGTTGGCAAGCGCTTCAACATCCCGACCACTCGCGGTGTGATCGCAGCGATCCAGAGCGGCGCGTTGATCGGTGCTGAAACCGAACACCTCGACACCATCAACCTCGACGTGCCATTGGCCGTACCGGGTGTTGAAACCGGCCTGTTGAACCCACGTAATACCTGGGCTGACAAGGCCGCTTACGATGAAGCAGCGAAGGCGCTGGCTGGTCTGTTCATCGAGAACTTCAAGAAGTTTGAAGTGAGCGATGCGATCAAGGCTGCGGGTCCTAAGTTGTAAGATTCGCGTGTTGTGAAAAAGCCGCCTCTTGTGGGCGGCTTTTTTATGCGCGAAAGGTCAGTCGGCGATGTGCAGAACTACTGCTCCGATCAATACCAATACAACCCCCAGCACCTGCACCGCAGTGAGCCGCTCCTTGAAAAACACAAACCCCAGAATCGCCGCAATCCCACCTGACAACGTACTGATCACCGTCACCACCGAAACCGACCCCGCCATCGCACCCCATGAAAACGCCGAGAACCCGCCGAGGTTCATCAAGCTCGCGCCGGTCAGCGTCGCACAGTTTTTCAGTGGCGGGATTTTCAGGCCGTCTTTGATCTTCAGCACCATCATTACCAGTACGCACACGCCCACCAGATAACCCAACCAAAGCATGGTGATCGGTCCCAACGCGGGTAGCGTGTAGCGGCCTTGCAGCCAGAAACTGGCGCCGTACAACAGTGCGGCGAGCATGGCGTAGGCGATGGATAGGCGGGGGTTGTTGTGGGGTACGCCGTTGTCCTTGTGGATGCTGGAGAGGATCACGCCGATGACGCATAGGGCAATGCAACCGAGTTGTATAAGGCTGATGTGCTCGCCGCTGGCCCAGGACAATAAGGTAGTGACCACGCCGTAGGATGTCACCAGTGGTGCAACGATGGCGGCTTTGCCCATGGCGAAGGCTTTGGACAGCGCGAGAGCGCCGGACACGGTGAGCAGCGCGGCTACGATGCCCAGCAGCCAGGCGCTTAGCGGGGCGTCGAGGGATTTGAAGAGAAAGGTCGGCAACATGACCAGTAGCAAGGTCATGATCAGGAAGCCGAGCGCCTGGCCAAAGTAAACGGCGCGTTTAACGCCGACAGCCCGGGCATTGAGGCCGACGAGGAAATCCGTGCCACCCCAGAGCAGGGCGGCCAGCAGGCCCATTGTTACGTCCATGTATCGTCCTTTCTGAAGACTCAATTTCCTTTAACAGCCCCGCTTGCCGGCAATGGCGACCTCAAGACCGCCATCGCCGGTAAGCCGGGCTCCTACAGGGGGCTGCGTGTTAGCTCAGGTTTTCCAGAGTCTGCGTGTCCCAGCTGTGAGTCTTTATGGCGAGATAGAGCATGCCGATGGTCAGTGGAACCTTGTTGCCGCGCCCCTTGGCCCGACGCTTGAGGAACACATCAAAGACCGGCGGGTTGAAGTAACGATAAGTGTCGTAGTCGCCCAGGTCGAGTACGAATTCCTGCTCCAGCGCTTCCATCAGTTGCTTGGCTTCACTGCCGTCACAGCCCAGGTCGAAATTGAGTGAGGTTTGCAGGCGGATAGTCTTGTGTTTCGGCAGGCCGATTTCTTCGTGCAGCAGTTGCAGGAGTTGCTGCATGACGGGGTCTTCGGGGAAGTCGGGGGCGAGGTTCATGGTGGGGGCACGCAGGAGTGGGTGAAGAGGGAGGTCGCGTTTCAAGCGGAATTTGTTTCGGGTGATGAAGAGTGCCAAGCCTATCAAGAATAGGAATACAGGCAGGAGGGGCATTTTAAGGATTACTGCTACGTAGGGTAGTAGGAATGCCAACGTAACGCCTGTCGCGAGCAACGTGATAGCAAATCGCTTTCTGAGTATTGGGGTTGTGATTTGGTGATTCAAAACAAGGTATAGCGCCACAAAGGCGACAATTTGAACGCAGATAGTCATGGCTTCTGACATTCCATGGCTTCGAGTGGATAGCTGCGAATAATACTTTTGGTGATCGCACCCACAGTGGTGGCAGCGGCGCGCGCTATTGGTTTTGAAAACGGGTGAATTGGCGCACTGAAAAGTCCCGCTAACGCTAGAGCGATAAGGGGCCCGCGTTCATTGAGCAAATCTGCCTGCTGCCGGTTCAGCGGCTTAGCGATTGCGACAGTCATTTTGCAAGGCAAATCACCGGGTAGCATTTTTCCGTAGAGATCCGCCAGCCGATAGCGAACTTCGGTTGCGCGGGTGCCGGCTTCCAAAAGGCAGAGGTTTGCCAGTGCTTGTCGATGGGCGGGTAGAACGCTAAACCGAATCACCGCGAAGGTGATGCCGTAGTGGCCAATGTATTGAGTCCTTTCGATGTTCACAGGTTTCTGCCGGGAAAGTTGAGGCCGCGCTATTTTCATTCAGCGACGGGTAACTTCTGTAGAGGGTTGAGCGGGTGTCTGGAGCAGTTTGGGAAGGAGATGTCGTAACCTGTGGAAATTTCCTACGACTGTTTCAGGCATTTGTGGCTTGGCATCACATTTTCTACAAAAACTCCGCCAGTGGCCTGAATTAAGCGTATGTTTCACCGCAAAATCTTGTAGGGCGATTTCCGCCCACTACTTAAATGGAGTTAAGCATGGGTTTGCTTCGTGTCGCTTCGGCGATGTCATTGTGTGCGTTGGCTTTTTCCGTCCAGGCCGAACAGTTGCCGATTGAAGTGCTAAGCGCCGTGGTCAAGGATCAGAAAATCGCCGACGCCGAAGTGCTACTGCAACGCAACGGCGCGCAGAATGTGGTGGGTCGCACCAACGCCCAGGGCCAAGTGACGCTGACCAGTGAGGCCGCCGATGACGCGAGCAACCTGCTGATCATCAAGAAGCCCGGCTACTCCAACCTGGTGGTGAAGTGCCCATGCGCGGGCATGACCTACGCCATCAGCCCGGTGATGGAAAACCTCGATGGCCTGCGTGTGGTGCTGACCTGGGGCAAGACCCCGAGTGACCTCGACTCCCACATGATTTTCCCCGGCAATAACATCTATTTCGAGAACCAGAAGGGTACCGACGCCGAGTTGGATGTGGATGACACCGACAGCTACGGCCCGGAAACCATCACCCTGCAGAAAAAGCACTACGGCGAAAGCTACGTCTATGCCGTGCACGACTACAGTAATGGCGGCAACCCGGGCTCGCGCCAGTTGTCCGACAGCGAAGCCAAGGTGTTCGTGTACATGGGCCAATCGCTGGTGCGTACCTACTACGTGCCTAAGAACCGCAGCGGCAACCTGTGGACTGTGTTCCGCATGACCGGCAGCGGCGACTTCCAGGACATCAACACCTTCAGTGGCGTGACAGTGAATGCCGCCAATGTGCTGAACGAAGTCAAACCGCTGCTGGATGACAGCGTCGCGGTCACCGCAGTCACCGTTAGCTCTTCCGTACAGACTGATGCGAAGAAGCTGAACCTGAAAGGTGAAGCGGCTTACCAGGCAGGCAATCTGGATCAGGCGATTGACTACTTCCGTCAGGCCATCGATCTGGATAACAGCTTCGGCAAGGCTTACGGCAACCTCGGCCTGGCGTATCAAAAGGCTGGTAACACTGCTGAATCGATCTGGGCCAACCGCAAGGCTATCGCCCTTGCCACCGGCGCCAATGCTGCGACCGTGCGTGCAGGTGCCTACTACAACATTGCGCGGATCTACGAAGCGGCGGGGCAGTTCCAGGATGCGCTGCGTCACTACCAGTTGGCCAAGGAACAGAAAGCCAACCCGGTGTATGACACGGCGATTGAGCGGGTGCAGAACCGCTGATTCAGCTGTAGCTCAGTTCTAAAGATGTGGGAGGGGCTTGCTTCCTCCCACATTTGGATCGGTGTGTTTCCTACTGCATCATCAGGTTATTCCCACTTCGGCCCTGGGCCATCTCCCAGCCTGTGTATCATCCTGTCTCTTTTTCCATGCGACCTTTCTCGATCCGCTGAGCTTACTGGGCTACGTTTTTAAGCCACCTTCAGCGGTCAATGGAGTGACAGCCTATGCACGACACCCTCCAGCAGGTCTTTGGTTATCCACAGTTTCGTTTGGGTCAGGAAGAAACGGTCAGCGCCGTTCTGGCCGGTCGTTCGGCGGCTGCAATTTTCCCTACTGGGTCGGGTAAATCCCTGTGTTATCAGCTGTCAGCAGTGTTGCTGCCGCACCTGACGCTGGTGGTCTCGCCACTGTTGGCACTGATGCAGGACCAGTTGGGCTTTTTGCAGCGCCATGGCATTTCGGCGGGTAGTATCGATTCGGCCCAGAGTCGTGACGACGCCAATGACGTGATGGCCCGCGCCCGTTCCGGTGAGCTGAAAATCCTGATGATTTCCGTGGAGCGCTTGAAGAACGAGCGCTTCCGCAACTTCCTGCAAAGTGTGCAGATCTCTCTGCTGGTGGTGGACGAGGCGCACTGCATTTCCGAGTGGGGCCATAACTTTCGCCCGGACTACCTGAAGCTGCCGGACTACCAGCGTCAGTTCAAGATCCCACAAGCGCTGCTGCTGACGGCTACAGCCACGCCCAAGGTGATTGCCGATATGCAGGCGAAGTTCGCCATAGCGCCGGGTGATGTGGTGACTACGGGGTTCTATAGGCCGAACCTGAACCTGTTGGTCGAACCGGTCAGCGGCGCGGACAAACGCCGTCGCCTGGTGCAGTGGATGAGCGAACGGGCCAACCAGCCGAGCATCGTCTACGTCACCCTGCAAAAAACCGCCGAGCATATTGCCGAGCATCTGAACCGCAATGGCATACAGGCCGAGGCGTATCACGCCGGCTTGCCCCACGACAGACGTGAGGGTATCCAGCAGCGCTTCATGGGCGGGCGCTCCAATTGCATTGTCGCCACCATCGCGTTTGGCATGGGCATCGACAAGAGTGACATCCGCAATGTGGTGCATTTTGACCTGCCCAAATCCATCGAGAACTACAGCCAGGAAATAGGTCGCGCCGGGCGTGATGGGCAGCCGTCGGACTGCCTGGTGTTGGCTAACCGTGACAGCCTCAATGTGCTGGAAAACTTTGTGTACGGTGACACGCCTGAGCAGGAGGGGATCCGCCGGGTGCTGGAGGATTTGCAGGCGGCGCGCGGTGAAGGGCAGTGGGAGTTTCTACTGAGGTCGCTGTCGGACCACAGCAATATCCGCGAGCTGCCACTCAAGACCCTGCTGGTGCAGTTGGAGCTCAAAGGCGTGATCGCGCCGCGCTACGCGTTTTATGCCGAATACCGGTTCAAATACCTGATTGAGCCCGAAGCGTTACTGGCGCGGTTTTCCGGTGAGCGGCAGCAGTTTGTCGCGGCGATTATTCAAGTGTGCAAGCGTGCGAAGACCTGGGCGACGGTGGATTTCGACGCGCTGTATCAGCAGCACAATGCCGAGCGCAATCGTGTGGTGAAGGCGCTGGATTACTTCCAGGAGCAAGGCCTGATCGAGCTGGAAAGCAAGCAGATGACTGAGGTCTACAGCCTGCTGAATACCGAATTTGATCCACAGGTGTTAAGCGCCGAGTTATACACAGGCTTCAAGCACCACGAGGTGACAGAAGTGGCGCGGATTCACGCCATGCTCGATCTGTTCGCCACCGATCATTGCTTGGGCCAGCGCTTGGCCCATTATTTTGGTGATGAAAAAGCCCCCCATCGCTGCGGACATTGCTCGGTCTGTCACGGCCATGTGGCGCACCTGCCATCACCGCCGGGCTTGCCGCCGCTTGTGGATAAAAATTTCATGGAGCTGTGCGGTGATTTTATCCACAGGCATCATGAGCACACGGGCCAACTGCCCGGTGCCGAGCGACTGACGCGCTTTCTCGGGGGGATCAGTGTGCCGTTGTTTACCAAGCTGAAGGCGCGGGGCATTCCCGGTTTTGCTGCGCTGGAAGACTATCCCTATGCCGAAGTACGCAGTTGGGCCGAAGTCCATTTGAATGACCTGTAAACCCACTTTCACCAGAGGTGCCCATGCCTGATTCAGTGCCACAGCGTGCCGATTACCCCCACTTCCAGCCGATCATAACGCGCTGGCACGACAATGATGTGTACGGTCACGTGAATAACGTCACCTACTACAGCTTTTTCGACACGGCGGTGAATACCTACCTGATCGAGCAGGGCGGGCTGGATATTCATGGCGGCGAAGTGGTGGGGTTCGTGGTGAGTTCGGCGTGCGATTACTTCGCGTCGATTGCCTTTCCCGAGCGTATCGATATTGGCTTGCGAGTGGGCAAGTTAGGTAATAGCTCAGTGCAGTATGAGTTGGCGGTGTTCAAGACCGGCGAAGAGGAATCCTGCGCTGCGGGGCGCTTTGTGCATGTGTTTGTGGATCGGGGGTCGAATCAGCCGGTGACCATTCCGGGAGTGTTGCGCGAGGCGCTGCAGCGGTTGGTGGTCTGACGGCAAAAACCAATGTGAGAGGGTGCAAGCTTGCTCTCACATTGGTTTTGCGGCGTTTTTTAGAGATTACCGGTGACGGTAGTGATGCTTGTTCTTGCGATGCCCATAGGCATGGCCGCGGCCGCGATGGTCATCACGGTCATAGCGACGGTTGTCGCGCCCACGATCACGACGATCATCGTCATCGCTCTTGTTGCCCATGTAGTTGCCCAGTGCACCGCCCGCGCCACCGCCTGCAGCCGAGCCGATCAGTGCACCTGTGCTACCGCCGACACTGCGGCCTACGACGTTGCCGCCGGCTGCGCCCAGCGCGCCGCCAATAGCGGCTTCGCCACGGCTGCGCTTGTCAGCGCCGACCGCACTACCACCTGCGCCACCGAGGGCCGCGCCGATGGTCGAACCGGTATTGCCGCCCAACTGCTGGCCGACGACAGAACCTAGAACCCCGCCCAATGCGCCGCCTACACCGGCTTCGGTGGTGCCACCGGCCATGGCTGCGCCACTGACCAGGCCAAGGGACAACAAGAGAATCGAGGAGAACTTCATTCGGGAAACCTCAAGAGGATGACGGCGCGATCCTGAGGCTGTATTGACATTGTGACAATAGAATTCCGACCAGTAACACGAGTTGTACACAATCCTCTAAGTTACTGTTTTTAATCGGGAACTTAAGTGGTTTTTGAGAGTCTTTAACTACTTCGGAACGGCCGCTTTTATGCAAAAGCGGCCTTTTTTGTGTCCGAAATGATCAGTTAGGCTGTACGGGCCATGATCAGGCCATTATCGCTTGCGGCTTCCAAGCGGATCGCCACGAACTTCGATGTTGGCGTATGGCTGCCGTCCCCGGTGCTTTCCAGCGGCACCAGCGGGTTCACTTCCGGATAGTAAGCGGCTGCCTGCCCCGCCGGGATATCAAACGCCAGCAACGTGAAGCCCTTCACACGACGCTCACGGCCATCTTCCCACAGCGACACGATGTCAGCCTTCTGCCCCGGCTTGAAGCCCAGGCGGATGATGTCGGCTTCGTTGACGAACAGTACGTCACGCTGGCCTTTCACGCCGCGATAGCGGTCATCCAGGCCATAAATGGTGGTGTTGTACTGATCGTGGGAGCGCATCGACTGCATGATCAGATCCGGTACCCGGCCAGTGGCGTGGGTGCGTTCGTGGATCAAGTCTTTGGGCAGGATGTTCGGGCGGAAGTTGGCGCGACCCGAAGGCGTGTTCCAACGGCGCGCGCCGGCGGAGTTGCCTAAGTAGAAGCCACCTGGGTTTTTGATCTTGTCATTGAAGTCCTTGAAGCCTGGAATGGTATCGGCAATCAGGTCGCGGATACGGCTGTAGTCGGCCACCAGCCAGTTCCAGTCGACCGGCTTGCTGCCCAGTGTCGCGGCGGCAATGCCGGCCAGGATTGCTGGCTCGGACTTCATCAGCTTCGACAGGGGTTGCAGTTGGCCATTGGAGCCGTGAACCATGCTGAACGAGTCTTCCACCGTGACCGCCTGCGGGCCGTCTGCCTGGATGTCGATGTCGGTACGGCCCAAACACGGGAGGATCAGCGCGTCCTTGCCGTGCATCAGGTGGCTGCGATTGAGCTTGGTGCTGATCTGCACGGTCAGGTCGCAATTACGCAGTGCTTCGAAGGTGCGCGGGCTGTCCGGGGTAGCTTGGGCGAAGTTGCCGCCCAGGCCGATAAATACTTTGGAGCGGCCTTCAAGCATCGCGTGGATCGCTTCCACCACGTTGTGCCCGTTGGTACGCGGCACCTGGAACTGGAAGCGACGCTCCAGGGCGTCGAGGAACGCCACCGGTGGACGTTCGTTAATGCCCATGGTGCGGTCGCCCTGCACGTTGCTGTGGCCGCGCACCGGGCACAAACCGGCGCCTGGGCGGCCGATGTTGCCGCGCAGCAGCATCAGGTTGGCGATTTCCTGGATGGTCGGTACCGAGTGGCGGTGCTGGGTGATGCCCATCGCCCAGCACATGATCACGTTTTTGCCTTTGGCGTACATGCGTGCCGCTTGCTCGATCTCCACCAGCGGCAGGCCGGACTGCGCGACGATTTCATCCCACGAGGTGTCGTCGATCTGGCCCAGGTAATCGAGCACGTTGGCCGTGTGTTCGTTGAGGAAGTCGTGGTCGAACACGGCTTCCTTGCCTTCGGCCTGCGCCTGGCGTTCCCACAGCAGCAGGAACTTGGCCATGCCGCGCAGGATAGCCATGTCGCCACCCAGCGCTGGGCGAAAGTAGGCGGTATTGGTCGGCTTGTCGCCGTTGGTGAGCATTTCCAGCGGGTGTTGCGGGTGCTGAAAACGTTCCAGGCCGCGCTCTTTCAGCGGATTGATACACACCACTTGGGCGCCGCGTTTAACCGCTTCACGCAGCGGTTCGAGCATGCGCGGGTGGTTGGTGCCGGGGTTTTGGCCCCAGACGAAAATCGCATCGGCATGTTCGAAGTCATCAAAGGTCACGGTGCCTTTGCCGACGCCCACGCTTTGCGCCAAGGCCACGCCGCTGGCCTCGTGGCACATGTTCGAGCAATCCGGGAAGTTGTTGGTGCCGTAGGCACGCACGAACAGCTGATACAGGTACGCCGCCTCGTTGCTGGCCCGGCCCGAGGTGTAGAACTCGGCCATATCCGGGCTTGGCAGTGCGTTGAGGTGCTGGCCGATGAGGTCGAAGGCTGCTTCCCAGCTGACGGGTGTGTAGCGGTCGGTTTCGGCGTCGTAGCGCATCGGCTCGGTCAGGCGGCCCTGGTATTCGAGCCAGTAATCGCTCTGTTCCAGCAGCGCAGTGACGCTGTGTTTGGCGAAGAATGCAGCGTCTACACGACGTTTGGTGGCTTCCCAGTTGACCGCTTTGGCGCCGTTTTCGCAGAACTTGACCATGCCGCTTTCCGGCGAGTCGCCCCAGGCGCAGCCCGGGCAGTCAAAGCCGCCGTTCTGGTTGGTCTTGAGCATCATGCGCAGGTTTTTCAGCGCGTTGTCGCTGGTCAACCACGCCTGTGCCACGCTGATCAGCGCGCCCCAGCCGCCCGCCGGGCCTTTGTAAGGCTTGTAGCGCGGGGTTGGGGTTTGGTCGGCTTGATGATGATTGCTCACGGCTGGTTCTCCATCGCAGGGCTGTAGACCCGCGGCGCACTTTTCTGCGGCAGGTGGATGAGATTGAGGTTGTGCCGGCGGGCCCATTGCAGGGCCAGGCCGGTGGGCGACGACAGGCTGACGAGGGTCTGGATGCCTGCGCGCAAAACTTTCTGGATCAATTCGAGGCTGCAACGACTAGTGACAATCGCCAGGCCGCCATCGGTCGGGATCTTTTGGCGGATCAACGCACCGATCAATTTATCGAGCGCGTTGTGCCGGCCAATGTCTTCGCGGCCCATCAACAGTTCGCCTTGGCTGTTCATGAACACCGCCGCATGCACCGCGCCGCTGTATTGGCCCAGAGGCTGAAAGGCGCTGATGCGCTGGCGCAGACCATCAAGCCATTCGGCGGGTGGCAGTGGTGCGCCAGGCAGGACCTTAAGGTCCGGCAAGGCTTGTTCCACCGCTTCTACACCGCACAAACCACAACCGCTGGTGCCCGCCAACTGGCGACGTTGTTGCTTGAGATTCCAGAACGCGCGGCTGGAAATCTGCACCTGAGCGTACTGGGTCGAGCCTGAACCGCTGAGTTTGAGATCATAGATGTCGCTAACGTCGGCGATAATGCCGCTGCCGATGCTGAAGCCGACGATAAAGTCTTCCAGGTCTGTCGGCGTGACCAACATGACTGCCTGGCTGATGTCGTTATAGGCGATCGCCAACGCCACTTCTTCCGCCAACGCAGTGCTGGCGACCTCTGTGTGTTCGAGATTGCAGTATTGGTAGCTCTGGCTGGCGGCGGGCGCGGGCGTTTCAGAGGCGGGCGCCGCGCAGACTGGGCGCTTGGCGTTCATGGGGCAGTACCACCGGCGGATTGGTCAGTGTTTAGACTAGGCGCGACAAAGCGTCGCGTCTAATTGCCAGTACTGATCTACCGATAGATGACGTCGATCAAGACGCGTTTTGCGATTTCTGAAACAGCGCGAAACATGCCTCTGCGAGCGCGGAGCGCGGTGCGCTGCGACGCATGATCAGCCCCAGGCGCGCAAGGGTGTGGGCATCCTCGATAGGTTGCAGGCGCAGGTGCTCGGTGAGCGCATCCAGGCCACCGTCCAGGGGCATGACCGCGCAACACAGCCCGCCGTGTACCGCTTGTAGCAACTGATGGACGGCATCGGTTTGCAGCAGCGGTTGGGGATTGAGTCCACGGCTGTGGAAGTTGTGGTCGATGGACTGGCGAAAATGCATGCCACTGGTGAGCATGCCCAGGGGCAGTTCGGTCAGGGCCTCCCAACTCAACGGCTTGTCGCCAAAGCTGAAAAACCGCTGGTCGTAGAGCAGGCCCATGCGCGTTTCGCCCAAGGCCAGTGAGTCAAAGCGTTCATTATCCAAACGCTCAAGATAGGAGACGCCCAGGTCCAGTCGATTACTCGCAAGTTGTTCAAGGATCTGTTCGGAGCTCAAGGCCGAGAGCTCGAAGCGCAGGCTCGGGTGTTCTTTATGCAGTTGTTGCATCAACGCCAACGGATCAAAGCTCGACAACGGCACCACGCCCAAACGCAACGTACCCACCAGGTTGCCGCGACAGGCAGCAGCTTCAGCCTGCAAGCCGTCATACGCCGCCAGCACTGTTCGGGCCCACGCCAGCACCCGTTCACCGGGTGCGGTGAAGCCTTCGAAGCGCTGGCCGCGATTGACCAGGGGCAAGTCCAACTCTTCTTCGAGGCTGCGCAGGCGCATCGACAGGGTGGGCTGGGTAATGTGGCAACGAGCCGCTGCCTGGCCGAAGTGCCGGGTTTCATCGAGGGCGATCAGGAATTTCAGCTGTTTGATGTCCATCTTCGCTCCAGGGCTTATTCCAATGGCGGGGGGATTCTAGCGCGTTTGGGTCTTTGGCCGGGCTGGAACCCAAATCTGTAGGACTGGTCTAGTCTTTGGCATCTGGAAATCAACTACCAAGGAGCGCGTACGATGAGTCTTTTTAGCTTTGTTAAGGAAGCAGGCGAGAAGTTGGCCAAGCTGTTTGCCCCGGACAACGCCAACGCAAGCGATGATCTGAAAAAGCACATTGAAGAAGTCGGGCTGGGTAATCCCGATGTTCACGCGACTGTGGAGGGTGACAAGGTCACGCTTACTGGAACCGTTGCCAGTCAGGAAGAGAAAGAAAAAATCATTCTGGCGGCGGGCAATATTGCCGGTGTGGCCAGTGTGGATGACCAGATCACCGTATCCGGCCCGGCAGTTGCCGCGGCCCGTTTCGTCGTGGTGAAAAAGGGCGACACCCTTAGCGCAATATCCCTGGCGGTCTACGGCAACGCCAATCAGTACAACAAAATCTTCGAAGCTAACAAACCGCAGTTGTCGAACCCGGACAAGATTTACCCAGGGCAGACGCTGCGTATTCCTGAGTAATACACGGGCGAAAATATGGGAGGGGGCTTGCTCCCGATAACGCAGTGTCAGTCAAAGCTTCCTTGACTGACACACTGCTATCGGGAGCAAGCCCCCTCCCACATTTGGTCAGAGCCCGACAATGAGATCGCGGTAGTCACCGACTGCTGCAAACTCGCCCGTGTCCTTCCGCCCTTTTTTGCTGTCCGGCTCTTTTACCGCCAGCAAATGGCCCACGCCAAACGCCTGGGCGCTGCGCAGGATCGGCAAGGTGTCGTCGATAAACAGGCTGCGCGAGGGATCAAACTGAATGTCGGCCTGCAAGGCATCCCAGAACTGCGGATCTTCCTTTGCGAAACCGTAGTCGTGGGAGCTGATCAATCGCTCGAAATACGGCGCCAGTTCAATGCGTTCCAATTTCAACGACAGCGAATCACGATGGGCGTTGGTGATCAGAATCACGCGCTTGCCGGCCTGTTTGATCGCCGCGAGAAAGGTATCCGCATCCGGGCGCAGGGCAATCAGGTGAGCGGTTTCCAGTTTGAGTTCACGCACTGGGATCTTCAGTTCTGTGCTCCAAAAATCCAGGCAATACCATTGCAACTGTCCGGCGTTACGCTCGAACAGAGGCTGCAACTCCATCTCGGCCATGGCCCGGCTCACCCCGTGCAGCTCGGCGTAGCGCTGGGGCAGGTGTTCCATCCAGAAGTGGTTGTCGTAATGCAGGTCGAGCAGGGTGCCGTCCATGTCCAGCAGGACAGTGTCGATGGCGTGCCAGGGCAAAGAGGGCATGGTGCGGTCTCATGTAAGTAAAGATATCCGACACAGACAATCGGAAAAGCCACGGTATAGTAACCCGATCACGCCAAGGAGCCGCTCATGCGCCAGAAACCCACCGTCCTCGCCCGCGAAATAGTCGCCAGTAGCCGTTTGTTCCGCGTGGAGGAAGTGCAGTTGCGCTTTTCCAATGGCGTTGAACGGACCTACGAGCGCCTGGTGGGGCGTGGTGCCGGCTATGGCGCGGTGATGATCGTGGCGATGATCGATGAAGAGCATGCCTTGCTGGTGGAAGAGTACTGCGGCGGTATCGACGAATATGAGTTGTCCTTGCCCAAAGGCCTGATCGAGCCGGGTGAAGACGTACTGGCTGCCGCCGATCGTGAGCTCAAGGAAGAAGCCGGTTACGGCGCGCGACAGTTGGAACACATTACCGAGCTGTCGCTGTCGCCCGGTTATATGAGCCAGAAAATCCAAGTGGTATTGGCCACTGACCTGTATGAAGAAAGCCTTGAAGGCGATGAGCCCGAGCCGATGCGTGTGGATCGGGTCAATCTGCGCGAGCTGTCAAAGTTAGCGCAAAACGAGCAATTCAGTGAGGGTCGCGCTTTGGCGGCGTTGTACCTGGTACGAGATCTGTTGATCCAGCGTGGAGCGTTTACCGCATGAGCGAACTGTTTTTAGGCCACCCGTTTATCGCCCCTGTAATCGAGCTGGCTCGCCAGGCGGGTGAAGTCATCCTGCCGTACTGGCGCGCCGATGTGGCGGTGACTTCAAAGGCCGACGATTCGCCGGTGACGGCAGCAGACCTGGCCGCCCACCACCTGATTCTCGCTGGCCTCACCGCGCTGGACCCGAGCATCCCCGTGCTGTCCGAAGAAGACGCTGATATCGACCAGAGCGTGCGCGCAGGCTGGACGCGTTGGTGGTTGGTGGACCCGCTGGACGGCACCAAGGAATTCATCGCCGGCAGTGAAGAGTTCACCGTCAATATCGCCCTGATTGAACACGGCCGCGTGGTGTTCGGTGTGGTGTCGATGCCCACCAGTGGCCGTTGCTACTTTGGCGGCGCAGGTTTAGGCGCGTGGCGATCCGATGTGAACGAAGCGCCCAGGCAGATCCAGGTGCGCAAGGCACCGGCGGCGGGTGAGGCATTCACGGTGGTTGCCAGCCGTCGGCATACCAGCCCCGAGCAGGAGCGTTTGCTGGACGGGTTGAGCGCAGGCGTGGGTGAGTTGAAGTTGGCGAATATCGGCAGCTCGTTGAAGTTCTGCCTGTTGGCCGAGGGCAGTGCCGACTGCTATCCACGCTTGGCGCCGACTTCGCAATGGGATACGGCTGCGGCACAAGGCGTGCTCGAAGGTGCGGGGGGCGAGGTGCTGGAGTTGAGTGGTGAGCCGTTCAGCTACCCGGCGCGGGAATCGTTGTTGAACCCGTTTTTTCTGGCGTTGCCGGCGAAGGCTGCGTGGCGTGAGCGGTTGCTGACCTTGGCAAGATCTTAAAACCATCGCAGATCAAAATGTGGGAGGGGGCTTGCCCCCGATAGCGGTGTATCAGTCAAAACAGCAGTGACTGAACTACCGCCTTCGGGAGCAAGCCCCCTCCCACATTTTTTTGTGTATTGGCTTCTAGCGGTGCAGGACGTATTGGCCAGTGAAGGCTACCGCTCTTTCGTCACTGCCCTCATTCACGATCCACGTGTCCAACGCCAACCGGGCCCGGCCATAGCGCTTGTAGGTCGCGATAAAGCGCTTCCATACCTTTTCCTCCGGCGCCGCGCATATCGCGGTCGCGTCATGCGTCACCGGCAGCGGATAACTGATCTGCCCTTCCTGAATCACGATATGCCCGTCTTCAATCCCTTCCTCACGCAGTTGCAGGTGCAGCCAGCCCCAACCCGCCAGCACCGCGCCGCAGTAGAGGCTGCCGCCGAACATGGTGCTCTTGTGGTTGATATTGGCCTGCAGGGGCAGGTGCAGCCGCAGTTGCCTGTCTTGCCAGTCGAGCACCTTGAGGCCCATTTCCCGGGTCAGGGGGATGTCGTGGTGCAGGACGGATTCCAGGTAACGGCTGTCGCGGCTCATGGGGACCTCTCGGTGGGTGGGCAGGGTCATTCGTCGTCGGCGCTTTGGTTGGCGAAGTTCAGGCCATGCTTGCGCAGTTTGTCGTGCAAGGTCTTGCGCGGTACTCCGAGCGCTTCGGCGAGGCTGCGCATGGAGCTGTGGGGACGGGTCAGTTCGGCAGCGATCAGGCTTTTCTCGAACTGCTCGACTTGCTCGCTCAAGCCACCCGGTGTGGAGGTCAGTACGATGCTGGCGGGGTTGTCCGGCGTGCTGTCCAGTGCCAGTTCCAGGCCCAGTGCAAAGCGCTCGGCGGCGTTCTGCAATTCCCGCACATTGCCCGGCCAGCTGTGACGCAACAGCAAGGCCCGCTGGCCCGGCTGCAGCTCGTGCAACGTCAGGCCATGGCGGCTGCTGGCTTCGTCGGCGAAGTGCTGGAAGAGCATCAATGCATCTTCACCGCGCTCGCGCAGCGGCGGAATGCGCAGCGGCGCGACGTTGAGACGGTAATACAAGTCGGCGCGGAAACGGCCCTGGTCGGCGGCCTGGCGCAGGTCCTCCTTGGTGGCGGCGATAATGCGGATATCCAGCGGGATCAGTTGATTGCCGCCCAGGCGTTCCACCACGCGCTCCTGCAACAGGCGCAACAGTTTGACCTGCACATCCAGGCTCATGCTTTCGATTTCGTCGAGGAACAAGGTGCCGCCGTTGGCAAACTCGAACTTGCCGATGCGGCGTTTCTGCGCCCCGGTAAAGGCTCCGGGCTCATGACCGAACAGTTCGCTTTCCACTACGGATTCCGCCAGGGCACCTGCGTTGATCGCGACGAACGGGCCGCTGCGTCGGTTCGACAGGTCATGTAGTGCACGGGCCACGACTTCTTTGCCGGCGCCGGTTTCACCGAGGATCAGCACGTCGGCCTTGGTCGCCGCCAACGCGCCGATCTGCTCGCGCAGGCGCAGCATTTGCGGTGAGTGTCCAACGAGTCGCGTGCTCAGTTGCTGGCGGTCGCTGAGGGCCAGGCGCAGGCTGCGGTTATCCAACACCAGCCGGCGCAAGGCCAGGGCGCGGCGCACGCTGTCGAGCAGCGAGTCGCTGGCGAAGGGTTTTTCGAGGAAGTCATAGGCACCCGCGCGCATCGCCTGCACCGCCAACGGCACGTCGCCGTGGCCGGTGATCAGCAGCACCGGCAGGTCTGGATCCTGGCCGTGCAGTTCGGCCAGCAGCTCCAGGCCGTCCATGCCGGGCATGCGGATGTCGCTGACCACTACGCCCGGCCAATCCCGCGACAGGCGCGCGGTGAGGCCGGTGGCTTCGCCCAGGGTCAGGACTTTCAGCCCGGCCAGGTCCAGGGTCTGGCACAGGGCCTGACGCAGGTGTGGATCGTCGTCGATCAACACCACCTGAATCTGGTTATCGATACTCATACACTGCGGTCCTCGGACGGTTGCAGACTGACGCCCGGCGAGCCGGCACGCAATTTCAGGGTTAACAGCGCGCCACCTTCCTTGTGGTTAGCGAACGACAGTTCGCCGCCAAAGGCACGCATCAAGGTGTCACAGATCGCCAGGCCCAATCCCAGGCCTTGGGTGCGGGTCTTGGTGGTGTAGAACGGTTCGCTGGCGCGGCCCAACGCCTCCATGCAAAACCCAGGGCCATTGTCGCGAATGTACAGGTTGACGCCTTGGGCGGTGGTTTCGGCACTCAGCCACAGTTTACGCGGCGGGCCTTTTTCGGTGAGGGCGTCCAGGGCGTTGGCCAGCAGGTTGCCCAGCACTTGGCGCAGCCGTGTTTCGCCGGCCTGTACCCACAGGGTCGCTTCCGGCAAATCGCGGATCAGCTCCACTTCCATTGACCGCCGACGTTTGGCCAGCAGCGCCAGCGCGTCGTCCAGCGCCGGTTGCAGGGCCACGCTCTCCGGCGCATGCCGGTCGCGCCGGGCGAAGGCGCGCAGGTGGGCGATGATCGAAGCCATGCGTCCGGTCAGTTCGCTGATCAACTTAAGGTTGCCCCGCGCATCGGCGGTGCGTTCATGGTCCAGCAGGATCTCGGCGTTTTCCGCATAGCTGCGAATTGCGGCCAGGGGCTGATTGAGTTCGTGGCTGATACTCGCCGACATGGTGCCCAGCGCCGAGAGCTTGCCCGCTTGCACCAAATCATCCTGGGCGCGCACCAGTTCCTGCTGGGCATGTTCGCGTTCCAGTACTTCTTGTTTGAGGCGGCGGTTCAAGCCTTCCAGGTCGCTGGTCCGCTCGATCACACGGGCTTCCAGTTCGCGACGCGCCTTGGCTTCAAAAGCGATGCGCTCCAGGTAATGGCGGCGTCGTTGCATCATCAAACCGAGCAGCAACATCAGCACCAGAAGCGTGGCCCCACCCACGGCGACCACCGTGCGCACCGGGCGGCTGATTAATGATTGGGGCGCGAGGATTTCGACGTTCCAGCCGGTCTCGGCGATGGCAGTGGATTGGCGCAACCATGCGGTGTTGCTCAGGCTCAGCGGCTGTGGATCACGGGTCGGGTAGGGCTGGATTGCGGTGATCGCCTGTCGTTCTTCAGCGGTCAGCGGCCGAGTGGCGCGGAAACGCCATTGCGGGCGTGAGGTGAGGATCACCACGCCGTTGTGGTCGGTCACCAGCAGTTGTTCAGGCGTGTTGCCCCACAGGCTTTCGGTATGGTCCAGGTCGACCTTGACCACCAGCACGCCGATGATCTTGTCGCCCTCGCGCACGGCGGCGGCGAAGAAATAACCGCGTTTGGCCGACGTAGTACCCAGGCCGAAAAACCGCCCGAGGCGCCCGGCCATGGCTTCGCTGAAGTACGGGCGGAACGAGAAATTGCGCCCGACAAAGCTGTCCTGTTTATCCCAGTTCGAGGCGGCGAGGGTCTTGCCGGTGGTGTCCATCAGGTACATCACTTCAACCCCGGCCTGGGCGGCGACGTCCTTGAGCAGCAGGTTGGCGTTGATTTGATGGGAGCTTACATTCGGCGCATCCAGCACGGTGCGCAGCGCGGGCAAGTCGCCGAGGATCTGCGGCAGCACTTCATAGCGGTGCAGGGTGCCCAACAGGTTGGCGACGTAGAGGTCGAGGGTCTGGCGATTCTGCCCGGCCAGTTCGCTGCGGTAATAGCGCTCGGCCAAGTGCTCCAGCGGCCACAGCAGCGGTGCCAGGCACAATGCCAGCAGGGCGAGGCTGCGCCAGCGGGGTCTTCGCGGAAGGGATGGAGTCATGGGAGTCGTGCGCCTATGGGGACAGGCGCATTATGCCTAGTGCTGCTGTGCAAGACACTCGCGCAATGCGTCTTGCCACTGTGGCTGGCTGACGTGCCACTGTTGCTGCAAGCGGCTGCAATCGAGGCGTGAGTTCAAGGGGCGCTTGGCGGGCGTCGGGTAGGCGCTGGATGGGATCGCCTCCAGTTCGGCACAGGCTTTGCCATCGGCGTGCAGGTGCTCGCCAATCGCCTGAGCGAAGCCGAACCACGATGTTTCACCTTGGGCGGTGAGGTGATAAATACCCCATTTTCCCGCCTCGCCGGCCAGCCAGCGCTCGATCAGTGCGCGGGTGCTGCCGGCAATGGTCCCGGCCCATGTTGGCGCGCCGATCTGGTCAGCCACGATGCGCATCTGCGGTTTTTCTTGCAGCAGGCGTTGCATGGTCAGCAGGAAATTCTTGCCCTGGTTGGAGTAGACCCAACTGGTACGCAGGATCAGGTATTGACCGCCCGCCGCCGCAATGGCCTGCTCGCCCGCCAGCTTACTCTGGCCGTAGACGCTCAACGGGTTCGGCGTGTCGGCTTCGGTGTAGGGCGCAGGCTTGCTGCCGTCGAACACATAGTCGGTGGAGTAGTGAATCAGTGGAATCCCCAGGGCCTTGGCTTCCTGCGCAAGGATGCCGGGGGCGATGGCGTTGATGGCGAATGCGGCGTCTGGTTCGCTTTCGGCTTGGTCGACTGCGGTGTGGGCGGCGGCGTTGATGATCAGGTCGGGGCGATGGGCGCGGATCTGCTCGCGGATCTGGTCCGGTTTGGCCAGGTCGAGCTGGTTGCTGCCGAGCACCATCAATTCGCCCAGCCCCTGAAGGTGCGCTTGCAGTGCCTGGGAGACTTGGCCACGTTGGCCGGTAATCAGGATCTTCATGGGAACAGATCGGCGTCCATCAGCAGTTTGCCCGCCTGGTCCTTGGCGGACAGTTGCGGCGGCTCGTTCAGCTCCCAGTCGATAGCCAGCGTCGGGTCATTCCACAGGATGCTGCGCTCGGCGCTCGGCTGGTAGTAGTCGGTGGTCTTGTACAGGAACTCGGCGTAGTCGCTCAGCACCACAAACCCATGGGCAAACCCTTCCGGTACCCACAACTGGCGACGGTTCTGTGCCGACAGACGTACGCCCACCCATTGGCCGAAGTTCGGCGAACTGCGGCGAATGTCCACGGCGACATCGAGCACTTCGCCAGCGGTGACACGCACGAGTTTGCCTTGGGTGTGCTCCAGTTGGTAATGCAGGCCTCGCAGCACATTTTTTTGCGAGCGCGAGTGGTTGTCCTGGACGAACTCGCGCCTGAGCCCGGTAGCCTCTGCAAAGGCTCGGGCGTTGAAGCTTTCGTAGAAAAAGCCGCGTTCGTCACCGAATACTTTTGGTTCGAGGATCAATACACCGGGAAGTGAGGTGTCGATGATATTCACTGGTTGTCTCCCGCCAGGGAATACAGGTACTGACCATAACCGGTCTTGCCGAAGTATTTGGCGCGCTCCAACAAATGGTCGCGGTCGATCCAGCCGTTGCCGTAGGCGATTTCTTCAAGGCACGCCACTTTGAGACCTTGGCGACGCTCGATGGTCTGCACGTACTGCGACGCGTCCAGCAAACTGTCGTGGGTGCCGGTATCCAGCCAGGCGAAACCTCGACCGAAGCGCTCCACCTGCAAGTCGCCGCGCTTGAGATAAGCGTTGTTGACGTCGGTGATTTCCAGTTCGCCACGGGCGGAGGGTTTGACCGCCTTGGCGATGCTGACCACGTCGTTGTCGTAAAAATACAGGCCGGTGACGGCATAGCTGGATTTCGGTACAGCGGGTTTTTCTTCGATGGACAGGGCGCGGCCTTCGCTGTCGAAGTCGATCACACCGAAGCGCTCCGGGTCTTTGACCCAATAGCCAAACACCGTGGCACCTTTGCCGCGATTGACCGCCGCATGCAACTGCTCGCTGAAACGCTGGCCGTGGAAAATGTTGTCGCCCAGGATCAGGCACACGGGGTTGTTGCCGATGAACTGCTCGCCAATCAGGAAGGCTTGCGCCAGCCCGTCCGGCTTCGGTTGTTCGGCGTAGCTGAACGTCACGCCAAACTGGCTACCGTCACCCAGCAGGTTGCGGTATTGCGGTAAGTCCGCCGGCGTGGAAATCACCAGAATTTCTTTGATGCCTGCCAGCATCAGTACCGAGATCGGGTAGTAAATCATCGGCTTGTCGTAGACCGGCAGCAGTTGTTTGGAGACACCCAGGGTGATGGGGTGCAAGCGTGTGCCGGAGCCACCGGCCAATACGATTCCTTTCATGCAATCAGATCCCTCGTGTCGGTATTGCCCAATCGTTCACCTTGATAACTCCCATCCTGAACCCTGCGGCACCATTCCAGGTTATCGAGGTACCACTGCACGGTTTTGCGCAGCCCGGTTTCAAAGGTTTCTTCGGGTACCCAGCCCAGTTCGCGTTCGATTTTGCTGGCGTCGATCGCGTAGCGTTGGTCGTGGCCCGGACGGTCTTTCACGAACGTGATCAGGTCGGCGTATTTCTCCACACCGTGCGGAAGGTGGGGTGCCAATTCCTCCAGCAGGCTGCAGATGCTGCGCACAACATCGATGTTCTGCTGCTCGTTGTGGCCGCCGATGTTGTAGGTCTCGCCGACTACGCCGTGCGTCACGACGGTGAGCAACGCTCGGGCGTGGTCCTCGACAAACAGCCAGTCGCGCACTTGCAAGCCATCACCATAGACCGGCAAAGGCTTGCCCGCGAGAGCGTTGAGGATCACCAGCGGAATCAACTTTTCAGGAAAGTGGAAGGGGCCGTAGTTGTTGGAGCAATTGGTCAGCAACACGGGCAGGCCGTAGGTGCGTTGCCAGGCGCGGACCAAGTGGTCGGACGCGGCTTTGCTGGCAGAGTAGGGCGAACTGGGCGCGTAGGGCGTGGTTTCGGTGAACAGATCGTCCACGCCGTGTAGGTCGCCGTAGACCTCGTCGGTGGAAATATGGTGGAAGCGAAACGTGCTCTTGTCTGGCCCGGAAAGGGTTTGCCAGTAGCCGCGGGCGGCTTCCAGCAGGCTGTAGGTGCCGACGATATTGGTCTGGATAAAATCCGACGGGCCGTCAATCGAACGGTCGACGTGGGATTCGGCGGCCAGATGCATGATCGCTTGAGGCTCGAAGCGCGCGAGCACTGCGCTGACGGTGGCTTGGTCGATGATATCGGCCTGTACGAACTCATAGCGGCTATTGGCCGCGATACTGGTCAGCGATTCCAGATTGCCGGCGTAGGTGAGTTTGTCCAGGTTGAGCACTTCGTGCTCGGTGTGCTGAATCAGATGACGTATCAAAGCAGAACCGATAAAACCGGCGCCACCGGTAATGAGAATGCGCATGACTGGGGCCCTTTTCCTTAGGCGGACGTTTAGCGAATGGAGCATAGCTTGTGTTGTGGCGCTGGTCAGGACCGTGTGCATGTGGGGGTTGCGCAAGCCCCCTGAACAATGGCGATATACACGTCTAAAAAACGGCCTTTCTGGCACGTTGCAGTCATTGGGCAGCCAGCAAGACCTCAATTACAAAGTCGACAGCTCCCGCGGCCGGTTTGTTCTGAAAATCTGCCGGGGCGACTACGCCGCTGTGGAGTTGCAGCCCCAGCTCGCAGCCCTCAACACACTGCAGGGCGTGCGCGTACCCAAGGTCATCAAGGCGCTGAGCGGTGTACGGGTTGGTTCGCGCTCAGGGCGGCGTCTGCATCGCTGATGAAGTGCAGGTGGGCTATGGCCGCATGGGGCATTTTTTCTGAGGCTTTGAAGAGCAGGGCGTTGTACCTGACATCATCACCATGGCCAAGGGCATGGGCAACGGCCAGCCGTTGGGTGCAGTGATTACCCGGCGGGAAATCGCCGATGCACTGGAGGCTGGAGGGTATTTCTTCTCGTCGTCGGGGGCAGCCCAGTGAGTTGCCGCATCGGCATGGCGGTGCTGGGCGTGATGGAGGAAGAAAAACTGTGGGAAAACGCCAAAGTTGTCGGAGGGCATTTCAAGACGCGGTTGGAAGCACTGATTGATCGCCATCCCTTGGTGGGCGCGGTTCACGGTTCCGGTTTTTATCTTGGCCTGGAATTGGTTCGCGATCGACAAACCCTGGAACCGGAGACCGAAGAGACCACGTTGCTATGTGACCGCCTGCGCGCGTTGGGGATTTTCATGCAACCTACTGGTGACTACCTGAACATCCTCAAGATCAAGCCGCCGATGGTTACGTCTAAACGCAGCGTGGATTTTTTTGTCGACATGTTGTCGAAGATACCCAATGAGCAGCTGTAATTAATCGATTGTTATCGGCTATTACCTGTCATATTTATCGATCATGCTTTTTGATCGCTTTTAAAGCCGATTTTTATCCGTTATAAAGTCGGCCTTTTCCCCCATTCGGAGTCCTGATCGCCATGACCACCCTGCACAGCACCCCCCGCGCCGATGGCTTCCATATGCCCGCCGAATGGGCACCACAGACGCAAACCTGGATGGTCTGGCCAGAGCGCCCGGACAACTGGCGTCTGGGGGGTAAACCGGCGCAGGCGGCTCATGTGGCAGTGGCCAAGGCCATCGCGCGTTTTGAGCCGGTGACCGTGGCGGTTTCTGCCGGCCAGTACGAAAACGCCCGCGCCCGTTTGGACGTGCCGAATATTCGTGTGGTGGAAATGTCCAGCGATGACGCCTGGGTACGCGACACTGGCCCGACGTTCGTGATCAACAACAGCGGCGAAGTGCGCGGCGTGAACTGGGATTTCAACGCCTGGGGTGGTTTTGATGGCGGCCTCTACTCGCCGTGGAATCGCGACTCGCAGGTGGGCGGCAAGATCCTCGAAATCGAGCGAGCACCGCGTTATCGCACCGAAGGTTTTGTGCTGGAAGGCGGTTCGATCCATGTCGATGGCGAAGGCACCCTGATCACTACTGAAGAATGCCTGCTCAACCGCAATCGCAACCCGCACCTTGACCGTGCCGAGATCGAAGCGGTGCTCAGCGCCAACCTGGCTGTGGATAAGATCATCTGGCTGCCGGACGGTCTGTTCAACGACGAAACCGACGGCCATGTGGATAACTTCTGCTGCTACGTGCGCCCAGGTGAAGTGTTGTTGGCGTGGACCGACGATGCGCAAGACCCGAACTACGCCCGCTGCCACGCGGCGATGGACGTGCTGCAAAGCAGCACCGACGCTCAGGGCCGCCCATTCACAGTGCACAAAATGCCGATCCCAGGGCCGTTGTATGCCACTGAAGAAGAATGCGCAGGTGTTGACCCGGTGGACGGCACCCAGGAACGTAATCCGACCGTGCGGTTAGCCGGTTCCTACGTCAACTTCCTGATCGTCAACGGCGGGATCATCGCGCCAAGCTTCGACGACCCGCTGGACAACGAAGCCAAGGCCATCCTGCAGAACCTGTTCCCGCAACACGAAGTGGTGATGGTGCCGGGCCGTGAACTGTTACTGGGTGGCGGTAATATCCACTGTCTGACCCAGCAGCAGCCCGCCCCGCACAAAAACTGAGTGCAGTTGTAACAGCGCCTTTCCGGCGGCCGGGTGCTACTCGGTTTCAGCGTATGCAGCAAGCCCGCGGCCCAGTAAGGCCGCGGGCTTTTTTGTGCCCATAAGCCCGCAAGCACGCGACATTGGCATAGCTCTTGTATCGGTGTTGCCTCAGTGGCCCAAGGTGATAACTGCACAGTTCTGTCATAAACCTTGAGTAAGTTAGCCGCTCAAGCAGTAGGAGAGAGCGCTGAAATGAACGCCGATATCAACCCGATCTACACGCGCACCTTCCACCCTTTACGGGTTAACAACGATACGATCCATGCGCTGGGGCACTGGTTGAAGGAACACGGCGCGCGGCAGGTCCGGCGGCAATCGGATCTGCGCAGCGTTATGAGTGAACGCTACCCGGTAGGGTTGTTCAGTGATGATGAAGTGCACGCGTTGTGTGACCTGCTCAAAAACTGAACTACACGGCCATCAAAGGTTTGAGCGAGCCTGCTGCGGCGAGGGGGCTCGCCTGCGTTGTTCGGCGAAGCAGCCCCTCCCACACTTAAATTAAAAGCTGTAAGTCCCCGTCACCACCAGGTTACGCGGCTCCCCCGGCTGAATCTGCGCCACACTGGTCGCCGATTCGTAGTAAGTCTTGTCGGTAATGTTGTTCAGCGCCGCCCGCACGTCCCATTCTTTATGGCGGAACCCGACCAGCGCATCCCAACTGCCATAACCCGGTAGGACCACGGTGTTGAGACTGTCGGCATAACGGTCGCCCACCAGCGTCAGGCCGGTTTCTGCGTACCAGCCCATTTCCGGTTTCCAGGTGATAAACAGGCTGGCATTGCGCTTGGCGACGTCGCTGACGCGCTTGCCTTCAAAGCCATTGTTGTCTTTCTCGACCTTGGCATCCTGCACGCCAACACCGCCGCGTACATACCAATTGCCGACGATCTTGCCGGTGGCCGTCAGCTCCACGCCACGCGAACGCTGAAGGCCGCTGAGCAGGATGATGGTGCGGTCAAGCGGGTCGTTGGTGCGGCGGTTGTAGAGTTCCAGTTCGTACACCGCCAGAGTGGTGCTCAGGCGGTCGTCGAGCCAGTCACTCTTCACGCCGATTTCTTTCTGCTTGGTCAGCTCGGGGCTCAGGTCGTTGACGCTGCCGGCGGCGTTCGGGGTGATGCCGATCAAACCACCCCCTGCCGGTGAGAACGTCTTGCTCCACGAGGCATAGAACGAGTGGTGTTCCAGAGGCGTCCACACCAGGCCGAAACGTGGGCTGGCCTTGCGGCTGTCGACCCCCTCCTGAACATTGAGCAGCTTGTTTTTGGTGCTCACTTCAAACACGTCGTAACGCACGCCGGCCAGCACTTGCCATTGATCATTCAGCCGCAGTTGGTCCTGGACGTAAATGGCGCGGCTTTCGACTTCGGTGTGGTTGTTGCTCGACACGCTCATCCGCCCGGTATGGCTCAAATGACGATTCGGCTGGTTGAGGTCAATGGCCGGCACGGTCAGGCCACCACTGTATAGCTTTGGATCGCGACGTTGGCTGCCCAGCTCAAGGCCAGTGAGCAGGCGGTGCTCCAGGCCATAGGTACTGAAACTGCCTTCGAGCTCGACGTTGTTGAAAATGTTGAGGGTGGTCAGGTCCTGTTGCCAGCGTTGGCGCGTCACGCGGTTGTTCGCAGGGTTGTAGCCGGTTTGGTAGGTATTGTCGAAATCGCTGTCGTGCTTGAACACGCCCAGCGTCTGGCGCAGTTGCCAGTTGTCGTTGAGCTCGTAGGTGAGCTTGGAGCGCAGGGACTGGGTTTTGTCGTCGATGTAATCGCGGCTGTCGCCGTAGGTGGTGCTGCGGCTCACATCCGCTGGGCGCCCGTTGACGCCGGGCACGCCGCGATCAGGCGTGCGGTTGTAGCGGCTGTATTCGTATTGCACCAGCCAGTTCAGGTCAGGCGTGAGTTGCCAGCTCATGGACGGTGCAAACAGTTGGCGGCTGCCGCTGACGTCGTCGCGAAAGCTGTTGTTGTCCTGGTTACCCATGTTCAGGCGCAGGCTGATGTTATCGGTGGGGTCAGTGCTCAGGTCGGCATACAGGCTGCGCAAATCGTTGCTGCCGCCTTGCGCCTCGATGCTCGATTTGTGCCCGGCCGTTGGCAACTTGCTCACGCGGTTGACGATCCCTCCCTGACCGCCTCGCCCGTAAAGCACTGCTGCCGGGCCTTTGAGCACTTCGATGCGCTCGATGTTATGCAGGTCGCGCACGTACTGGCTGTCGTCGCGAATGCCGTCCAGGTAGAAGTCATTGCTCGCGTCAAAACCACGGATGCGCACACTGTCGAAACGTGTATCGGCGCCGCTGCTCACGTTGGGGATGCCGCTCAACGCCTGGCCCAGGTCGTTGGTGCCGTAGGACCGCAGGTTCTCAGTCTTCACCGAATCAATAGCCTGAGGCACATAACGCACGGGAGTGGCAGTGCGTGTGGCGGTGCTGGTTTCCTTGATGCGCGGGTCATCTTCGTCAGCTTCGGCGCTGATCGAGGTCTCGGGCAAGGTGGTGGCCGCACAGGCAAAACTCGCAGACAGCAGAAAAGAAAGCCCAAGAGTCATGGGTGTCAGGCGAGGGGCAGGCATTGGGAAAAGTATCCAAAATGTTTGGGAGGAGAAAACGCGCTAATGGTAATGCTTTGCATTTGCGCGCGTTATCTATTACCAAACGTATCCACTTTGATATGTGTTACTGGATGTGTTTTTTTCTTGTATGCGACGAGAATTTTGTCGTTTTCAGACAGGCTATAGGCCTTTGCTTAGAATTATTTCGCCTAAATACAGACGATTCGCGAAATTGACACATAGTTCAACCCGCGACTAGGATTGCGCCCAACGCCTGTGGCTAACCGCCATGACTCATCTAATAAAAAAAGGCCCGCGGCATGTTCAGTCGTCCGCGGGCCTTCTTTTTTCCGGAAAAGTCGACACCAGAAAAGCGACATGGAGCCTGGTGTCACAGTGCGTACTCAACCAGAAATAAGGAATACAAGAAAATGTTGAAGCAACGGATGAGTCTGATCGCTCTGGGGATTTTGAGCGCATCGGCAGCAATGGCAAACGACCAGGAGCAATCCAAGGGTTTCGTTGAAGACAGCCACCTGAACATCGCAGCACGTAACGCTTACATCAGCCGTGACTACAAAAACGGCAAGCAAGACAAAGCCGAATGGGGCCAGGGCTTCATCGGCAAGTTTGAGTCCGGCTTCACCCAAGGCACCGTTGGTGTGGGTGTGGACGTGATCGGTCAGTACGCTATCCGTCTGGACGGTGGCAAAGGTCGCAGCGGCGCGGGCGGTATTAACTTCTTCAAGCAAGGTGACAGCGGCGCAGCAGCCGACGACCTGGCCAAGGGCGGCGCCGCGGTGAAGTTCCGCGTATCGAACACCGTGCTCAAGTACGGCGATCAAATGCCGGCCGTTCCTGTGCTGCAGTACGACAACTCTCGTCTGTTGTCGGAAACCTACACCGGTACCTCGATCGTTTCCAAAGAGATCGAAGGTCTGCAACTGGACGCAGGTCGTTTCACCAAGGAAGCCCAAAAAGGTGCTGAAGGCACCGACAGCGGTAACCTGAAGAACATCAGCTACCTGGGCGGCAGCTACAAGTTCACCGAAAGCCTGTCGGCTGCGCTGTACGCTTCCGACATGCAAGACGTGCTGAAGAAGCAATACGTCAACGTCAACTACGTGCTGGCCCTGCCAGAGAAACAGTCGCTGACCTTTGATTTCAACGGCTACAAAACCAAGCTGGACAGGAGCTTCGCCGAGCAACGCGGTAATGGCGACGCGCGCGACAACAAAATCTGGAGCCTGGGCGCTACATGGGCTGTTGGTGCGCACAGCTTCACCTTGGCCCATCAGCGCAGTACCGGCGATACCGGTTACCTGTATGGCGGCTACCGTGACAATACCGTGGACACCGGCATCGGCGACGGCGGCAACACCATCCTGCTGGCCAACTCCTACTGGTCCGACTTCAACGGCAAGGACGAGCGCTCCTGGCAAGCCGGCTACGGTCTGGACTTCAGCACCTTCGGCGTGCCTGGCCTGACCTACAACGTGGCCTACGTTCGCGGTACCAACATTGACGACGGCAGTGGCCGTGGCAATGGCACCGAGCGCGAGATCTTCAACCAGTTCAAATACGTCGTTCAGAGCGGCCCAGCCAAAGACTTGAGCCTGCGTGCTCGTGCCTCGTGGTTGCGCGTTTCCAGCAATGCCGACAAGTACAACGTAGGCGGTAACGAAATCCGTCTGTTCGCCGACTACCCGATCAACGTTTTCTAACTGATCCCACGTCGCGCCTGATTCCAGGCGATAAAAAACCCCGACTGGTTCGGGGTTTTTTTATGTGCGCGTATCAGTCCTGGCGGCTCTGCAAAATCGTGCGCGCCAACGCTGCATTCTTGTAGTCGAGCATCAAGGACAACCCTTCATAGGGCTCTATCTTTTTATTGTCGATACAGAGCTGTGCCATCAGCAGCAGCACTTGGCGTTTCTTTTTATTAATTCGCACACCGGGAACGCCGAACGCTGTCTTGCGCGTTGCAGGTAATGGCGCCTCGGGCGTCAATTGAAGCGTTATCCAAATGCCCTGGACGAATTGCAGCGAAATCTCTTCGATATGTTCGATGGGCAGCGGCTGCGCCAGGTTATTGAACACAAAATGTTCCGGCGTCAGGCGCAATGCGGTCTGCGGCGCACGCATGAATCGGCGGATCCCCAGCCACAGCAGGGCCAGCCCAATAACACCCAGGCAAGCGCCCGCGCCGACTGCCGACAGCGGCGTGCCTTTCAAACGCTCCGGGGCGATCCAGACCCGGCTCAGGATAAACAGTGCAGCCAACACAAAGGGCAGGCCCGACAGCGCCATCAGTACCCCGCGCCATTGTCCTCCTTCATGCAATCTACGATCACCTTCGGTCGAAGCGGCCAGGGTTTCCAGCAGATGGGTATGCGCGGTGTTCTCTGACTCGGCCACTTCCATCACGTCGCCAGACAGCTGCGCGCGCAGGGCCTGTGGTGCGCTGAAGCAGGCATCTATCTGAGCATTCGCCGCGTCGCTATCCACCGCGCGGGTTGCGCTGCGCAGGGCATCGTCCAGCGAAACGTTCAGCGCCTGCAGGCGTTCGCCGTTGGAGGGATGGGAGTCGGTTGGGTGCGGTTGATGAATCGCCAAGGCTTCGGGCGGCAGTTGCAATTGGCACTCACGCAAGGTCGCGAGCACGGCGTCGGGCAGATCTGTCGCCGAGGCAGCGTCACACAGTGCCAGCAGTGAGTCCTCTATGTGCGGTTGCAACACCGACACCCGCAACAGCGCCGACGCCGCAGCTGTACTGCCTACCAGTCGCGCACCGGCCGCATCCGCCAGCAATTCGCGCTCACGGCTCCAGTGGTTAACCGCGTCATCAAAGCGCTGCATGAAAAACACACCGAACATGAACGACGGCCGCATCAGCCATCCCTGGATAACATCGCTGGCCAGCATCGTGTTCAACAGCGCTTCCAGGCTGCGATTAACCCCGTCGTAGATCGGCAAAAAACGCAGGCTGTATTCCGTGTCTTTCCCAGCAAAGTGCGCCAGCTCATGGCCGATCACCGCGCCGACTTCCTCGCGACTCAACAGGCCCAGGAACAACAGCGGCACATGCAAGGTGCGCCCCTGCAGCGAAGTGTTCGCCGGTTGCACAGTGGCCTCGCTGGACGTCACGTAAAAGCCCTGAGCCAGGCTCACCACAATATGGTCCGGTGGCAGCGCGCCGAGTTTGCCCGCCACTTCGTTCACATGGCGCCACAACCCCGGCGCCTGCTCGGGCGTCACCACCTGCCCGAACATCTCCAGCGGTTCAGGCGTGAACATCCCCAGCATGTGGCGCAACTGTTTAAGCAACTGCCAGATCGAATACAAGCAAAACGCCGCAATCACCCCCAGCACCGCCATCAGCTTGACCTCGCCACTACCCAGCCGGCCGACATGCCACATCGCCAAGCCTTCGTAGCTCAACGCCAAGGCCACGGTCGCCGCCATTGCCACCACATGGCTCACCAGCACGTAGGGCAACGATCGGCTGCCGATGGAGAACACCTGCAACAATGTTTCGCGCGATTGCTGCGCACGTCGTCCCGCCCAGTGCGTAGCAAGCAATGCGGTTACACCAATCAAAGCGGCGACCAGTCCCAGGCCCATCACCCAGAGCGCGATGACGCGCCGTGCATGATTGACGCGTTGCGCAGTGGGCAATTCAGCTTCGTTTCTTTCCAGTCGAGCGATGGCTTCCTGAACGCTGATCAGCCCCTCTGGCGCATCAGCGGTGGGCACAGGTTGCATGGCCGCCACCTCTTGCAACTGTTGTTTATAAGTAACGAGGTGGCGCTGGTAATCAATCGACGCCGCGGTAGCGGACTCCGCCCGCTGGCGCTCCCAGCCACCCAGGGCCGTCAGCAGCAACGGGAAAATCACCAGTAGGAAGATCAACTTCAAAGCGTTCATAGAGGTCCGTTCACAACGCGAGGGAATTGGTTATACCGAAAAAGCGGGAACGACGGGATAGGGGCACTTTGATCTGCTGCCCGCCGATGGCAGGTTCAGGCTGATCAGGGTGGAACTCCAGAAACAACAAAGCCCCTGCATTTCTACAGGGGCTTTGTCTTATATGGCGCGGCCGTCGTCGTCTAAAAGCTAGGTGCGGCGGTGGACTTGGCTGAACGGCAAGCCGAATCGGAGAGCGGGGCAGTGGTGTGCGCTTTAAGAACACTCCCTCTTTATCTAACTACCTCACCCCTAAAATCGCTGGTATCCATAAGATTTTGGCGGAGTCCACGGAACGCCAAAACGAAAAAACCCGCCAGAAGGCGGGTTTTTCGGGGGTTCCAGAGATTTTGAAAGCTTTCTATGGAACCTTGTATGGTGCGGCACCAGGAGTCGAAAAAGTGCGGTAACCGTATGATGTTAATAGATTAATTATTATAATAATCGCCAGGCTATCCCTAAAAATATCCTTTTCTTCTTTCTGAACATCCCGGATATGATCAACTTAAGCTGCCGAGGGGAATATTTACATTGTCCGCCCAACAGATTAATTACTATCGAATTCCGCAATTCTATTGCATCTTTATGTAGCGGTGCGTATTTCTACATGCCTAGAGAAGGATAGCGGAGTTGTAGTTGTTAAGTGTAGGTGTGGCCAAGACTTTAAGGTGGTGCTATATTTGCACGCACATAACGTTGTTGCTATGTTGTCTATGTTAGTGAGAGTGTAAGGCGGGGATAATGGCCAAAGTTGAAGTCAAAGCAAAAGGGATTAAAAATAGGCTTAAGGCTATCAAGCCTTATAGGGCTGTAGCTGAATATATATGGAATGGCTTTGATGCCGGTGCGACTTCTGTTGATGTTAGATACGAAGTTGATGATCTGGGGGGTGTCAAATATCTCGCTGTACACGACAATGGATCGGGAATTCCACACCTTCAGGTTGAGAATAAGTTTAAACCTATTCTCTCTTCTGAAAAAAGAGATCTTGAGGTGCAGCACTCACTTGTACATGGTAAAAATGGCCTTGGACGCTTGACCTTTTTCCATTTTGCACAAAGAGCAATATGGAGGACTCGATATGCCAGCGGTGATGAAGTATATGAGTATGAAATAAAAGTAAGCGATGATGACATTGACAACTACAGCTTCTCCTCTGAGGAAAAAGTTTCCGGTAGAGAGGTAGGCACGTGTGTTAGTTTTGAAAATATTATCGGCCTGTCCGAGTCTTACATTAAGGATGAGTTGACTTCATACCTGATTAAGGATTTCGCATGGCTGTTGGAGCTGAAAAGAGATCAAGGTTTCGCGATTCGTATTAATGGCAATGATATACCCTGTGAGTCGCTCGTTAGAGATTCAGAGGAATTTACTCTAAATATTGCTGACTGCCTCTTTGATATTAAGTTTGTAAGGTGGTCTAAGAAATTGAATCGCCACTTCTCCCGATTCTATTGTTCAGATCTTGTGGGTAGCTTTAAGTATTCACGCCCGACGACCCTGAATAATAAAGGTGATGAGTTTTATCATAGTGTTTTTGTGGTTAGTGATTACTTCAAAGATTTTAGTGTTGGGAAGGAAGGCGGGCAAATTGATCTGTTATCCCCTCGGACGGATCAATCTGAAGAATTCAAGGAGCTGATAAAGAGCGTTAATTCATTCTTGAGAGCTAAGCGTAAACCTTTCATTGTCGATCATGCCAAGAAGCTAGTAGAAGAGTTCGAGGCTAAAGGCTACTTTCCTGAATTTAATTCGAAGAATAATTGGGAACTAGCACGACATGAAGATCTGAAAGAGATCATTACTCAACTTTATCAGGTAGAGCCAAAAATATTTTCCAACTTGAACCCTACTCAAAAGGTGACCTTCATAAGGTTTATATCGTTAATTGTCGACAGTGGTGAGGTTGAGGATTTATTCAAAATACTTGACGGTGTAATAGATTTGTCCTCAGGGGAGAGGGAGCGCTTTGCGCGTCAACTGCAAACAACCAAAATGTCATCGATAGTAAATACCATTGAGTTGATAAGTGATCGATATAAGTCTGTTGCGGAATTTAAAAAACTGGTATTTGATCCGAATATGTATGCCGGAGAAGTCCCGCACCTGCAGAAGATGATGGAGAAAAATTACTGGCTTATAGGTGAGGAGTACCAACTTCTAACCGCCGCTGAGCCCAAATTTGAAGAAGCTTTACGCCGATATACATATTTGCTGCATGGTATAGGTAGTAAGGATACAGTTGATCACGAGAGCAAAAACAGAGAAATGGATTTGTTTCTTGTTAGGCAAGGGAAGAAACAAAACATAGTAGAAAATATAGTTCTAGAGCTAAAGCATCCTACGAATATACGACTGGGCAAGAAAGAGTTTGATCAAGTTTATGATTATTATCAGGTAATTAGATCAATTGATCAGTTTAACGGTTCAAATATGGATTGGAGATTTTATTTGATAGGAAATCAATTTGATTCAACTGGTTATATTGAAAGCCAGATAAAGAGTCATAAAAATCATGGTGAGCCTGGATTGATGTTTATTGGTGAGTATCGAGTGTACGCATTTAGATGGAGTGAGATTTTTACTGAGTTTGAGTTGAAGCACGATTTTTTAAATAAAAATCTCCAACTCGAATTGGAGCGGCTTACTGATGGCAGGCATGATTCTGCAGACGACATAGTGGCTGCGGTGAGAACCTCTGATGCTCCGAAAGAAATGGTCGCTTAGCCGCATACTTAGGCTTCTTAAAGTCAGACTTCGGCTACCGGTGTGGTAACCCGCTCTCAGAAACAACACTGTTTTCTGCGCCGATTGTCACGAGTGGGGTCGCCGTTCCCTGCCGTCGGGTTCGGTGAAGAGATCGGTAACCACAGTCCAGATCTCATCTAAGTTCATAGCGCTTTGCCATCACGGAATTCCTTTCCGTAGATGGCTGCAGGCCCCACAGAATCTCAGCTTTCGAGGAGGGGCGATGGGGTTTCTCGGTATTTCGTACAAAGCCCAAACCACCTGAGCTTTGAACGGCTTCGGATAAGAGCTTCATTGGCGCAAAAAAACTGGCAATAAGGGCGATCGCGTCTGCTTAAAAATACGCGAACACCATCGTCCTCAATGCTCGGAGCTCGGAGGGTGAGTTGGCCGGACGAGTACCACGCAGCTTTCCGGGCAGGAGTTGCGGCCTAGGTACATCCTAATACATGCGATCCCTATTTGCGCAACCTTAACTACTACATAATTATAGACCTTAAACATTCCATTGTAGGCATCGTGATGCACTGCCAGTGCTTTAATGGCTTGCCATTGATTTCAAGCAATTTAAACCCCATCCTAATATAGGTGGGGTTAGGGGCGCATATTTAGTTAACATACAGAAATCTGCGCGCCCTCAGCTAACTTTGGAATCGTAGAAATTTCTCAATAGGTCAAGTCAACTGTAAAAATCTCTCTTTATTAGCTCCGTTCTGATTTTTTCATAAATCTCATTTTCGCCAAGTAATAAACCGTTCTCAAAGCAGTCAATTATAATCCAATCGGGCGTTTCACAGGCAAGTTTTTTAAAGACATGATAAACTTTCTCAAGGTAGCTTTCGTCTTCTTCGTGAAGGTCTTTCTTTTTATCGGTGTAATCCCTTAGCTCTTTTTTAAGGATCAAGTTTCCTGAAACTTCCGGGGGGACGTCGAGAAAGATTGTCAGGTCTGGCTTGGGTAACTTGTAGATCTTGAATTCTAACTCTTCAATCCATTGCGAAATTTCATCACGGGCTTCAGTTGAAAGTTTTGCGCTTTGATGGGCGACGTTAGAATAAACATAACGGTCACAAATAAGAATTCCGTTGCCGGCAATCTTGCTTAGAATATCATCTCTAGACTCGTATCTATCGCCAGCATACAGCATTGCCGAAAGCTTAGGGCTAATGGACTCGAGAGTACCAAATTCCCCATTTAGGTAGCGCCCAACTTCACGGCCGAAAAACGTCTCTCCATATCGTGGGAAAGACATTTTCTCGCACTTAAAGCCGTTATCTAAAAAGCCTTGAAGGATTTTGTTTGACTGAGTGTTTTTACCACTACCATCAATACCTTCGATCGCAATTATCTTTCCCATACGTCACCGCTTAACAATCGAATGAAGTCTAACGCCATTTGATAAAAGAAGATTCTTCCCATTTTTCCCTTGTGGTTCAAAGGCCACAAGGCAGTCGCCAATTACGCAGCCGAAGTGACGCAGATCGCTCACCAGTGAGCAGACTTTCCTTCCGCCAGTAGTGCTATCGTCTACGACCAAGCCAACCATGCCTGGCCTTAGATCGAATCCATAATCAATTTTCGATAGGGCACTTAGTGTGGGGTCGTCCACTCGGTACTTTTCCTCGTGACAATCGTGCAATACCAGTGGTTTTTGCAAGATTTTAGCAAACTCATAAGCGATAAATGGCGAGCCACTCTTCGGGCATGCTACGAAGTCGAAAGAGTCAGCACTAAACTCAGAGATATTATTTTTCAAATATGTGCTTAGGCATCTAGCAATCAATACTGCCTCTTTCGGGTCACACGAGGCGGACATCAAATCGGCGAAGTCCTTAATTTTAAAGTCAGAAATGCGGCCAACTTTAAAGTCTCCTTTCCTCAAGTGTTTGGCTATAATTTTTTTTACTTCGGAAGCAATGTCGGAATTTCCATCAAAATATGAAGCAAGCTTCGATCGAAATCGTAATTTTTTTTGTTCGGAAAAGTCTACTCCCATATCTTTTAGAATGTCTTTAAGCTCCCTGACTCTATTTCGTAGCAAAAACCTCGACAAAGCCTGAGGTAAAAAACCACTCCACTCTAGGAGAGTCAGAATTCCCCCTAGCGCAAGTATCGCAAGTACGGCTGCAGAAAAGAACGCGCCTGAAAATGTATTTAGTCCTGAAAGCACGTCACTCATAGCGTTCACTTATATGTTTTCCAGCTCGCCAAGACTTTCTTAAAAAAATCTTCATCAACACCTGCATCACTTATTACGGAATCAACCGCTTTCTTTCTCAGGTCCGGAGGAAAATACATTGCGTCACTAAGAGAGCCCTCAATAGCCTTCACTATAGAAAAAGCCGCTTCTAAGTCAGATACGGCATGCCCACTCAAGCTCCGCGACCTGGTATCAAATACAACCAAATCAACTCTCTGAGATTGAATCATTGAGTAATAATGGTATTCAGTATTTTTCTGGTCGTAAGAAACGGAGTCAAACCCTAAAGAGCCGAGCAGCGCTACAATTAAGTTCTGGGGGTCAGAGAATGAGGAAATTGCTGTAGGGAAGTCTTTCCCTTCAATCTCATTGATTCTGTCTTTTACATATATAATTTCGTTGTTTGCGTTCATTCGGACCTCCAGAAATTAATGGCTTCGACACTGTTATTATAACAGATATACTTTTTCGCACGAAAGAAGTTTAAAATGTATTCCATGTCATTGCTAGCGCACACATAGAGTCCAGTTGAAGGAATTGGCGCCTTAATCAAATCTGGCCTACTGTTGGATGATGTAAAATTAAATATGTCGCCGACAACTACAGAGCAGCCAGTGCGATCTATCACATTGGCGAATAAATCCAAATCATTTATTGTAACGCTATCTAGTACAGGCTTAATGTAAATGCAAACCTTTAAGCCGTTCGACAGCAGTTCGGTTATTTCTCTGAATCTATCTTGGGGTTTTGATGTTCCTTTTTCATAGGTGCGCCACTGAGATATTGTTGAGCATGATATAAATAGAGATAGCTGCCCGCTCCACTGTATTAACGGAAAAATATCTGCTAGCTGAGTAGTGCGCACCGAGCGTTTGGTCGCGAACTGTATCGGATTTAAAAAATCAAGTGCTGCTTTTATAAAATCTTTTGTGACGGCGATATTAGCGGAACTCCAGCACTCTGAGTAGCATCCAATAGAGATGACTGTCCCTTCCTTACCTTTTCTAAAACCCGGGAAAGCAAGCAGACATTCAATCAGAAACTCAGCACTTTTGGGACTTATGGTTTTTTTTCCAATATCTAGACCTTGTGTTCCTAAATAACAATAGGAGCAGTTAGAGTCACACCCTAAAGTAGGGTTTATGAAGATGCGGTCCTTAGTGCCTGAGATGTAACTAGCCATTCACTCCCCCTATGCCACTATCTTTAATGGGGGGGCAACCCGCCTTCTCCAAGTTTATATTCATCCCTAAAACGGAAAGAACAACTAAAACCAATCCCATCCTGACTGTTTCTTTACCAGCTTCTAGGTCAACAATAAACCGCACTCCCACACCCGCAGTGTCTGCCAGCTGACGCTGCGTCATATGCAAAGCTTTTCGCGACGTTGCCACAGTGCTACCAATTAAGGCACAAGAACCGACGAAAGCCATGATGAATGTCCAAAAACAATTTGGTTAGCTATTTCTACCTATTGTACATTTTTTCCCGATCGGGAAATTAACATTAGCTTACGACTCAGCTTTTCTGGTGAAGAATGGCAGTCAGGGGAGGTGCCTGAGCCATAAATTCAGTGTGGTGAACCAGACCTGTACCAGGTCTTTTGAAATGCCGATTCCCGCAGAATCCGTCGCCATTAGCGCCAGCAGGCCCAAACGGGATGAGCTCCCCAACGCAGACCAGGAGCGGGGTACCGATGTCTCCGCTCTGTCCTGTCGCAGCGGACGACCGGGAGCCGATGATCACTTGGCGCTCAATGGCATCTCCGTCTTTCGGGGTCTCTGCTTAGGCACGGCAGGGCGGGACACGCCAGTGGGCTTCGCTCCATGGTTAGTGCAAGGGGGGATATCTGCCGTTGGAGCAAGGGAGGTGATGGTCCTTGGTCTTCGCGCAGTTGCATAGCCATCCTCCAAAAATTGCCAATCTCTTCCCCACGTCATCCCGCCACGAATGTTGAGTGTTATCAGGGATCGAGGCCCCTGCGACCTGTGAGGGTTGTCCACTAACGCGGGACTGGCGGCTCTTTACGACCGGGAGCTTGGGCATCTCATGATCTGGCCTCCTGAACACCTCCGAAGAGGTGGGCGGGTGGGGGCTGCGCTGGCTGACGAGACCAACGCCGCGAGAACCTGAGTCGGGTGAAGGCAGTGATGCTATGACCGGGGCATGCCTGACTGTCAGTCAGGTGCAGTCCATTCCCTGGGCTGCGGCACCATCATCTGCATCGCTGTTGCTGGTGACTTCGGTGTTTGTCACGCCGATTGTCACGAGGGGGAATGCCGCAAAGCCTTTTACGAGTTGGGCTGCAGCAGCGGTAGGAGCGCCCGTCTCTTTCCGGGAGAAAGAGACGGGCGCAGGTTGGCGCAACGAAATGGCCAAGCGAATAGGTTGCTGCAGGGCAGCTATGAAAGAGGATGAGTTGCCGCAGTGGGCTCACTGGTAAAAGTAGGCGTCCATCACGTCGCTGTGACCGTGCGAGCCGCCGGACGCTAATCGCACTTTGGGAGAACCACCACGGTGTGGCGTAGCCTTAAAGGTTCTGGCTACCTGGGGTGCTGTCAACGACAGCGCTTTGCCCGATCTTTTCTACGCCTGTGGATAATTCGGGTCAAGGCTCGAATTTTTGGGAGTTCTGCGGCTGTGGATGAAATTATCCACCGGTGGAAATCTGTGGTTTTCCACAGACAGTTGCCCGGGCTTTAGATTTTTTAAGTGAGGTCCATCCAAGCAGGGCGGTTTTGCAGCCCTGTTTGGATGGACCCGCGTGGACAAGCGGATCACTGAGATATGAAGACCGAGCGTTTACTCGGTTACGCCACGTTTTGCTTTTAGGCGAGTGACGTTCGCTCCGGTCTGGTTCGCGAATTCGTGTGGAGTGACACGCTCTTGCCGGTTGGCCTCCAGGTACCGGCTCCACCAGTTCATGATCAGCCTGCGCTCCTCGATGAACTCAGCCTTGTGAATGTAAGCGGCGCGGACGTTGTTGCGTTCCTTGTGGCTCATTTGCCTTTCAATGGCGGTCTCGGACCACAGTCCTGACTCGATCAGTGCGCTACAGGCCATCGAACGAAACCCATGCCCGCAGATATCGATTTTGGTGTTGTATCCCATCGTCCGTAGCGCGTTGTTCACGGTATTTTCGGACATGGGTTTCCAGGGTTTGGCATCACCTGCGAAGACCAATGCGAATTTACCCGTGAGTGCATGGATTTTTTCGAGTAGTGCCACTGCTTGCGGTGATAAGGGTACTAAATGGATATCCCCTGCCATCTTCGTACCCCTTGTGGAAAAGGGTACTCCCTCCAACGCGGGTCGAGTGTCCGGTATCTCCCAGTGCCGCGCTTGAGGTCGAACTCGCTCCAGCGTGCGAAACGCAGCTCGCTGGAGCGTACAAACACATGCAGCGACAGCATCACCGTCAGACGGGTAAGTGCCCGGCCTTTATAGGTGTCGATCCGCTCTTGCAGCTCCGGCAGTCGCGATAAGGGTAGAGCGGGGCGATGTACCACCCGCGGGGCTTTGATCGAGCCTTCGAGATCGTAAGCAGGGTTTATGGTGATAAGCCGAAGGCGCTTTGCCTCGCGCATGATGCTCTGCAGGTAGTTTTGTACCCTTAAAGCAACGTCGATCGTTCCGCGCTTCTTGATCGCTTCCAAGGGCTGCATAAGGTCATGGGTGTCGAGATCAACAATGGCGCGTGCGCCAATCAGCGGGAATACGTGGGTTTTGAGGCGGCTCATCACAGTCTTGGAGTGGCCTGGTGCCCACTTGGCCGACATTTCCGTGTGCCAGTCCAGCGCAACGCTTTCAAAGGTTCTGCCTTTGATCACGGCTTCCGCCTTGGCTTGGTGCTTGGTCTGTATGGGATCAATGCCATCCGCCAGCATTCGCTTGACCTCCAAGCGCTTGCGACGCGCATCGGCGAGGCCGATGACGGGGTAGTTGCCGAACGAGGTCAGTCCTTCCCGTCCGTCAGGTTTGACGTAACGGAGCCGCCAGCCTTTGCGGCCATTGGGTTGGACTAGGAGGAGGTAGAGGCCATCGCCGTCGAAAAGCTTGTAGGCGCGGTATGTAGGTTTTGCCAAGCGGCAAGCTGCGTCGGAGAGCGGAGCCGTGGTGTGCGCTTTAAGAACACTCCCTCTTTATCTAACTACCTCACCCCTAAAATCGCTGGTATCCATAAGGTTTTGGCGGAGTCCACGGAACGCCAAAACGAAAAAACCCGCCAGAAGGCGGGTTTTTCGGGGATTCCAGAGATTTTGAAAGCCTTCTCTGGAACCTTGTATGGTGCCGGCACCAGGAGTCGAACCCGGGACCTACTGATTACAAGTCAGTTGCTCTACCAACTGAGCTATACCGGCGTGTTAGGGCGACGATTATAGCGACTGAAAAGGTTCTGTAAACCCCTGAAATCTGACTATTTTTGCGAAAACCCAAGTTTTCGCAAATCTCCCCACATTTCTGCGCGTCACCCGCCAAGAATCAACGCTCGTGCATTGCCTCTGCACGGGATTTGATGATCGGTTTGAGCAGGTAGCTCAGGATGCTCTTCTTGCCGGTGATGATGTCCACCGACGCCACCATGCCGGGGATGATCAGCAAGGGCTTCTCATCGGTGCCCAGGTGGCTGCGGTCGGTGCGCAGTTTGATGATGTAAAAGGTGTTTTTCTTCTCTTCATCCATCACGGTGTCGGCACCGATGGTTTCGAGTTTGCCTTTGAGGCCGCCGTAGATGGTGTAGTCGTAGGCGGTGAATTTGATCATGGCTTCCTGGCCGGGGTGCAGGAAGGCGATGTCTTGTGGGCGGATTTTCGCTTCGACCAGGAGAGTGTCGTCCAGTGGGACGACTTCGGCCATGTCGCTGCCGGGCTGGATCACGCCGCCGACGGTGTTGACCAGCATCTGCTTGACGATACCGCGCACGGGCGAGGTGACCATGGTGCGGCTGACGCGGTCTTCCAGGCCTTTGGACGTTGCCTGAGCCTTGCTCAGGTTGGTGCGGGCTTCGTTCAGCTGGGCCAGGGCTTCGCTGCGGAATTTGCCGCGTGTTTCGTCGACCTTGCGCTGCACTTCGTTGATCGCCGCTTGGGCGCGGGGGATGGCCAGGGTGGTGCCGTCGAGCATGCCGCGGGTTTCAACTTCCGAGCGTTTGAGGCGCAGCACTTCTACCGGGGAGATTGCGCCTTGCTGTACCAGTGGCTCGGACATGCCGATCTCCTGGCGCAGCAGGTTCAGGCTGTTGCGGTATTGCTCCTGCTTGGAGCTGAATTCGCGCAGCTCTTGCTGGCGTTGCAGCAGTTGCTGTTGCAGCCCGCCAATCTCATCGGCCAGTTGTTGGCGGCGGCTAAGGTACAGCGACTCTTCGTTCGAGGCCTGGTTAGGCACGGCTTTGCGTGCGGCATCGGTGATGTTCAGCGGGCGGTTATCGACTTCCGCGCTGAGACGCTCCACGCGCAGTTCCATGGCCACGCGGTCGGCTTCGGTTTCGCCGACGTTGGAGGCAAATCGGGTGTCATCCAAGCGAATCAGCGGCGCGCCGGCTTCGACGATCTGGCCTTCGTGCACGTAAATCTGGGCAACGATGCCGCCCTCCAGGTTCTGGATCTTCTGGATGCGCGACGAGGGGATCGCCTTGCCTTCGCCCTTGGTCACTTCGTCGATGATCGCGAAGTGTGCCCACAGCAGCAGGAACACGAAGAAGCCGATCACGGCCCAGATGGTCAGGCGCACGATGCGTGGTGCGTCGTCGATCAGCGCCTTTTCGACTTCGGGCAGTGGTTGATCATCGAGCGAGTCGCTGCCCTTGAAGTAGCGGAAGATGACGTCTTTCCAACGGCCTGGGCCGGACTTAAGCAACACTGATCTGCCCCTTTTTCAGCGCTTCCATAACGGCCGCTTTTGGACCGTCTGCGAGGATCTGGCCACGGTCGATCACCAGCAGGCGATCTACCAGGCTCAACAGCGAAGCACGGTGGGTGACGAGAATCACCGTCTTGTTTTCGATCACCGACTGCAAGCGCTGTTTGAGGCGCTCTTCACCGGTGTTGTCCATAGCGCTGGTGGGTTCGTCCAGCAGCAGAATCGGCGGGTTCAGCAGCAGCGCACGGGCCAGGGCAACGTTCTGGCGTTGACCGCCGGAGAGGTTCTGCCCACGCTCGCCCACTTGCAGCTCGTAACCTTGTGGGTGCAGCCTGGCGAACTCATGCACGCCGGCGAGTTCTGCGGCTTGCAGCACCATCTCATCGTCCACGTAGCGCGCGCCCGAGACCAGGTTGTCACGCAAGGTGCCGGCCAGCAGTTGGATGTCCTGGGCGACGTAGCCGATGTTGTGGCGCAATTCGCTGACGTCGATCTGGCGGATGTCTACGCCGTCCACCAGCAACGAGCCGGAGTCCGGCTGATACAGGCCGACCAGCAGCTTGGCCAGCGAGCTTTTGCCCGAGCCGCTGCGGCCGATGATGCCGATTTTCTCGCCGGGACGAACATTCAGGTTGATCCCGCGCAGAGCCAGGGTTTGCTGGTTCGGGTAGGTAAAGTCGACCTCGCGGAACGTCATCGCGCCTTGCAGGGTTTTGCGGCTAAGCGGGCGTTCGTCGAAGTTGCGTTCCTGCGGCAGTTCCATCATCTGGTCCACCGAGACCATCGTCACCTTGGCTTGCTGGTAGCGCGTCAGCAGGCCCGACAGCTGGGCCAAGGGGCCAAGCGCACGGCCGCTGAGCATGTAGCACGCCACCAGGCCGCCCATGCTGAGGGTGCCATCGATGATTTGGTACACGCCGAAGATAATCATCGCCACGCCCGCCACTTGCTGGATCAGCAAAGTGATGTTCATCGCCAGGCCGGACAGCACTTTGACTCGCAGTTCCAGGCGGCTGAGGGTGCCAATGGTTTGTTCCCACTGGTACTGACGTTCGCTTTCGGCGTTGTTGACCTTTACCGCGTCCAGCCCGGCGAGGGTCTCGATCAGGCTCGATTGACGCTCGGCACCCAGGGCCATGGTGCGCTCAAGTGTTGCCGTGAGCGGTTTTTGCAGGAAGTGGCCGATGCCCAGGGCGAGTGGGAAGGCGACGATGGGAATCCACACCAAGTGGCCCCCCAACAGCGCGATCACGCCGAGGATGATCAGGGTAAAGGGCAAGTCGATCAGGCTGGCAAGGGTCAGGGAGGTGAGGAAGTCGCGCATCCCCTGAAACTCGTGGATGTTGGAGGCGTAGCTGCCGACGCGCGCCGGGCGCATTTTCATCGACATACCCACGATGCGCTCGAACAGCGTCGCGGAAATGATCAGGTCGGTTTTCTTGCCCGCCAGGTCCAGGCACAGACTGCGCATGCTCTTGAGCAACAGGTCGAACAGGTAGGCGCCACAAATACCGATGGCCAGCACCCACAGGGTGGCGGTGGCCTGGTTCGGCACCACGCGGTCGTACACGTTCATGACAAACAACGGCGCAGCCAGGGCAATCAGGTTGATCACCAGGCTTGCGGCGATAGCGTCGGCGTACAGCCAGCGGGAGCGTTTGAGGGTGTCTTTGAACCACGAACGTGCGCGGGGGATCAGCGTGCCGCTGGTGACGTCAAATTTATGCTGCGGTTGGGCGAAGAAAACCCGACCGCTGTAATCCTGAGTCAGCGCCTCACGGGTGACCTGGACTTCGCCGCCGTCGCTTTCGCTGAGCAGCAGGCGGGCGGTATCACCCTCCCATCCCAACAGCACCGCACTGCGTCCTTCCTTTAATAGCAACAAGGCCGGCAATGCGATGGACGGGATCTGCTCCAGCTTGCGCTGCAGCAAACGCCCCTGCAAACCCGCCCGGGCTGCTGCGCGCGGCAGCAAATCCGGGCTCAGGCGCTGCCCCGCTAAGGGCAGGCCGGTGGTCAGCATGGCCCGACTGGCAGGCTTGTAATGCAGCGAACAGAGAGCCAACAACCCATCTAGCAATGGGTCGTCATGCTGAGCGCGCGGGTCATGGTGAAGTGGCGCCAAACCTATTTCGGAATCCAAGCTGACTCTCTCTTAAACGGTTGTGTGGTCCAACGCCGTCAAGAATCAGTTCATCCCTGGCAGGTTTACCGACGGTTTAATATCGTTTTGCACAACTGATGCCATCGGAGCGACTACGCCCTGACTTCTCAGCAATTGGCCCATGTCGGCCTTAATACGGTACTGGGTGTAAACGTAGAGGCTTTTGATCTGCGCCAAACGTTGCTGAGCGGTGAACAGTTCGTTCTCGCTGTCGAGCAAGTCGAGCAGTGTACGCTCACCGAGGCTGAACTGCTGCTGGTACGAGGTGCGCACTTTGGTGCTGCGGTCGACGTACTGCTGCGCGATCGGCACTTGCTGGCTGGCGTTGTTGTAAGCGTTCCACGCCAGGCCCAATTCTTCGTTCAACTGACGCAAGGCGTTGTTGCGGATATCCAGCGCCTGGGTGGCCTGGGAAGCCTTGGACTGCAGGCTGGCCTTGTCGCTGCCGCCGTTATACAGGTTGAACTGCATGTTCAGCATCGCGGAGTAGCCATTGTCATGGCCCTCTTCGCCGCCGATGTTGTTGTTGGCCGAGCGTTGCAGCACTGCATCAAAGCGCGGGTAGAAGGTCGACTTGGCGGCTTCGTACTGCTTTTCGGCAGCGGCGATGTCCGATTCGGCCGAGCGCAGCACCGGGCTGTCAGCAATCATCTGGCGGCGCGCGTCTTCCAGGCTGGCTGGCAGCAGGGTCACCACGCCCAGTGGGCGTTCCAGTTGGTCGGGCTCTTTGCCGACAACGCTGAGGTAGTTGGTGTTGGCGTCAGCGAGGTTGGTCTGCTCGGTGATCAGGTTATTTTGCGCCTGAGCCAGTCGGGCTTCAGCCTGGTCCATGTCCGCCATTCTTCCGACGCCACGGCTGGTGCGCAGTTTGATCTGGTCAAAAATGCGTTCGTGGCTCTTCAGATTGTCTTCTGCCAACTGCACCATCTCGCGACGGGTCAAGACATCCAGATAAACCTGAGCAACGGTCAGTGCAGTGCGCTCGGAAGTATTGAGCAGCGCATACCCACGGGAATTGGCGGTGGCTTGTTGGCGGCCGACTTCATTGATGGTGCCAAAGCCCTGGAACAAATTTTGTTGCAGGCGGATGGTCGATTCGCCGCGGTTCAGGGTTTTCCAATCGTGGCTGTTGCTGGCGGCGCGGGTCGAGGTGTTGTCCGAGCTTTCACGGCCATAGCCGCCCAGCAGGTCGACTTTAGGCAGGTAACCGCCCTGCGCCTCTCTGACCTGATAGTCAGCAGCAATGCGCGCATTGATTGCGGCCTGGATCTCCGGGTGGTTTTTCACGGCATCTTGCATGGCTTCGGGCAGGGTCTGAGCCTGGACGAAACTGGCGGCTAGAGCAAAAGGCACAGCTTTAAGAAGGTGCAAACGCATTCTGATGTTTCCCCGGGGATTGGTTGCCTGAAAAACCGCAACAAACTTGGAATATTGCATTGGAGTGGCAACTCGAAATGCCCGTTTTTCTAGGGCGCCGGAGGGCGCAAACAGAAAGTCGCGAGGCCGTTTAAATATCAATGTGACATTACTGGGCGGATTGTTTAGGATGACGCCCAATAGGTCAATACCTTGACGGAAAAGTAATTCTCCTGACGGAACAACAAAATATTGACGCCAAATTTCTTACTTAGAAACTACGTACTCCAGCTATTGAATCGGCACCCATGAGACGGCCGGTCACCTTGATGGATACCCCCTGACGGTAATACACGGAGAGTCTTTTATGAGCAGCGTTGCGGTCGTCAAAAGCATTGTCGGTCAAGTGTTCGCAGTTTCCCCGGAAGGGATTCGCCGCCTGCTTGTAGAAGGGGATCGCCTGTTTGCAGGGGAGCAGGTCGATACCGGTGCTTCGGGTGCCGTGTCGCTGGAACTGGCCGACGGCCGCGTCATCGACCTGGGTCGCGACACTCAGTGGAGCGCGAACGCTCCTGACTCGGTCACCGACCTCAGTGCTGCCACTGCTCAAGCTGCACCGTCCGTTGCCGAACTGCAGCAAGCCATCGCTGCCGGCGCTGACCCTACCCAAGACCTCGAAGCCACCGCTGCCGGCCCGACCTCCGCAGGCGCAGACGGCGCCGCGGGTGGCGGTCACAGTTTTGTTGTGCTGGAAGCCACAGCAGGCGTGGTTGACCCCACCATTGGTTACCCAACGACCGGCTTGAATGCCGGTGACGCCGTAGGCACGACCCAAACCGGTGCCGACAACAACGGCGTAGATCCGCGCAACGTCACCATTACCCTGACCGCCACGCCGAGCATCACCGAAGCCGGTGGCGTAGTCGTTTACACCGTATTCATCACCCAGGCACCGACCAGCGACCTGACCGTCACCTTGTCCAACGGCCTCTCCGTTGTGATCGCCGCGGGCCAGACCTCGGGCGTGCTGAACGTCACTTTCGCCGGTAATGACACGCCTTACCTGGACGCCTCGTCGATCTCCGCCACCATCGCCGGGACCTCCGGCGGCGGCAACCTGATCATCACCACCGACCCGGCGCCAGCAGTCACGCAGATCGCTGACACCATCGACACCACCACCGTCACCCTGACCGCGACCCCGTCGGTGAATGAAGGCGGCCAGATTGTCTACACCGCGACGGTGACCAACGCGGCGCAGACCGACGTTGTGATCAAACTGTCCAACGACCTGACCATCACCATTGAGGCCGGTAAAACCACCGGCACGGTCACTGCCGATACGCCTGCCAACCTGGCTGATGGCAAGAACCTGGCCGTCAGCGTCACGATCACCGAAGCGACTGGCGGTAACTACGAAAACCTTGCAATCAATCCTGAGCCGGCCACTTCCACTGTGGTCGCTGTGGATGATCCAAGCGTGTTGGTCGCCGATACCAACACTATCGTCGAAGATAGCGTCGCGACCGGCAATGTGCTGAGCAACGACAGCGACATCGATAACCAGTTGGCTGTCGCTACCTTCAAAGTGGGCAACACGACCTACAACGCCGGCCAGACTGCCGACATCCAAGGCATTGGTTCCATCACCATCGGTGCTGATGGCGCATACGTGTTTACCCCGGTCAAGGATTACAGCGGCGAAGTGCCGCAGATCGAATACACCACCAACACCGGTTCCAGCAGCACGCTGACGATCACAATCACACCGGTCAACGATGCGCCGCTGATCGACGTGACGGGCACGACCCTGGTCGAAAACACCGCAGTCGCGGGCACTGTGGCGGGCACGTTTGTTATCAGCGATGCAGAAACACCGGCTGGCCAACTGACCGTCACGTTTACGGGTGACAACAACAAGGATGGCTACTACGCCATCGTCGACAACACCGTTGTGCTGACGCAGAAGGGCGCGGACTACGTCAACGCCGGCAACCAACTGCCGAAGATCGACCTGACGGTTACCGATCCCGAAGGCCTCAACTCCAACGCTGCTGGCCAGCCGACCGTGACCCTGGTCAACGATGTGCCCGTGATTGAAATCACGGCTAACACCATTGTTGAAGAAACGGCGGCGGCGGGCACCGTCGCTGGTACCTTCGTTGCCAAAGACGAAGAAACCCCGCGCGATGGTTTGACCATCAGCTTCACCGCTGGCAGCAACGCTGACGGCTACTACGCCATCTCCGGCAACAACGTAGTCCTTACCGAAAAAGGTGCTGACTTCGTTAACGCGGGTAACCAGCTGCCGAAGATCGACCTGACCGTCACTGACCCTGAAGGCCTGAATTCAACCGGTACCGGTCAACCGACCGTAACGCTGGTTAACGATGTTCCGGTGATTGCTGTCACGCCGACCACCATCGTCGAGAACACCGCTGAAGCAGGCACCGTCGCCGGTACCTTCGTCGCCAAAGACGAAGAAACTCCGCGCGAAAACCTGAACATCAGCTTCACCGCTGGCACCAACGCTGACGGTTACTACGCCATCTCCGGCAACAACGTTGTACTGACTGAAAAAGGTGCTGACTTCGTTAACGCTGGTAACCAGCTGCCGAAGATCGACCTGACCGTTACTGACGTTGAAGGCCTGAATTCCACTGGCACAGGTCAACCGACCGTGACCCTGGTTAACGACGTCCCAGTAATTGCTGTCACGCCGACTACCATCGTCGAGAACACCGC